>DAIUEO010000216.1:0-1822 GCA_036845125.1 Candidatus Eiseniibacteriota bacterium | reverse complement strand
AGAGCTGCGTCACGTCACCGGCGAAGGAGCCGGCAGCCACTACCTGACGGCGCTTCCGATCCGAAGACCCGATGGCGGCGTCGAGGAGGTCCTGGTGATGATCCAGGACCTCACCGACCTCGAATCGATCCGCCGTTCGGAGACGCGCTACCGCCTGCTGTTCGAGCGCAGCGCCAAGGCCATCATGATGGTGGACCCGCAGAGCGGACGGACGCTGCTCGCCAATCCGATGGCGTGCCGCCTCACCGGCCGCAGCTCCTCGGAGCTCCACGGCCTGCCCATCGTGGATCTGCACGCGGCCGAC
This sequence comes from Candidatus Eiseniibacteriota bacterium, assembly GCA_036845125.1. Lineage (GTDB taxonomy): Bacteria > Eisenbacteria > RBG-16-71-46 > RBG-16-71-46 > RBG-16-71-46 > DAIUEO01. The sequence continues at coordinate 1,518 of DAIUEO010000216.1, read as the reverse complement.
GAGTGGGCACGCGTGGGCAACCGCTACTCGCGGCTCTTCTCGGGCGAGGGTTGGCCGCAGTTCGAATGCCGCCTGACCGCGGCGGACGGCTCGCTTCGTACCGTCCTCGTGAGCGGCACCCGCGTGGAGTTCGAGGACTCCGAGGCGGTCATGCTCGAGTACCTGGACCTCACCGAGCAGCGCAGCGTGCAGCAGGCCCTGCGCGCCGCCGAGGAACGGCTCGGCACGGTGATCTCGAGCGCCCCGATCGTGCTGTTCGTCATCGACGCCAATGGCGTGTTCACGCTCTCGGAAGGCAAGGGGCTCGAAGCGCTCGGCCTGAAAGCCGGCGAGGTCGTGGGGCGCTCGGCCTTCGACATGTACCAGGACGTTCCAGTGATCTGCGAGAACCTCCGGCGGGTGCTCTCCGGGGAAGCCTTCACCGTCACGGTGGAGGTCGGCGAGCTCGCCTTCGAGACCCACCACCAGCCGATCCTGGATGCCGACGGGCGTCCCGACGGCGCGCTCGGCGTTGCCTTCAACGTCACCGAGCGCCAGCACCTCGAGCATGAGCTGCGCCACGCCCAGAAGATGGAGGCGATCGGAAGACTTGCCGGTGGTGTCGCGCACGACTTCAACAACCTGCTGGCCGCGATCCTGGGCCACGCCGAGCTGATGCTCATCAAGCTCGGAGACCACCCGGCCCGCCGCTATGCGGAGGAGATCCAGAAGGCGGGCACCCGCGGCGCGCTGCTCACCCGCCAGCTCCTCGCCTTCAGTCGCAAGGAAATGGTGACCTCGACGCTGATCGACCTCGGTCAGCTCGTCGCCGAGGCCTCGAAGAGCCTGCGCCGCCTGATCGGGGACGGCATCACTCTCGAGGTGGGGCGCACCATGGCTCCCACTCCGATCCACGGAGACCGCGGGCAGATCGAGCAGGTCCTCACGAACCTGGTGATGAACTCGCGCGAGGCCATGCCCAACGGCGGGCGCATCACGATCGAAGTGGGCGAGTTGGAGCTTTCGGAGGCGGACAGCCTGCGGTGCGGTGCGGTCGCGCCGGGTCCCTACGTCAGCCTGGCGGTCAACGACACCGGCTGCGGGATGGACGCCGTGACACGGACGCGCATCTTCGAGCCGTTCTTCACCACCAAGGAGACCGGTCGCGGCTCCGGACTGGGGCTCGCGATCGTCTACGCGATCGTGCGCCGCAGTGGCGGCGGCGTGGAGGTCGAGAGCACGCCCGGCGAGGGGACCACGTTCCGCATCTTCCTGCCGCGGGCCGCGGTCCCGGAAGCCCCGCTGGCGGCAGTCGGACTCGAGCCGCGCCACCGGAAGAGCCACGAAACGATCCTGCTGGTCGAAGACGAGGACGCGGTGCGCGAGGCGGTGCGCGAGGCCCTGGTTGCCGCCGGCTTCCATGTGATCGAAGCCGGCAACGGCGAGGACGCGCTCCAGCGCGCCGCGGAAGTCGAGTACCGGTTCGACCTGCTGGTCTCGGACGTCGTCATGCCGCGCATGCCCGGCACCGAGGTCCTG
>DAIUEO010000215.1:1614-2091 GCA_036845125.1 Candidatus Eiseniibacteriota bacterium | reverse complement strand
TCAAGGGGGTGAGCCTGGTCGCCGAGCGCTCGGTGACCACGATCGGACGCAACATCCAGCCGCCGCTCGATTCGATTCCGAGCCGCACGGCCGACGGCCGGCCCGGCATCGTGCTGGGCTCCGAGCTGGCGGCACGCCTCGGGGCGCGGGTGGGGGACACGGTGCTGCTCGCGACGCTCACCGGGGACCGCAATTCGGCCTTCGGCTTCGCGCCCAAGCTGCGCCCGTTCCGGCTGGTCGGCGTGTTCACCTCCGGCCTCTACACCTACGACTCGAGCTTCGGCTTCACCGCGATCTCCGCCGCGCAGGAGTTCTTCGCCCTGGGGCAGGCGGTGACCGGGGTCGAAGTGCGCCTGGCCGACATGTTCGATGCGCCCCGGGTGGGGGCCGAGATCCTGCGCGCGGTGGGCCGGCCGGGCCTGAGGGTCAACAACTGGATCGAGCTGAATCGGAACCTGTTCACCTGGATGAAGCTCG
>DAIUEO010000215.1:0-1604 GCA_036845125.1 Candidatus Eiseniibacteriota bacterium | reverse complement strand
ACCGTCATGTTCGTGATCCTCGCGCTCATCGTGCTGGTGGCTGCGTTCAACATCGTGAGCACGCTGTTCATGGTGGTGCTCGAGAAGCGCCGCGACATCGGCGTGCTGAAGAGCCTCGGCGCGACGCGCGGCGCGGTGATGCGCATATTCCTGTGGGAGGGCATCCTGATCGGCGGGCTGGGCACTCTGCTCGGGGTGCTGCTCGGAGGAGGGTTGATCCTGGCGCTCGCGCGCTATCCGATCGTGCGCCTTCCGGGTGACGTGTACTTCATCGAGAAACTCCCGGTGCGGCCGGAAGCCGGCGATTTTGCGGCGGTGGTCGCAGCGGCCCTGGCGCTGTGCCTGGTGGCGGCCTGGTATCCCGCCTGGCGGGCTTCACGGCTCGATCCAGTGGACGCGATCCGAAAGCAGACCTGACCGCATCCAAGAACCGCGGCTGATCAACCGTAAGAAAGGTGCCGATAAGACCTGATGGAGCTGGCTCTGGAAGCCGAGGGGATCTCAAAGTCCTACATGAGCCCGGGCGGACAATTGCCTGTGCTTCGTGGAGTTGACCTTGCGGTCCCGCGCGGAGCAATGTGGGCGGTGCTGGGGGTCTCAGGGTCCGGCAAGAGCACGCTGCTGAACATTCTCGGGACACTCGACTCGCCCGACGAGGGAACGATTCGAGTCCGGGGCCGCCGGGTGGACCAGATGGGGGAGCGGGAGCTTGCTGCGTTCCGGGCGCGTTCGCTCGGGTTCGTGTTCCAATTCCATCATCTGCTGCCCGAGTTCACGGCCGAGGAGAACGTCATGATGCCCCTGTTGATCGGCGGCCAGCCGCGCGAGGACGCCCGGAACCGGGCCCGCGAGGTGCTGGGGGCGGTCGGACTCTCGGAGCGCTGGGAACACGTACCCGCCGAGCTCTCGGGCGGCGAGGCCCAGCGCGTCGCCGTGGCGCGCGCGCTGGCGGCCACCCCGGAGCTGATTCTCGCCGACGAGCCGTCCGGCAACCTGGACGCGGCCGGCGCGAACGCGCTCCACGACCTCCTCGCGTCCCTCGCGAGAGATCGCGGACAGACCCTGGTGGTCGTCACCCACAATGAGCGCCTGGCGGCTTTGGCCGACCGCACCCTCGTCCTGGAAAGCGGCCGGCTGGCCGCGGGCGGGGGGCGCTGACATGGCCATGCAGTGCCAGGTGTGTGGGAAGAACCCGGCGACGGTCCACTTCACGGAAATCCACGACAACACGATGTCCGAGATCCACGTGTGCGAGCGGTGTGCCGAGGAGAAGGGTCTCCACGCCGCCGGCAAGAAGCACAAGTTCGACATCGCCGACCTGCTGGCCGGGATGGTGGACGGCATGACCACCACCGAGGAGGAGCGCGTCGGCTCCGTCGAGTGTCCGCGCTGCGGGCTGCGCTACTCCTCGTTCAAGGAGACCGGCCGGCTCGGTTGCGCGGAGTGCTACACGGCGTTCCAGTTCCAGCTCCGTCCGCTGCTGCGGCGCATTCACGGCGACACCCGCCATCGCGGCAAGGCCCCGACCCGCGAAGGGGAGGGCATCGCGCGCACCCGGCAGATCCACCGCCTGCACGACGAGCTCCAGCGCGCGGTCGAGCGCG
>DAIUEO010000214.1:0-2611 GCA_036845125.1 Candidatus Eiseniibacteriota bacterium | reverse complement strand
GACTGCAGAAACGAGCCGTCGAGGCTCAGCGTGGGTCCGCCGTTGCGCCATCCGGTCCGCCATTCGACGCCGATTCCGTACCGGGCGCCGATCGGCAGCGTCTCCGCCGTGCCTCCGGTGGGGAACAGTCCGAACGCCACGTCGGCATAGGGACGGACCCGCGACGTGGTGGGAAACATGCGCAGGCCGAGAAGAAGATCGAAGCCCTGCCAGCTCTTCTCGCCGACCGGTGCGGACGGAGTGGCCTGATCCTTCTCGGTCAGCGTGTGGACATCGATCTGGAGCGAGCTTCGCAGGTACGACTCCGCGGACAGCTCGAAGCCGAATCCGACGCTCCAGCCCGGATCGTCGTGCAGCTTGCCGCTCTCACGCGGAAACGTCGGACCCGCCGTGATGAAGACACCGCGCGGGCCCGGCTCCGCAGCTCCCGGGGCGGCGAAGAGGATGGCGGCCAGAAGCACCGCGCACCCTTTCAAGGAATGCGCATTCCCAGTCGCAGCGACTGCATCGGCTCCTCGGCGCTCGTGGCCGTGTAGCCCAGGAACGCCGTCTTTCCGCCCGCGGTCCATTCGAGTCCGGCGCTCATCTCGGTGCCGAACGGCACCTCGGAGCCGCTGGAGGTGGTGAGGCCGAACGCCACCTCGCCATAGGGCCGCGCGAACCCGCTTCCCAAGAGCGCGCGCAGCGAGCCGACCGCGACCATGTTGTGAACCGTGAAGCCGGACTCGCGGAACATGTGTGTGTCGAGCCGGACGGCGCCCCGCAGATAGGGGCTCGCAAAGAGGTCCATGCCGGCTCCGAAGTTGAAGCCGTTGACCGTGGCGTCGCGGAAATCCATGAGCCGGCTCGCGCCCGCGGTCACGAAATACGCTCGTTTCTCGGCTGGTGCTTCCTGGGCCAGCGCTTCCGGCGCGAAGGCCAACAGCGCCATGCAGAACACGAGCCTCATGGGTACACCAGCCCGGCGCGGATCGGCACCTGTTGCTCGGGCTCCATCCACAGCATGCGCGCTTCGACGAACACATCGGGAAGGTGTTCGAGCGACAGCGTGAGTCCGGCTCCAATTCCGTATGCGCTGAGCCATCGGTCGGCCTCCCCGTGGGTCTCGGTCCGGGTCGGATAGATCAACGTCGCCTGACGTCCGTCACGATAGACGCCTCCCAGGTAGAGCGCGACATGGGCCCGCAGGAGGCCCTCCTCGTGATGCCGCCGGACCCCGACCCAGACACCGTTGAAGGTGGCGTCACTCCCGATCACCTGGTCAGCGCCGAAGGTCGAGTATGCCTGGCCGTTGAACTCGTGCTGATCCTGCTCGTAGCGCAGGACCAGTGCCGAGCGCGGGGACAGATCGTAGACCAGCAGTGCGCCGAAGCCGCGCGAGGCATCCCAGTTGGAGCTGTACTGGTTGGGGTCGGCCGGAAATGTGGTGCCGGCCTCGACCCCGACGTGCAGGTTCTCGAAAACTGAGGCCGACGCCGGCAACGCAGTAACAAGGAACGCGGCGGCCAGTGTGAGGACTCTCAAGGCCCGCATCTCCCATTGCCCGATCGAGGGGAAGCAGGATCTTCTACCCCGCCGCCCGCATTCCGTGTCCGGAGCGGGCAAAGGGTTGCGGTGGCCTGCGATCAGTCCTGGGAGTACTCGTACACGCCGCGGCCGGTTTTGCGGCCGAGACGCCCGGCGGCGACGTACTGCTCGAGCAGCGGGCAGGGACGGAACTTCTCGCCCAGCGTGCGGTGCAGGAACTTGAGGATCGAAAGCCGGGTGTCGAGCCCGACGAGATCCACCAGCTCGAACGGGCCCATCGGGTGGTTGAGCCCGAGCTTGAGCGCCTGGTCGATGTCGCGCGCGCTCGCCACGCCTTCCTGCAGCATGTAGAAGGCCTCGTTCCCGATCATCGCGTTGATGCGGCTGGTCACGAAGCCGGGGGACTCGCGGACGGTGACGCATTCCTTGCCCATGCGCGCGCCGACTGCGTACGCGGCGGCGATGGTCGCTTCGCTCGTCTCGAGGGCGCGCACCACCTCGAGCAGCTTCATCCGATGCACGGGATTGAAGAAGTGCATGCCGACCACCTGCTGCGGTCGTCGCGTGGCCGCCGCCATCTCCGTGATCGAGAGCGAGGAGGTGTTCGACGCCAGGATCGCGTGCGGCTTCGTCACCTTGTCGAGCCGCGCGAAGATCTCGACCTTGAGATCGATCCGCTCGGGCACCGCTTCGATCACGAGGTCGGCACCGCGCACCGCCTCGTCGAGATCGCGCACCGGCTGGAGCCGCTTGCGGGCCTGAACCGCGTCGGCCTCGTCGACCTTCCGGGTTGCCACGCCCTTCTCGAGAATCGCGGTGATGTCCGCGATGCCGCGCTCGAGCGCCTCGGCGCTCGTGTCCTGCAGCACGGTGTGATAGCCGCCGAGCGCCGCGACGTAGGCGACCCCGCGCCCCATGATGCCGGCGCCGAGCACGGTGATGCTGCGGATTTCGGTCACGGTGGAGTGGCGCCGCTTACGACGAACGCCGGTTCATCAGCCGCCACAGCCCCGGGAACGCGAGCGCAGCGAGTGATGACTTGATCAGGTCGCCGGGCAGGAACGGCAGGAGGCCGGTGCCCAGG
>DAIUEO010000213.1:0-2665 GCA_036845125.1 Candidatus Eiseniibacteriota bacterium | reverse complement strand
GCCGGATACTCGGCGGCGATCGCGAGCGCGATCGCGCCCGATCCGGTTCCGAGGTCGAGCACGCGCGGGGACGGCCAGCGCCCGGCCTCGGCCCGGAGCGCTTCGAGGGCGACCTCGACCAGCACTTCGGTTTCGGGGCGCGGGATCAGGACCGCGGGGCTGACCTCGAGGTCGAGCCCGCGAAACGCGGCGCGGCCGGTGATGTATTGGACCGGCTCGCCGGCGAGACGGCGCGCGATCCACGCTTCGAGCCTGCGCTCGGCTGATGCATCGAGCGGTGTCGCACGCTCGAGGTAGAGCTCGGCGCGCTTCCGGCCGAGCAGACGGCCGACCAGCTCCTCCGCATCGGCCCGGGCCGTGGGCGAAGGAGCCAGCCGTTCGGCAGCCGCCTCGAGAACCTGTCCGATCGTGAGCGTCACGCCGGGAACATACTTCAGCGTGCCGCCCGTCTCAGGACCCGGCTCACGCCCCCCAGGCGTCGATGATCATGAAGAGACACATGCCCACCGCGGCGGCGTTCACTCCCACGTTCACGCCGCCGGTCAGCACCATGGCCTTGATCCCGAGACCGCACCCCACCGCGGCCAGCACGCCCATTTTCGTCAGCTCAACGAACTCCATGATTCGGATTCCTTTCCGGGAGCTACCACGACTCGGCGACGAAGAGGCGCGCGCACTGGAGACTTGCGTTCACCGCCATCGCAGCGTTGAAGGCCATGAACATCCCGACCGCGCAGCTGCCGTACTCGATCAGCTCCCTCCATCCATTGGCTTCCATTCCACGTCTCCTTCATGCGTAATCGCAGCTCGCCACGATGAAGAGACACACCATGGCTGCCACGAACCAGTTACCGAACGCGGACTCGGCGATCGCCGTGCAGGCTCCCATCCGGTTCATCCCACCCCTCCCCTCGTCTGTCGGTGACCGCCGGCCGGTGTCCGGCCGCGCGGCGCTAGTCGGTGCAGAACACGAGCCACAGGCAGAACATCACGCCTCGGAGACCGACGCCTTCGGTCAGCTCCATGCACGCGCCGAAGCGTTCCGCGTAGTCCATTGCCGTCCCTCCTCTCTCATCTCGGAGTTTTGCCGGGGGCGTGAGCAGCGAATCGTGGCGCTGTCGGGTTCATGCCCGGCGGCACCGTGATCCGGAGCGATCCGTCGCGCCCGAACACCAGCACCTCTCCATAGAGCGCATGCCCCCAGCGCCGGCGCCACACCTGATGCTCGTCCCAGTACACGCGGCGAACCCCGCGATGCTCGAGCAGATCGGCGAGCGGCCGGCTCGGCGTGTCCACGATCAGCGCGGCGACTGCGACACGGGTCTCAGGCGCAGCGTCCGCCACGAGGCGCTCGATCCGCCGGAAGCAGCTTCCGCACCCGAGGTTCACCGGTACGACCCACGTCTCCCCGTCGTGGTTCGTTTCCGGCGATGCGACGATCTCGGTGAATTGAGAAGGCTCCCAGCGCGGCTTCTCCCACGGTTCGAGCGCACGCTGGTGCCGCGTCCACGTCAGCGAAGCCAGCGACACCAGCGTCGCGAGCACGATGGTGCTGCGCCACAACCAGCCGGTGAGCGGCCGTGAGATCACAGCGGGCTCCCGCCGCGCAACGCGTCGATAAACAGGGCCACCAGCACCCGCGAGGTGACGTACACGGTTGCGGTGAGTGCCAGTGGCCCGCGCAGCCGATGCCCGGTCTCACGGGCCTGGCCGAGCGCCGTGATGGCGATGCGGACGAGCGTGAGCAGGCCGGTGGCGCCGAACGCCATGCGCATGATGGACGGCCAATCCTCCATCAGCTCCCGCGAAGCCTGGCCTCCGGTGAACAGCGCGAGCCAGGCCGCCGAATCCGGTGACGCCACCGCGACGAGCCGCACGCATTCGGACCCGACATCCACCAGCGACGCGGAGGCGATCCACAAGACGAGCGGGCCGAAGCGGATTCGCGCGCCGGCTGCGGTCCACCACGTCCAGTAGAAACTGACCTCGGCCAGGACGCCCACCGCCTTGCTGAAGATCGAGAGCACCGCGACGACGGGCAGCGGGATCGGCAGCGGGCCCAGCTCGGCGAAGGCCGAGCGCGCACCGGCGGCGGATACCACGCCCCAGCAGAGTGCAATGAAGAGGATCGCGATGAAGGTGCGCGGCAGGGGAACGGCGGGGCGGACGCCCGGAATCGAAGGTGCAGAGCTCACGGCGCTCTCCTCGGACTTGGGGGGCGTGGCGCGTGATTTCATTGCACGAGCGGTGCCGCGATGTAAGCACCGTGAAAGCCACGCGCGGAGGAGACCGCGGCGTCAGCGTGTGGACGATGGAACCGGCCGGCGGACGCCGGCAGGAGCGCATCAGTTCCGGCTCGCCTCGGTTTCGCCGAGCCGTTCCAGACGTTCGGCGGAGTCGGCAGCCGAGAGCGCCTCGGTCAGCTCGTCGAGGTCGCCCTCCACCACGTCGGACAGGTTGTGGATGGTGAGGTTGATGCGGTGATCGGTGACCCGGCTCTGGGGGAAGTTGTAGGTCCGGATCTTGGCGCTGCGATCTCCGGTCGAGACCTGCGAGCGGCGCTGCGCCGCCTGCTTCGCCTGCTGTTCCTGAAGCTTCAGGTCGTAGAGTCGCGCGCGCAGCACCTTCATCGCCTTCGCGCGGTTCTTGATCTGCGAGCGCTCGT
>DAIUEO010000212.1:0-2699 GCA_036845125.1 Candidatus Eiseniibacteriota bacterium | reverse complement strand
CTTGCCGCCGGTCGAGGGTACGGACGGCGCGGACTTTGCGCCCGATCCCGCGCTGGGGGAATTGAGACCACCCGACGAGCCGGCGCCACCGGCGCCGACTCGAGGGGCGGGCGCGCTTGCACCGTCGCCGTCAGCATCGGCACGTCCCCCACCGCGAACCTGGTCTCCAACATCGACGCCACGCCGCCGACCGTGGCGTCCGTCTCGCCGGACGGCGGCACGACCGGCGTCCGCATCGACACGCCGATCCTCGTCACCTTCGACGAGAGCGTCCTCCCGGGCACGCTGGGCGCCGCCTTCAAGCTCCGCCCGTCGGGTGGCTCGAGCCTGGGCGGACACGGCCAGCTCCTCACGCCGGGCCTCAGCTTCGTGTTCGTTCCCGACGATCCGCTCAGCTTCTCGACCACCTACGAAGTCGAGCTGACCACGGCACTCCAGGACGTCGCCGGCAATCCGCTCGCCTCCAATTACCTCGTGACGTTCACGACGGAGTCCCAGCCCCCCGTCTCGATCGGCGACGTCTCGCCGCGGGAAGCACCGGCCGGAGCGTTGCTCACGCTCACCGGCACCGGCTACGACGCTTCGCCCGGCATCGAGAACCGCGTCTACTTCAGCACCGCGGGCGGGTTCGCCGGATATGTGCTCGGCTCCCAGGTGACGCCCACCAGCATGGTGGCCGAGGTACCGGGCGACGCAGTCACCGGTCCGATCAAGGTGTCCGTCTCCAGCGACGAGAGCAATCTCTTCTCGTTCACGCTGCTCACCTCGAGCGTCGAGGCGCCGTCCCCGAATGGCAACGCCTTGACGGCGGGCTTCCCGCTCAACGATGTCGCGGTGGCGCCGGAAGCGGACGCGGTGTACGCGACCGGCGACGGCGGCTTCGTGCGCGTGAACCTGAACCCGCTGCTTCCGTTCTATCGCGAGGCGCGAGTCACGAACATCGGCCGCGCGAGCCGGCTGGCGCTCGCCCCCAACGGGCTGCGTGGCTACGCGACGCGGCCGGACAGCATGGACGTCGTCGAACTCGACACCGATCCCGGCAGCGGCACCTACGGCCAGCCACTCGCCACGATCCCGATCCCGGGCTCCCCCGACGGGCTGGTGCTGAACCCCAACGGGCGTCGCGGCTACGCCGCCGACCAGGTCACGGACGTCCTGTACGAGATGGACCTCGATGCGACGAGCGTCACCTACCGCCACCTGCTTCGCGAGATCACGGTGACGGGCGCGTTCTTCACCGGGGGCATCGGCTACGATTCCAAGCGCGACCGCCTGATCGCCTCGACCTCGAACATGGGGGTCGTGTCGGTGGATCTCGACACCACCACGATCGTCACCGTGGTGAGCGCGGCTCCGGGCGCCGGGGGTCTCGCGGTCACCCCGAGTGGAAGCCGCGTGCTCGCGAGCGCACCGGGCGAGAACGCGGGGTCCTTCACGGTCGGTAACCCGCTCGGCGGGGCTTCGTCGAGCGTCGAGGTGGGTGGCGACGCGCGCGACCTCGCAATCCGTCCCGACGGCGCGACCGCGTTCATCGCCAACTCCGGCCTCGACCTGCTCCAGGTGGTGGACGTCACCCAGCCCGTGCCGGTCCTGGTGGCCAACGTGTCCACCGGCGGCTCGCCGGTGGCGGTGGCGGTGAGCGCGAGCGGCGACCTGGTCGCGACCGCCAATCGCAGCGACGGGAGCATCGGCCTCTATGGAGTCTCCGCCACGGTGACGCCGGTGCGCGCAGTGCCGGCCACCGCCATGCCGGGCGACGTGGTGGCGATCGCCACCATCGGAGGCGCGCTGCCGGCGAATTCGACCGTGGACCTCGGGCCGGAGGCGCTCACCACCCTGAGCAACGTCAACGAGACCGCGGCGGGCCTCGCGGTGCGCGTGCCCGCGATGGACGCCCGCTCGGCTCCGATCGCGATCACCACGCCCGGCCTGGCGTCGAGTCGGTCGCTGTCGATCCCGTTCGACGTGGTGTCGCGACTCACCGCCCTCAACCCGAGCGCGACCCTGCTGAGCCTCGATCCGGTGGATGCGGCGTGCTTTGGCTTCGGGGACGGGGCACTCGAGCAGCTCTGCCTATCCCCCGACGGCGAGCTGCTGGCGGTGGTGCGGCAGGGGCCCTCCTGCGCGCTGGTCGACGTCTACCAGGTGGAGCCCGACGCGACGCACGCGGTGGGCACGCGGCTCGTGGACGGCGCTTCGTTCGCAGGTGCGGCCGTCATCCACGACGTCGGGTTCACGCCCGACAGCCGCGGCCTGTGGATCGCGAGCGATGCCGGCGGCCTCCTCGAGCTGGATGTCGACTCCGAGAGCCCGGGCTTCGGCACGTCGACTCCGTTCGGCGGGGTGACGGTCGGCACCGCGCACAGCATCGCCACGGATCCGCTCGGACGCTACGTGCTGGTCGGCGCGGAGGTGACGGCCGGCGTGCACGAGGTCCAGCTCTGGAATCCCAACCGCACGTTCTCGACTTCGGTGAGCGCGGCGGCGCCGGTGCTCGATCTCGCGGTGACCCCGGACGGCAAGTACGCACTCGGCGGCGGCATCGTCGACATTGCCGGCGCAACGGTGGTGGCCCCGCTCGACGGCGCGGTCTCGATCGCGGTTGCGACCGACGGGCGCACCGCGGCTGGCCTCTACCCCGGCAACCAGATCGCGATCTGGAACCTGGACCGGCGCACCCGGCGGACATTCAAGCTGAC
>DAIUEO010000211.1:0-2829 GCA_036845125.1 Candidatus Eiseniibacteriota bacterium | reverse complement strand
TCGCGGCCCGCGTGCTCCCATTCGCCCACCCAGGTCTCGAGGCTCGTGATCCGCCCGAGCACCTTCTCGAGATCCTCGGGCGGCACGCCGGCATGCGTGAACTGGAGCTTGGCCCAGGAGGGCATCTGCTGGGCCACGCCGAGCCGGAGGCTCATCTGGACGAAACCGGGACGGATGAACTGGCCCCGCAGGATGTGGGGGACCAGGTTCTCGAGCCGGCCGCTGCCTACGTTCTTCGATCTCATGATTGGGTCCCGACAATATCGGCCGGCGTAGCCGCCGTTCCGAGGCGGGAGGCGATCGGTGCGGCCTCCCACTCGCGTTCCCCCAGGCGGCGGAGCGGTGCCACCTGCTGAAGCGCGTTGGTGAGGAACACCTCGTCAGCTCCCATCAGGTCGGCGGGAGCAAGCCGGACCTCACTGGGTTCGATGCCGAGAGCGCGACATCGTTCCAGGACCGTTCGCCGCATCACCCCGGGCAGGATGCCCGACGAGAGCGGCGGCGTCCGCACCTCGCCACCGAACACCGCGAAAACGTTCGTGACCGAGCCCTCCAGCACCGCGCCCTCGGGACTCACGAGCAGCGCCTCGTCGGCGCCCACGGCGCGCGCCTCCTCGAAGGCGATCTGGTAGGCGAGCCGGCTCGTGGTCTTGTGGCGGCCGAGGAACCCGGGCACGAATGGAATGCGCGAGAATGTCGCGACCGCCCCGGTGCGTTCTCCATGCAGCCAGAGCCGCCCGGCAAGCGGCTCCGCTTCGATCCAACATCCGCACGGGGTCGGCCGGCGGCCGGGGATGCCGCGGGTCACCGTGATGCGCGCGGCGGCGTCGGTGAGCTGGTTCGCTTCGAGGGTCTCGGCGAGCGCGCTCCTCAGCACCGCCGGCGCCGGAGGCACCGGGAAGCCCAGCTCCGCGCACGAGAGCACGAGGCGCTCGAGATGCCGGAGCCAGAGCCGCGGGGCGCCGCCTTCGACGCGGATCGTCTCGAACAGACCTTCACCATTCCGCGCGCCGCGATCGAACGCCGAGAGCACCGCCGCCGGGCCGCGCGCGAGCGTTCCGTTCACCCACAGCATCCGGTCCGGCGCGCGGGAGAGCTGGTCCCGCCCCGCCGGCACCGGGCGTGGGTTCACGCGTGCACCGCTCCCGAGGGCAGCTCGACCGGAGCGAGCACCTCCGACAGCGCGAGCCGCATGCCCTCCGCCTTGTGCAGGGTCTCGGCCAGCTCCTCGTCGGGATCGGAGTCGATGGTGATGCCGCCGCCCGCCGCGAAGTGCACGGCGTCCGGCGTCACGAGCGCGGTGCGGATCGCGATGTTCCAGTCGGCGCTGCCGCTCCAGTCGAGGTAGCCGATCGCGCCGGTGTAGACGTGGCGGCGCACCGGCTCGAGCGCATCGAGGATCTCCATGGCGCGGATCTTGGGGGCACCGGTGATCGAGCCGCCGGGGAACGAGGCCTTGAGAAGATCGAACGCATCGTAGTCGCGGCGCAGCGTGCCGGTCACGGTCGAGGTGAGATGGAACACCTGGGGGAACGTCTCGAGCTCGCAAAGCGCGCGGGTCTCGACCGAGCCGGTCTCGCACACGCGGCCGAGGTCGTTTCGCAGCACGTCGACGATCATCACGTTCTCCGCCCGGTCCTTGGGGCTCTTCAGCAGCTCCTCGCGCAGGCGGCGGTCCTGGACGGGATCGGCGCTCCGCGGCCGCGTGCCCTTGATGGGACGCGTCTCGATCCGGCGGCCGCGCAGCTCGAGGAACCGCTCCGGGCTTCCGGACACCACTGTGTGATCGCCGCAGTCGAGGTAGGCCGAGAACGGCGCCGGCGAGCGGTCGACCAGCGCCTGGAAGAGATCGAGCGCGAATCCCGGCTCACCGGCTTCGAGCGGCACGGTCCAGCGCTGGGAAAGATTGGCCTGGAAGATGTCGCCGCTCGCGATGTGATCCTTGATGGTCACCACCGCGCGGCGGAAATCGTCGGGTGCGAACGTCGAGCGCGCGATCCGCGGACAGGGCGCCGGGCGCCGGGGCGCTCTGCGCGCCGATTTCCAGAGCAGGTCCTGGAACTGCTCCAGTCGCTCCCGCGCGTGCACCGCCCGCCGCTCGTCGTCGAAGGGGAGCCCGCTCGAGAACAGCCAGGTCGAGCGCGAGACGTGATCGTGGACCCCGATCACGTCGTAGAAGGCGATCACGAAATCCGGCAGGCCGAGATCGTCGCGCGCGATGGACGGCAGCTGCTCGAAGCGACGCCCGAAGTCGTAGCTCCAGTACCCCACCGCGCCGCCGCTGAACGGCACCACGCCCGCCGGGCGGTCCTCGCGTCGCACGCGTGTCGCCAGCTCGCGGTAGCGCGCGAAGGCGCCGTCGAGATCGTCGCCGCGATAGACCGCGAACGGATCGGCGCCGAAGAACGTCCATCGCGAGCGGTCATCGAGCAGCCCCGAGTGGAGCGTGAAGGCGTGCGGGAGGTGGGCAATGGCCCTGATTCCACTGAGGGCGTCGCTCACGTCCACGGCTTGGATGAGGGGCAAGGGTGAGGTGGACATGGTGAAAGCCTAGGCTCGCGTCGGACCCGGTGCAATCAAGGATGAACCTGAGGTAACGTGCGGGACACCTGCCGCCAGGGAAGACGGCGGGGCCCAATCGCAGGGAGGCTACTTCTGGGCAGCATGCTGATCCATTCCGGAACGCTGGTCGCGATGGATCCGGCGGGAACGGTCGCCATGGGCGACCTCCTCGTCATCGACGACCGCATTGCCGCTCTCGGCGCCGGCGTGGCCGCCGCGCTCGCGACCCTTCCCGGGGGACGCGCCGAACAGCAGATCGACGCCTCC
>DAIUEO010000210.1:0-2895 GCA_036845125.1 Candidatus Eiseniibacteriota bacterium | reverse complement strand
GCCGCCTGCCCGGCCTCCTCGAGCGCGCCGACGGCGGCGCGCGCCATGGCCTCGGCGATGATCCCGTCGGTCACGAGCGGCAGGTGCGGTCCGTGCGCCTCGATCGCGCCGACCGGCAGGATCGCGACCGTGCGGGAGCGCTCGAGACGGGCCACCTCTTCGAAGGTCATCCCGGCCAGGTCGCGCGAGGCCATCAGCCGGTGCGGACTTCGCCCGCGCGGCTCATGACGGCCTCGGCCAGCCGCTCGTAGTCGGCGATCTCGTTGTAGATCTGGGCCGAGATGCGCGCCCACATCCGGCCACGCGTGGCGTGCATCTGGATTTCGATTCCCTCGTCGAGGAGCGCATCGCGCAGCGCCTTCGCCTCGGGCGGCGTCGAGCCCAGTCGCTCGGGAAGGGGCACCGAGGCCATGGTGCCGATCATCGACTCGGGCGCCGTGAACTCCGTGCCCCAGCGATTCGCCAGCAGCCGGGCGCCCTGCATCGCAAGCGCATGATTCCATTCCTGCACCGCTCCAACGCCCAGGCTTCGCATGAAGTCGAGCGCCGCGGGGGCCGCCAGAAACGGCGAAGGATCCCGGGTGCCCACGAGGTCGAACTCGGTGGTGAAGCCCTGGTCGAGGCCCCACGAGATGACGTTGGGATGGGTTTCCGCCTGGCGGTCGGGCCGCACCCAGAAGATCGCCGAGCTGCGCGGCGCCCACGCCCACTTGTGGAGGTTGCCGAAGTACCAGTCGGCGCCGAACGACGGGATGTCGAGGGCGATGGCCCCGGGTGCATGAGCCCCGTCCACCGCGACCGCGACGCCGCGCGCGTGACAGCCGCGGACGATCTCCGCGAGCGGCATGACGAGCGCCGATTCGGACGTGATGTGGTCGACGATCGCGAGCCGAGTACGCGGCGTGAGGGCGCCGAGAATCGCGGCGAGGGTGGCTTCAGGCGTGAACGGCGGCCCCGGGATCTCCGCGCGCACCACCTTGGCTCCGACTCGACGCGCCGTGTAGGTGGCGGCGTTGGTCACCGCGCCGTACGTGAGGTCGGTGACGAGGATCTCGTCGCCGGGCCCGAAGGCGAGCGAGCGCAGTACGGTGTTGGCGCCGGTGGTGGCGTTGTCCACGAACACGAGGTCGTCACCCGAGGCGCCGAAGAACTCGGCGACGGCCTGCGCGGCGACCCGCATGCGACGTGGGCGTTCCGGCCGCGGCCCGTGGCCGAGCACGGTCAGCTCGCGGAGCAGGAAGCGCGACGGCTGGCGCTCGATCTCGTCGTGGATCGCGCGCTGCGCCTTGAGGACGACCCGTGGCGTGGCCCCCACGGTGCCGTGATTCAGGTACAGCGTCTCGGGCTCGAGCGCCCATTGCTCGAGCATGGCGTGGCCGAATCGCAGAGGCATGGCCGCACGATACCCGGGATGATTTGGGCGGGCCAGTGCCCTTCCCGGTTCAGCGAAGGACGATGACTCGTGCCGAGAGCGAGCGGCCGCCCCGCGTGAGTCGCAGCAGATAGATGCCGCCCGGGAGCGGGTGACCCGGCGCGAGGGGCACGACGTGATTCCCCGGGCCCAGCGCTCCCACTTCGCGGGTGGCGATCCGCCGCCCGGCGATGTCCATCAACTCGAGCCGTGCAGGAGTAGCGTCCGGCAGCGAGAAGACGGCGCTGACCTCACCAACTGAAGGGTTGGGACGCGGACCCGTGAGCGCGAAGCCGAGTGCGGGCGGGACCTCCACCCAGGTCTCGCCCAGGAACGACTCGATCCCGTGGCTCACCACCCCCAGCCGGTAGCCGTAGCGGGTACCCGCGCTCACCTGCGTGTCCTCGTAGGCGAGCCGGCCGGCTCCGTTGTCCGCGATCGTGGCGATGGCGCTCCAGTCGCTCGTCGAGGTGCGGCGATGGACCGTCGCCGTCGCGACGCCTCGCTCCCCGCTGTACCAGGCGAGCAGCACGTGACCGGGCATCGCGTCCGCGCTCATCAGCGAAACCAGCGTGGGCGTGCTGAGATCGCCGATGGCCGCGATGCCGCTCTGCGGCTGGCCGCCGATCGAACGGAAGCTGCCGCCCGCGTAGACGACCGCGGACCCGCCGTCGACCAGGATGGCCGAAACGGGGCCATCGGGGCCGGGATTCCATTCGGTGACGACCCCGGTCTCGGAATCCAGGGCCGCGAGGTTCCCGCGCTCTTGTCCGCCGATGCTGGGGAAGTTTCCGCCCACGTACACGGCGCCTTCGTTCACGGCCATCGTCGACACGTCCAGAAACGGCATTCCCGGATAGAGGACAACAGGTTCCCACGCGGTGGGGAGCCCGGTCGTAGCGTCGAGCGCTGCGAGGAAGTTCCGCAACACCCCGCCTTGCCCGGGAGAGCCGCCCATGGCGCCGAAGGGACCACCGACGTAGACCGTGCTCCCGCTCGTGGCGATGGTGTGGATCGGGCCCGTGGAATGGTGAACTCCGTTATAAGGATCTCCGCCCGGATCGGGATTCGAAGGAGGCCAGGGGTTCGGATCCCATGCGGTCGTAATGCCGTCCGTGGAGTCGTGCGCGGCAGCGTTGAGCGCGGCAAGACCGTTCCGTTGCTCCCCTCCGATGTGATTGAAGGTCCCGCCGACAAATACCGTGTTCTCTCGCAGCGCGATCACCGTGACTGAATCGTTTGCACTCGGGTTCCAGTCGGTCACATCCCCGGTCGCGACGTCGAACGCCCCGAGGTAGTTGCGCGTCTGCCCGGCCAGCTGATTGAAACGGCCGCCCACGTACACCGTCGAGCCGTTCGCCACCAGCGCACTGATGTGCTGGCGGCTCACCTGAATCCAGTGCGCGGTCTCATTCGGATACCAGACGGTGGGCTCCCCGGTCACGAGATCGAAGGCGGTCAGGTTGTAGCGCACCGCCGCCGTA
>DAIUEO010000209.1:0-2936 GCA_036845125.1 Candidatus Eiseniibacteriota bacterium | reverse complement strand
TGCCTTCGAACGCTCGGCCGCGATCCGCCGCCTGGTGGGCCAACCACGCTCCACCTTGCGCCTGTTCCAGGCTATTCGAAGCCGAAAGATCATCGTCGTGAACACCAACGCCGGCATCCTGGGCAACGCCTTCTTCGACACCGGGCTGTCGTTCGACCCGTCGTTCGAGATCGAGCCCGGCAGTGGCTACGAGGCGCTGAATCACGCGCAGCTCTGGGTGGGTGCGGTGCTTCCCGGCGGCGAGCACCGGGTCTCCGGCGGGCCCATCCTGGAATGGCGCCCGACGCTGGCGCCCGATGACACGGTGCTGATTGCGGAGAAGGGCCGGCTCGGCGCCAAGCGTTTCGTGGACGACGACGGCGACGGAGCGGTCGACGAGGAGACGCTGGACGGCCGGGACAATGACGCCGACGGCGAGGTCGACGAGGACATCGGGCTTTTCAGCCACCAGATGACGGCGGCCAACTACGTCGACGATCGGCCGGAGGCCGTGAGCTATTTCTACGAGGGTGGCGAGTCGCACGTGCCGCTCGGCCTCGACGTCCACCAGGAGGCCTACGTGTGGTCGGCGCCGGGCTTCGAGGGGGTGGTGGGGGTGACGTTCAAGATCAAGAATCACGGCAACCAGCTCCTGCGGAACCTCTATCTGGGGACCTACGCGGATCTCGACTCCCGCGGCCGCAACGACCGGCGCGGGCACCTCGACGACCGGGTCGAGAACGTCGTCTATCGCGGGACGGCGTTCGAAGGAGCGCAGAACATCACGGCGGGCGGCATTCCCGTGGCTGGCGGGCCGTGCCCGACCGTGCTCACCGCCACCGTTCCCGTCGTGCACGACGGGGTGGACGGATCCGGGCTGCCCTACGTCGCGGTGGTCGGCCTCGACCACACGATCGACCCGCTGGGCTTCATTACGCCCGCCGCGTCCTACGCACGCGCACCGACGAAAGTGGGGTTCCGTTACACGGTATTCGCGCGCGGCCGTCTGCCGGAGGATGGCGGACCGCCTCTGGTCGACCGCGATCGCTACGAGGCGCTGTCCGGCGCGCTCGAGGGTGCTTCGACCGACCTCCGCGCCGACTATGCCGTCCTGGTCTCGTGCGGACCGTTCGCGAGGCTCGAGCCCGGGCAGTCGCTCGAGTTCTCGATCGCGCTGGTGGGCACGCTCGATCCCGACGCGATCGCGACGCGGATGGCCAACGCGGCAATCTCGCAGCACGGTCTGACCCGCAATCTCATACCGGACATCAACCCGCCCGGATCCGCCAACGAGTGGTACGCGGGGGTCTCCGGCCGGGTGGGCCACGAGGTGTGCATCAGCGCGCCACCCGGGTTCAGCTTCATGTGGGATCCCCACTGTCCATCGAAGTTTCCGCCCGATGTCGCGCCCGGCGAAAGTCCCCAGCTCTACACCTCCGACCACTGCATCTGGACCGACGCCGACTGCAACTCGTGCACCGGAGTCGGCGGCAAGGAGACGCGCGATCGCTGGCTCGAAGCCGCCGATCTGCCGCCGCCGCCCGGATTCCGGACCACCCCGCTCGACAACGCGATCCGCATCGAATGGGACAATCGTCCCGAGATCCAGGTCTCGGCGAGCGACTTCGGCGCCAACGTTCGCTTCGGCGGGTACCGCGTCTACAAGATGGCCGACTGGCGGAGGCGCAGCTCGCTGCTGCCGCCCGCCGCGAACTGGTCCCTGGTCGGCGCCTTTGCGCTGGACACCACGTTCGGCCAGCAGCGGCTCTCGACCGTCACCGACACCACGATCGACTACGAGCGCATCCTGTTCGAGAAGAAGCTCTACCCGGTCGGCCGCTATGCGGTGACCGACACCCAGGTGCTCAACGGGTTCGACTACGTGTATTTCGTCGCCACCGTCTACGAGCGGAGATACCAGGTCCTTCCCGACCAGGTCCGGTTGGACATCATCGAGAGCCCGTTCACCCCGTCGTACGAGCGGCGGGTTGCGCCGCAGAGAGCCGCGAGCGCGAGCGGGTCACGGGTCTGGGTGGTGCCCAATCCGTTCCGCGGCGCGGCCGACTGGGACAATCCGCCGGTGCTCGGCAATCCGCTCACGCGCCACGTCGACTTCATGGGACTCCCGAAGACGCGCTGCACGATCAAGGTGTGGACGGTCTCCGGTGACTTCGTGGCCCAGATCGACCACGACGGCAGCGGCGGCGACGGCCAGGCGGCGTGGAACCTGGTGTCGCGGAACGGGCAGGAGGTCAGTTCCGGGATCTATCTCTTCACGGTGGATTCATCGCTCGGCCAGCAGATGGGAAGGTTCGTGATCGTCCGATGAGGAACCGACTTGCCGGAATCGTGCTGGCCGTGTCGGCGCTCGCCGGCTGCAGTGACCCGTCGGCGCCGCCACCCGTTGCGCCGGTGCTGCCCCCCGCGGTGCTGGCAGTGCAGCCGCCGGCGCGCACCGTCGGCGCCGCCTACGACACCGACATCTGGATCACGTTCGAAGGGCCGCTCGACGCGGCGACGGTGAACGACCACACCGTGTTCCTCAAGCTCGACACCCGGCGGATTCCGTCCGTGATCCGGCTCGAGGATGGCGCGCACCGTATCCGGATCGTGTCCCGGGAGGAGCTTCTGCTGAGACGCACCTACACCGTGGAGATCACGGACAACGTTCGCACCCTCGACGGCGGCTCCTTTGGCGAGACGTTCTTCTGGCAGTTCACGACCAATTCGCTCCGTCACCTCGACCGCCCCCTGCCGTCGGCCGGCGCGGTCGATGAGTCGCCGGCGACCGGGCTCTCGTGGCGGCGCAACGACGAGTCCGCGGGCCCTGTGACCTACAAGGTCTATTCCGGGCTCGATTCGGCGGCGGTGGCGATGCACGCGGTGCCACCGCGTTCGACGAAAGCCCCGTACGTCCTCACCACCCAGGCCTGGCCCGAGGCGGGACGCATCTTCTG
>DAIUEO010000208.1:0-2990 GCA_036845125.1 Candidatus Eiseniibacteriota bacterium | reverse complement strand
CCCGTGTTAACACCGTGGCTTTCCGGCCTCTGGCTCGGCCTGGTGACCCCGCTCCAGCTCGCGCTGATGATGGCCGAGGTTTCCACCGACGGACGCACGGTGCGCCCGCACGTGGTGCGCGAGGTGCGCGGAACCGGTCCGCTCACACCGCCGCGTCCGGCGCGCGACCACATTGCCGCCGACCGCGGAAACTGGAAGACCCTGCGCCAGGCCCTCGCGCTGGTGGTGGAGTCGGGAACCGGCACCGCCGCCCGTGTTCCGGGCTTCGCGGTCGCCGGCAAGACCGGCACCGCGCAGAACCCGCACGGCGAAGACCACGCACTGTTCGTCGGTTACGCGCCCGCCGACGATCCGCGGATCGCCTTCGCGTTCGTGATCGAGAACTCGGGCCACGGCGGAAGCATCGCCGCGCCGCGCGCGGGCTTCGTGCTCCGCCGGCTGCTGCTCGCGGACAGCACCGCGGTGCGCCCGCCGTCGACGCTCGCGGTCGCGACCGGCGACAGTCTCGGAGGCTCCGGTGATTGAGCGCGGATGGAAGCCGATGCGGCGGCTCGGCGCTTTGGAGCTGGACTGGCCCATGCTGATCGCGGCGCTCGGCCTGATGGCGGTCGGTCTCTTCACGGTCTACAGCGCCACCTCGGTGCCGGGCTCCCACGAGGGCCTGTGGCAGCGGCAGCTCATGTGGGCCGGGATCGCGATCTTCATCGCTTCGATCATTGCGTCCATCCACTTCCGTATCTACGACTCGCTGGCCTATCCGCTCTACGCGTTCTCCCTCGTCTTCCTGGTGGCGGTGCTGTTCTTCGGCTCGAGCGCCTACGGCGCCAAGCGCTGGCTCGATCTCGGCTTCATCAAGTTCCAGCCGTCCGAGCTGGCGAAGATCGCGACCGTGATGGCGCTCGCGCGACGTCTCGACGATCCCAAGCTCGACCTGAGGCGCTTCAGACACTGGTTCCCGCCGCTGCTCATCGCCCTGGTTCCATTCGTGCTCGTGATGAAGGAGCCGGACCTCGGCACCTCGCTGGCGTTCCCCATCATCCTGGTCGCGATGTACTTCTGGGCCGGCATGCCGGTCAGCCATCTGGTCTTCGGACTCTCACCGGTGTTCAACGTGGCGCTGTTCTTCGTCACGGGATCGCTGTGGTGGTTCGCCGGACTGTTCGGCGCGCTGCTCGTGGTGCTCCGGCCGCGCGCGCCCGTGCTGGTCGCGCTCGTGATCCTCAACGGCAGCGTCGCGATGGTGCTGCCGCGGATGTGGGAGGGACTCCACGACTACCAGAAGCGGCGGATCGAGACGTTCCTCAATCCGGGCCAGGACCCGCACGGATCGGGATACCAGATCATCCAGTCCAAGGTGGCGATCGGCTCCGGCGGGGTCGTCGGCAAGGGGTATCTCAAGGGAACCCAGAAGGCGCTCGCGTTCCTTCCCATGCGTCATACCGACTTCATCTACTCCGTCGTGGGAGAGGAGCTGGGACTTTGGGGCGCCATGACCGTGGTGATACTGTACGCGCTGCTATTGCTGCGCGGTTACACGGTCGCGCTGCGATGTCGTCACGGCTTCGGCAGTCTGATGGCGGTCGGTCTCGTAACGGCGCTCTTCTATCACGTGATGGTGAACATGCTGATGACGATCGGATGGGCCCCCGTGACCGGGCTCCCGCTGCCGTTGCTTTCCTATGGAGGGACGGCCCTGATCGTGAACGGCGTCCAGATCGGACTGCTGCAGAACCTGGCCCTGCGCCGCCGGGAGGTCTGAACCCTGTTCCCGGACCTGTTCACGCTGGGGCCCCTGCACGTCCGCACCTACGGCCTGTCCCTGGCGGTGGCGTTCCTGGTCGGCACCTGGCTCGGCCTGAAGGAAGCCCGCCGCCTCGGTCTCGATCCCGACGCGCTCGTCTCCGTGGTGCTGGTCACGCTGGTGTCGTCGATCCTTGGCGCCCGGCTGCTCTACGTGATCGAGCACATCGACGAGTTCCGGAGCGACTGGGTGTCGGTGCTCGCGCTGTGGCACGGCGGGCTCACGCTCTACGGCGGGCTGGCCGCCGGGACCATCGGCGGGCTGCTTTCGGCCAAGCGATTCGGACTTCCGATGTGGAACGTGGCCGATGCCCTCACTCCGTCGCTCGCGCTCGGGACGGCGATCGGCCGCGTCGGCTGCTTCCTGAACGGCTGCTGCTACGGAAGGCCGACCCATCTCCCGTGGGGCGTCGTCTATCCCCCGGACACCTTCCCGAGCCTCGAGTTCGGAACCCAGCCGCTCCACCCGGCGCAGCTCTACTTCGCAGCCTTCGGCGTGGGGCTGTTCGCCATCTTCTGGGCCGTGAGGAAGCGGCCCGATCCGCCCGGCGTGCATTTCTGGTTGTTCGTCGCCGTCTACGGCCTCGGTCGCGTGCTGCTCGATCTGACCCGCGCCTACGAGCCGAGCGCGCAGGTCTTCACGCTCGGCGCAGTGAGCGTGAGCGAGAGCCAGCTCATGAGTCTCGCGCTGGCGATGTTCGCGGGCCTGATGATTCATCGCCGCTCCCGCGCTCCGCGCGGCCCGGTCGTCGCCCCCGCCATCCCCGCGTAAGGACCTGTTTGATCCGCCTCGGCGTCCTGGGCGACCCGCTCCCATTCACCTTTTCCCCCGTGCTGCACCGTGCTGGGCTCGAAGCGCTCGGACTCGAGGGCGAGTCCGAGGCGTTGCGCACGCCGCTCGCCGAGCTCGGCAGCCGGCTCGACCAGCTCGCGCGCGGCGGGTGGCGCGGCGTGAACCTGACCCATCCGCTCAAGGAGGAGGCCCTCCTCCACGTGGCGCGAGTCGAACCACGGGCCGAGCGGGCCCGCTCGGTGAACACGATCCGCTTCGACGAATCCGGCCGGCTCGGGGATTCGACCGACGGCAGCGGGTTCCTGGACTTCCTGCTCGAGGTCGGACGGGTTCCCGGCAACGAGCGCGTAGTCCTGCTCGGCGCCGGGGGCGCCGCGCGCAGCGTCGCCGAAGCGCT
>DAIUEO010000207.1:0-3033 GCA_036845125.1 Candidatus Eiseniibacteriota bacterium | reverse complement strand
AGCCGTCGCGTACTTCGGGTCTGTTGCATCGCCATGCTGGGCCCAGGGTCCGCTGCTGGACAGTGATCCAGCTCGCAACACGATTGCCGTATCCGATTCCTCTTCCGCTTCCGCGCAGTCGGCGGAAACCGCAACCACTCCTCCCGCCTCGGCGGCGCCGGCGGAGACCCGGTCTCCGGCGAGCTGCGCTCAGGACGGAACCGCCGAAGGCTCCCGCTATCCGACCGGGGGCGCTTTCACCGTGGGCATCGTGTCCGGGTTGCTGCTCGGTCTGATCGGAACCGGAATCGCGTACTTCGCACAGGGCCAGCCGGCGGTCCCCGTCGAGACGGCGAGCCGTCTCGAGAGCTCCGCCTGCAAACAGGAGTTCCAGGACGCATACGGGAAGAAGGCGCGCGGCAAGAAGCGCAATGCCGCCCTGCTGGGCGGCCTCATGGGCGCCGCGACCATCGGCGTGGTGCTCGCGTCTCAGAGCAGCGAGTAGATCCACGAGGTGTATTGCGGGAAGGCGCGCGGTCTCCCGGCCGCGCGCCGGTTGTTCCACCGGAAATTCCACTAACACCGCAGTGGTCTCTCTTCTGAAGGGAGGCGCCCATGGGCCGCCGAGTCATCATCACGCTGTCGATCGCGCTGCTGAGCCTGTTCGCGATTCAGATCGAGGGATGCACCGTGATCGGATACGGCATCGGTAGCAGCATCGATGCCCGCAGCTCCAGCGTTGTCCGACCCGCGGAGATCTCGCAAGTCATCACGATCGAACCCGGTGCGAAGATCGTCTTCCACCTGTCCGACAGCAGCACGGTGTCGGGGACCTACAGGGGCCTCGCGGTGTTGCCCACGCCGGAATACGAGGGCCTGTACGAGGTCTGGCGTGAGAGCGCGGTGCTCGGTGTCCGGCCGCCCCGCCTGCACGAGACCATCTCGATCCGACGGAGAGCCGAAACCATCAAAGCCACCTTCCTCGGCTTCGGCCCGCGCCGGGTCCACTATCGTTCGAAGAGCATGAAGACGCTCGGGTGGGCCGGCTTCGACGAACTGCTCTGGATCGCAGACTCTTCCGGCACCCGCATCTCGGACACGACGCTCATCGCGGCGGCCGATCGGCTCCCGGTTCACGCGGTCGCACGGGTCCAGGAGGGCAAGACCGAGCGCACGGTGGATCTCCTCGACGGCAGCGTTCTATCGGTCTCGGCCGGGCATTACCACCGGGGCGCACGAACAGCCGGGACGATCATCGGTCTGACGATCGATGCGGGTCTTATCGTGGCAGCCGCGGTCGCCGTCTCCGGATCCCAAGCCGGATGTTCGAGTTCCTATTCGGGCGGTCCACTTTACAGTCCGTATTACAGCTTCAGACCGGTCTCCATGGACACCGTGCTGGCGGTGCGGGTACCGGACGGCGGCGCAAGCAACCCCTAGCAGCGCCGAAACCCCTCAGTGTTCCTTGCCATCGCCCTCGAGCTTCGAGACCGCCACGTTGTCGTAGTAGACGGTGCACTTGGCGGCGCCGCCGGTGTAGGCGGCGAGGGCGATGCCGCCGCTCTTCCGCTCGAACTCCTCCGCCTCGATCAGCTTCTTCTGGTTCACGAACACCACGTAGCGCGTGCCGCGGACTTCGAGACGGATGTGATGCCACTCGCCGTTGGGGTTCTGCACCTTCGCGTCGCCGAGGCGTTTCATGCCGCGATGGAGCAGCACGTCGTGGTAGGCCGGCCCGCGCAGATCCACGGCGACCCCTTCCTCGCCTTCGACGCGCACCGCCACACCCTTGTCGGCGCCGCGCGTCATGCACACGTCGAGGTCCACCGCGTAGTCGGTCCAGTCCGGTTTCCCGGTTCTCAGGAACGAGCGTTGCTGCTTCTCGTCGGGGAGCCTCGCGCGCAGCACCCCGCGCTCCACCTCCCACACGCCATCCTTGTCGGGCTTCCAGTCCGAGAGCCCCGACGAGAAGTCATCGGTGAACAGGGTATCCTTCGGCTTCTCGAAGCGCGGCGAAGCGGGCACGCGGCCTCCGGCGGCGCTCGCCTTCCTCGGTTGCCGGGTCATCATCAGGAGACCGGCGACCAGTACCACCACGATCGCAATGAGAACCAGGCCGATTCGCATCCTCATGTTCGGCGTCCCTCCCGGGTGCTCGACGCATGACGATGCTACAAGACAATGGGGCGCAGGACCGTGGTCCCGCGCCCGTCAGATTCCTACAGTATTGCGATCAGTCCTAACTTCGGGCCTCGACGCTGTCCGCCAGCACGGTCGCCTGGTTGTTGCTCACCTCGAAGAAGCCGCCGCTCACGCCGACCTTCTCGACCGCGCCGTCCGGCTTCCGCACGGTGAGCGTGCCGGGGGCGAGCGCGGTCACGAGCGCGGCGTGGTGCGCGAGCACGCCGAGGTAGCCCTCGGTGCCGGGCACCTCGACGTATTCGACGTCGCCGTCGAACACGCTCTTCTCGGGCGTCAGCACGCTCAGGTGGAAGGTCGCCGGCATCAGACCGCCTGCAGCATCTTCTCGCCGGCCTCGACGGCTTCCTCGATCGGGCCGCGCATGTAGAACGCCTGCTCCGGCAGCTCGTCGAGCTTGCCGTCGATGATCATCTTGAAGCCCTTCACGGTCTCGGCGAGCTTCACGTACTTGCCCGGCGTGCCGGTGAAGGCCTCGGCGACGAAGAACGGCTGCGACAGGAAGCGCTGGATCTTCCGCGCGCGCGACACCGTGATTTTGTCGTCCTCCGACAGCTCGTCCATGCCGAGGATCGCGATGATGTCCTGGAGATCCTTGTAGCGCTGGAGAATCCGCTGCACCGAGCGCGCGACGGTGTAGTGCTCCTCGCCGACGATCTGCGGGTCGAGGATGCGGCTCGTCGAAGCGAGCGGATCGACCGCCGGGTAGATGCCGAGCTCGGCGATCGAACGCTCGAGCACCGTGGTGGCGTCGAGGTGCGAGAACGCCGTTGCCGGCGCGGGGTCCGAGAGGTCGTCGGCCGGCACGTAGATCGCCTGCACCGAGGTGATCGAGCCCTTCTTGGTGGTGGTGAT
>DAIUEO010000206.1:0-3256 GCA_036845125.1 Candidatus Eiseniibacteriota bacterium | reverse complement strand
CGTTGCGGCCAAGCTCACCGAGAGCCTCGGCCAGAACTTCGTCGTCGAGAACCGCCCCGGGGCGGGTGGGCTGCTCGGCTCGGACATTGCGTCAAAGGCCGCGCCCGACGGCTATACCCTTCTCGTCTCGGGCATTGCGTCACACGCCATCGCGCCGGCGCTCTCCGCGAAGCCCCCGTTCGATCCGATCAGGGAGTTCACGCACATCGCCCTCTTCGGCGGGCCGCCTGCCGTGTTCGCGGTGCACCCCTCGCTCCCGGTGAAGGACGTGAAGGCGTATGTAGCGCTTGCCCGCTCGCGACCCCACGATCTCTCCTACGGCTCGCCCGGCAATGGCACGCAGGGCCACCTGATGGCGGAGCTCTTCCGGCAGCGCGCGAAGATCGACATCGTGCACGTGCCCTACCGCGGCGCCGCGCTGGCCGTGGCGGACGCGGTCGCCGGGCACATTCACGGCGTTTCGACCACGCTCACGACCGCCAGCGCGCAGATCCGGGCCGGCCGCATGCGCGCGCTTGCGTTGAGCTCCACCGAGCGGCTGCCGGACTATCCGGGCGTGCCCACGTTCCGCGAATCGGGCTTCCCGGACGTCGTGGGAACGGTGTGGTTTTCCCTGTCCGGACCCGCCGGCCTGCCGTCCGACATCGTGAACCGGCTGAACGGCGAGGTGCGCCGCATCCTGCAGCTCTCCGACGTGCGCGACCGCCTGCGCGGCGACGGCATCGCGCCGAACAAGCTCGACCCCAAGGCGTTCTCGGACTTCGTGGCCGTGGAGGTGAAGCGCTGGGCGCCGGTCGTCCGCGCCTCCGGCGCGAAGTCCGACTAGCGCGCGCCGGGGACCTTGCGGGTCTTGAGGAACTGCTCGAGCGTCTCGCCGCGGAAGGCCGCCACCATCTCCGGGTTGGAGACGCCGGAGACGCGCGCGAGCTTTTCCAGGCAGAAGAAGCTCGCGCCATAGCGGATCAGCGCAGCCCAGTCGAGGTCGCGCACCATGCGGCGCTCCTCGGAGGAGAGTCCCGCCTGCTCGAAGGCCGATTCCGCGTCCTGCTTGAACAGCGCGCGCTTCTCGGGCCGCGTGAGACCGTGCAGGAAGCGGTTCAAGCGCAGCCCGCGCGCGCTGCGCGGCAGATCGAAGACGTAGGTGCCCGCGAGCGACTCGATGCCCTTCAGCTGCGGGTTCATGCGCGTCAGTCGATCCGGATGCCGGCGTTCTTCACCACCTCGCCGTACTTCCTGTATTCGGAGCGCACGTACGCGACGAATTGCTGCGGCGTGCTCGGGAAGGGATCGAGCGCGATCTTGTGCACGCGTTCACGCGTCGCGGGGTCGGCGAGCATGCGCCCGGTCTCGCTCCGCACCCTTCCCAGCACCGGGGCCGGCAGGCCGGCCGGCGCGAACAACCCGAGCCAGGGATTGACCTCCACGCCGGGGTAGAACTCGGATAGCGCCGGCAGGTCCGGGTACGCCGGGTTGCGTTTTCCCGCGAGGGCGAGCGCGCGCAGCTTGCCGGATCGCACGTGCGGGGCGGCGGAGCTGCCGCCGAACATCGCCAACACTTCGCCCCCGAAGATCCCCACCAGCGCGGGGCCGCCGCCCTTGTAGGGCACGTGCAGCAGATTGATGCCGGTATGGGTCTTCAGCATCTCCATCGCGAGATGGTGCTGGCTGCCGTTGCCGATCGAGCCATAGGCGAGCGGCGGGTTCGCGCGGCGCGCGTAATCGACGAATTCCGGCGCGGTCCTGACGGGGAGCGAGGGGTGCACCGCGAGCAGCATCTGGGTGGAAACGAGGCTCGCGACCGGCGTCAGGTCCTTCAACGCGTCGAACGGGAGGTTGCGGTAGAGGTGCGGGCTGATGACGATCTGGCTGTCCTGCCCGAGCAGGAGCGTATGGCCGTCGGGCGTCGCGCGGACGGTGGCCTCGGTCGCGAGGTTGCCGTTGGAGCCGGGGCGATTGTCCACCACCACGTTCTGGCCCAGCAGCTCGGTCAGCTTCGGCGCGACCACGCGCGCGAGGTTGTCCGTCGCGCCGCCGGGCGGGTTCGGCACGATGAGCCGGATCGGGCGCGCGGGATACTGCTGCGCCGCTACCGGCGCCGCCAGCGCGCAGCCAAGGAGGAAGGCGGAAGTCAGCCTTGCGCTCATGCCGGTTCCTCGAACAGCGCCACCGCCATCGTCGCCGTCATCGGCAGGTAATAGTTCTGATGGATCTTCTTCGCGCGGTCGGAGAGCGCGCCGCGCATCGCGAGCCACATCACTTCCTCCGCGCCCTCGGTTCCGCCCAGCCGGATGTAGTCCGCGTGCGTCATCTTCGTGAGCGTCGCCGGGTCGCGGTCGATGAGGTCGAGGAACTTCCGGTCCCATTCCTCGTTGTTGAAGCCGGCGCGCTCGCCGTTCAGCTGGTGCGACAGCCCGCCGGTGCCCACGACCACCACTTTCAGCGGCTCGGGATAGGACTCCACCGCGCGCCGCACCGCCTGGCCGAGCTTGTAGCACCGTAGCGGCGTCGGCAGCGGATGCTGCAGCACGTTGATCTCGACCGGGACGATGCGCCCGGGCCAGTCCGGCGCCGGCGGCCAGAACATCGTCAGCGGCGAGTGGCAGCCGTGGTCGATCGGCAGGTCCTGGAACACGGAGAGGTCGAACTCCTCGTTCACCAGGGATTCCGCCATGTGCCGGGCGAGCGCCGGGTGACCCCTGAGCGGCGGCACCGGGCGCGGGCCCAGGCCTTCGTCCGCAATCGGGTATTCCGCGCTCACGCCGAGCGCGAAGGTCGGATAGTGGTCGAAGAAAAACGTCGTCGCGTGGTCGTTGTAGAAGAACACCAGCACGTCGGGCCGGCGCTCGGCCATCCAGCGCGCAACCGGCTCGTAGCCCTTGAACAGCGGCGCCCAGTCCGGGTCGCTCCCCTTCTTGCGGTCGTAGGCCATCGCGATCGTGGGCACGTGGGAGGTGCCGATGCCGCCGATGATGGTCGCCATGGGGCGAGAGCCTATATCAACAATAGGCTCTATTATGGATCGGCGAATTCGAACTCGGCCACCAATACGTGGTGGTCGGAGGCGTGCGTGGGCTTCACCAGGTGGCTGACCATGCGCAGGTGGTGGTTGTAGAAGATGTGATCGAGCACCAGGGGGTGGCGGCGCCAGGTGGGCTTGCTCGCCTGCACCGACTGGTAGCCGGCCCCGGCGAACTGCCGGACCAGCGCCTCGTGGCTCGCGACGTTGAAATCGCCCGCCAGCACCGTCGGCCCGGTC
>DAIUEO010000205.1:0-3323 GCA_036845125.1 Candidatus Eiseniibacteriota bacterium | reverse complement strand
GCCGCGGGCGTGGCCGGCTGCCCGGGCGTACGGGTCTCGACCCCCGACACCAACATCGTGTTCCTCGATCTCGAGCACCCGGGCCTCGATCCCGATGCCGTGGAGCAGGCGCTCGCGGCGCGCGGGGTCGCGATCGGCGTCTTCGGCGCCCGCCGGCTCCGCGCGATCACGCACCTCGACGTGGACGACGCCGGCATCGCGTTTGCCGTGAACGCGTTCCACTCGGTGATCGAGGAAGCGATGGCCAGCGCGCGTTAGGCCCGGACGACCTGCTTTGCCGCTCCTTTCCGCCGTGCTAGCTTCCACCGGTTTCGGAGCAGGGACCCGGACGGAAAGGGCCACGGTGAACCGCGAGCAACCACCCCGACAAGGCGCCGGGCGCCGCGCGGGGACGCTGTTCCTCGTGGCCACGCCGATCGGAAATCTCGAGGACGTCACGCAACGCGCACTGCGGGTGCTCGGCGAGGTGGATCTGATCGCCGCCGAGGACACGCGCCATACGCGCCGGTTGCTCGATCACTTCGGAATTGGAACGCGGGTGGTGAGTCTGTTCGAGCACAACGAGCGTGCGCGGATTCCCGAGCTGCTCGAACGGCTCGGGGCGGGCGAGGATGTCGCGCTGGTGACGGACGCCGGTTCGCCGGGAATCAGCGACCCGGGGTTTCCGCTGGTGCGGGAAGCCGCAGCCGCGGGGGTCCCGGTGACGAGCATCCCGGGTCCGTGCTCCGCGATCGCGGCGTTGCAGATCAGCGGGCTGCCGACCGACGCGTTCACGTTCGCGGGGTTTCTGCCGCCGAAGTCCGGGGCGCGTCGCACCCGGCTCGAGTCTCTGAAGGAGCGGCGTGAAACGATCGTGGTGTTCGAGTCGCCGCATCGGGTGGATGCCTGCCTCGCCGATCTCGAGGAATTGTGGGCCGACCGCCCGATCGCGGTCGCGCGGGAGCTGACCAAGGTGCACGAGGAAGTGTTGAGAGGAACCGCTGCCGAGGTGCGTGCCGCGCTCGATCCGGGACGCCGCCGCGGTGAGTTCGTGCTGGTGCTCTCCGGGCGCGGGCGCCGCGTGCGGGAGGACGCCTGACCGAGGCTCCGAACCCCGCAGCGGCAGGTCCGCCGATCTCCGCCGGACGCGCCTCGTGGAAGGACCAGGCGAAGCGGCTCGCGCATCAGGTCGTCGATCCGGTGGTCTCGGGGCTGGTGTGGCTCGGCGTCGGACCCGATGCGCTCACGATCGCCGGCTGCGTGCTCAGCATCGTCTCCGGCATGCTGTTCTTCGAAGGCTCCTTCCAGCTCGGTGCCGCGTTCCTCGCCCTGAGCGGACTCTGCGACATACTCGACGGCCAGGTGGCGCGACGCCGCCCGGTGGTGAGCCGCTTCGGCGCGTTCCTCGACTCCACGCTCGACCGCGCCGCCGAGGGTGCGGTGCTGATCGGGCTCGCCGGCTTCTACTTCATGCACCTTTACGATCTCGCGTTCGATCCCGCGCAGGTGCTGGAGGAGGTGGCGCGCGGCCTCGAGCCGCGCACCTGGGCGCTGCTCAGCCTCACCGCCATGCTCGCCATGCTCGGCTCGTTCCTCGTCTCGTACACACGGGCCCGCGCCGAGGGGCTCGGCATCGATTGCAAGGTCGGATGGTTCGAGCGCCCGGAGCGGCTGGTGCTGCTCATGGTGGCGGGCGCCTTTGGAGTGGGTCCGGTGATGCCGGGCGCGCTCATTCTGCTCACGCTGTTGTCGTTCGCCACCGCCGTCCAGCGCGTGGCTCACGTCTGGAGGGAAACCCGGCCGCGCTGAACCAGCGCCGCCGGAGCCTCATTCGAGGAGGTTCGCATCCGATGGGCAAGGTCCGAGTCGCGATCATCGGCGTGGGCAACTGCGCTTCGTCGTTCGTCCAGGGACTTCACTACTACCGCAACGCACGGGAGGCCGACCGTGTTCCCGGGCTGATGCACGTGAACCTCGGCGGGTACCACATCCGCGACGTCGAGATCTCGGCCGCGATCGACATCGACAAGAACAAGGTCGGCAAGGATCTCGCCGAAGCGATCGTGACCCGCCCCAACAACACGGTCGTTTTCGCCAAGCTGCCGAAGAGCGGGATCACCGTGCAGCGCGGGATGACCCACGACGGCCTCGGCAAGTACCTCTCGCAGATCATCCAGAAGGCGCCGGGCTCGACGGTGGACATCGTGAAGCTGCTGCGCGACACGAAGACCGACGTCGTGGTGAACTACCTCCCCGTCGGCTCGGAGGAGGCGACCAAGTGGTACGTCGAGCAGGTGCTCGAGGCCGGCTGCGCGTTCGTGAACTGCATCCCGGTGTTCATCGCGCGTGAGAAGTACTGGCAGCAGCGCTTCGAGAAGAAGGGCCTGCCGGTGATCGGTGACGACATCAAGTCCCAGGTCGGCGCCACCATCACGCACCGCGTGCTCACCAGCCTCTTCAACGACCGCGGCGTGCGCATCGACCGCACCTACCAGATCAACTTCGGCGGCAACACCGACTTCCTCAACATGCTCGAGCGCGAGCGCCTGGAGTCGAAGAAGATCTCGAAGACCTCGGCCGTGACCAGCCTCATCCCGTACGACATCGGTGCGGACAACGTGCACGTCGGTCCGAGCGACTACATTCCGTGGCTCAAGGACCGCAAGTGGTGCCACATCCGGATGGAGGGGACCACCTTCGGCGACGTGCCACTCAACCTCGAAATGAAACTCGAGGTGTGGGACTCGCCCAACTCGGCCGGCATCGTGATCGACGCGGTGCGTTGCGCGAAGCTCGGGCTCGATCACGGCCTCAAGGGCGCCCTGATCGCACCGTCCAGCTACTTCAAGAAGTCGCCGCCGCACCAGTATCCGGACGACCAGTGCCGCGCGTATACCGAAGCCTTCATCCACGACCCCAAGGGCACCGAGGCACGACTGCGCGCGGACCTCGCCCGCGACAAGCCGGCGGGCGGGCGACGCCGGGCGGCCGCACCGTCGGTGAACGGACATCCCGAGGCGAAGAAGCCGTCGCGTCCGGCGGCACGCCGGCGCCGGGCCCGCGCCCGCTAGGCAGACATTCATGCGCGGGCTCTTCGTCACCTTCGAGGGCGGCGAGGGCTCGGGGAAGTCGACGCAGATCGAGCGGCTCGCGGCGCACCTGCGTGCCGAGGGTCTCGATCCGCTCGCGACACGCGAGCCCGGCGGCACTCCGCTTGGTGAGCGGGTGCGCGACGTGCTGCTCGACCACGAGCTGTCGCCGGCACCGCTCACCGAGGCGCTGCTCATGGAGGCGGCGCGCGCCGAGATCGTGGCGCGCGTCATTGCCCCCGCGCTCGAGGCGGG
>DAIUEO010000204.1:0-3584 GCA_036845125.1 Candidatus Eiseniibacteriota bacterium | reverse complement strand
ACGGTTGACAACCCGTCTTCATAGACGCGGCAAGTTCTGATTGCTGTGACGCGAGAGTGTTCGGTGCGCCCAATCAGAACCTGCCCCAGGGCAGGTTGATGTGGATAACTTCAACGACATCCGAAAAGAGGACTCGCGGCGCAGCGAGTCCTGATTGCACGTCTAGAAGCCGGGCAGCTTCCCGGCGGCGCTCTGCGCGGTGCTGCGGAACATCCCGGCCACGTCGATCGCCGGCGGCACCGCGATCCCGGCCGCGAGGTTGCGGTGCGATCGCGACCACAACGAGAACGTCGTGCGCGCGAGCCGGATCGTCTCCTGGGTCTGGGTTCTCAGGGCCTCGAGCTCCGCCTGGTGCGCGCGGTAGAGTTCGAATTCCGGCAGGAGCTGGCGGCGCACGGTGTCCACGCGGTCGAGCTCGGTGGTCAGCTTGAGCTCGACCGCGTCGAACTCGCGGGCACCGGGCTTCTTCCCTTTCGGGATCATCGCGGCCACGCCCGGGTCGGATTTCAGGAGCTCGTCGAGCGCCGACTCGTCGCCGAAGCGCGCCTGGTAGAGTTTCGCGTAGTTCCCGACCACGCGCGTATGGATATCCTGCATGTCGTTCAGGTTCCGGCGCAGCGGCCGGAACCGCGTCTCGAGCTCGGCATCCACGTCGTTGGCGGCGGCTCCCACCGCCTGGTCGAGCTGATCCAGCAGCTTCCCGCCGTAGATCGTGGTCGCGTGGACCAGCGGCTGGGCCGCCTTCAGGGCAGCGATGAACGTCTCGCTCTTGCGGATCTGATCGAGCACGGTGTCCAGCCCGGCCGGGGTGATGCCGATGTCGAGCGTCTGCCCGGCGACCACCCCCGGCCGCGCCACCTCGTCCAGATATCCGGCCAGCGCCTGTGCCTTCTTGGACTCCGCCATGCGCGACTCGTCGAGGGCGACGATCTGCGAGGAGTAGAGGGCCACGTTGGCGAGCAGCCGGCGCACGGGAGCTGCGGCCTCGCGAGCGGCGAGCACCGTCGGGCGCTCGCGGTAGGGCTTGAGATAGGTCCAGCTCGGCGGACGGTTCACCCGCTGGATCTCGCCGACCATGGTGTTGGTGTTCTCGGCGAACGGGCTCATGTCGAGCTTGCGACTCGCCTGGAAGCGCGAGCATCCGGTGAGCCCGGGGAGGGCGAGGACGAGCGAAACGGCGAGTATCCGGCGAGCGCGCATGGGGCCCTCCTTGGCCATGGTGTTTCGAGCGGCGAACCGCGCCAATATAGCCGAGCCCCGGCCGGGCCGCTTGCTCCGCGTTTCCCCGCTGTCTAGGCTGCCGCCTCTCGTGAGCGCCGATTCCCTGCGACCTAGGCTCGCGCTCGTCCTCGCGCGCATCGCGGAGGCGGCGCGCCGCAGCGGGAGAGAGCCCGCCTCGGTGACGCTGATCGGCGCCGCGAAGACGGTCGAGCCCGCGCGGGTGCGCGAAGCGGTCGAAGCCGGGCTCACGGACATCGGGGAGAACCGGGTGCAGGAGGCGGAGACGGTGTTCGCGGAAATCGGCCGGCGCGCGCGCTGGCACATGATCGGCCACCTGCAGCGCAACAAGGCGGGACGCGCGGCCGGGATCTTCGACCGCGTGCACGGGCTCGATCGCCTCGAGACCGCGGCCACGCTGGCGGATCGTGCGCACCGCGAGGGGCGGCGCATCGCGGCGCTGATCGAGGTGAACGTGAGCGGCGAGCCCAGCAAGCACGGGGTCGCCCCCGGCGAGGCGGCGGCACTTGCCGCGGAAGTCGCGGCTCTCGAGGGGCTCGCGCTCGATGGCATCATGTCGATCGGTTCGCCACGGGAGAATCCAGAGGAGGCGCGCCGCGAATTCGCCGCCACGCGCGAGCTGCGCGATGCGATCGAGCGCGGCACCGGGCTCTCGCTTCCGCATCTCTCGATGGGGATGAGCGGCGACTACGAGGTGGCGGTCGAAGAGGGGGCGACGATGGTTCGCGTGGGATCGGCGCTCTTCGGCGCGCGCCGGCCCGGGGAGGTTTGAGTGTTCGTCATCGGCAATCTGCTGCAGGCGCTCGCGACCATCATCGACTATCTGCTGCAGGCCCTGTTCATCGTGATCTTCATCAACGCGCTGCTCTCGTTTGTGCGGCCCGATCCCTACAATCCGATCGTGCGTTTCCTCGACCGAATCTCGGACCTCGTGTGCGATCCGATCCGGCGCCTGCTGCCGACCACGATCTCCGGGATCGACTTCGCGCCGTTCATCGCCATGCTCGTGATCTGGTTCCTCCGGATGTTCCTCGTGGCCACGCTGCGCGACCTGGCCTTCCGCATGGGGTGACGCTCGCGGTACGCGTGCGTCCATCGGCGGGAACGGATCGGGTGACGGGCTGGCTCGAGGACGGCTCGCTCAAGCTCGACGTCGCCGCCGCCCCGGAGGACGGTCGCGCCAACGACGCGGTGGTGGCGCTGCTGTCGCGCGTGGTCGGAGTGCCGCGCGCGGCGGTGCGGATCGCGGGCGGCGCGTCGTCGCGGCGGAAGCGGGTCGAGATCGAAGGTGCGGAACCGGCCGAGGTCAAGCGGCGCATCGACGCCGCGCTGGAGGGACCGAAGCGTGGCGGATGAGCTGATGGACCGGATCCGCGAAGCGGCCGCCGCGGTGCAGAAGCGCACCCGCGTGCGTCCGGTCGCCGGCGTGATCCTCGGCACCGGGCTGGGTGACCTCGCGCAGGCGCTCGACGGCGCGGTCGTCGTTCCCTTCTCGGAGATCCCGCACTTCCCGGTGTCGACCGTCGAGGGCCATTCGAGCGAGCTGCACCTCGGGACACTGGCGGGCGTGCCACTCGCGGTGATGAAGGGCCGCGTCCATTGCTACGAGGGCTACAGCATGCAGCAGGTGGTGTTCCCGGTGCGCGTGATGCGCGAGCTGGGATGCGCCACGCTCGTGATCACGAACGCGGCGGGCGGGATGAATCCCGACATGCCGCCCGCTTCGATCGTGGTGACGACCGACCACATCAACCTGATGGGGGACAGTCCGCTCATCGGACCCAACGACGATTCGCTGGGCCCGCGCTTTCCGGACATGAGCGAGCCCTACGACCGCGCGCTGATCGCGCTCGCCGAGCAGGCGGCGCTCGATCTCAGGATTCCTCTCCAGCGGGCGGTGTTCGTGGGGGTCCTAGGACCCCAGCTCGAGACCGCTGCCGAGTACCGATTTCTGCGCTGGATCGGGGCGGACGTGGTCGGAATGTCCCTGGTCCCGGAAACGATCGCGGCCGTTCACGGCGGGCAGCGGGTCCTGGCTTTCAATGTCGTGACAGATGCCTGCTTGCCAGATGACCTCCATCCGGTGGACATTCCCCGGATTCTTGCGACGGCGGCCCAGGCCGCCCCGCACCTCGAACGGCTCGTCACCGAGGTGATTCGCCGTTTCGGGAGCGAAATGGAGAGGACCGGGGCTCCGAGGAGGTAAGACATGGCTACTTCGCGCAAAACCAAACCTTCGAAGAGCAAGCCGCGCCTCAAGGCGAAGCCAGCCAGACCGCACGCCTCGAAGAAACCGGCCGGCCGCGCGGTCGCGAAGTCCGCCGCCCGGCCCGCGAGCCACGCCC
>DAIUEO010000203.1:2370-3661 GCA_036845125.1 Candidatus Eiseniibacteriota bacterium | reverse complement strand
ACCTGGCTTCTGAAAGAACTCCAGGGCTAGTGCCATCTCGTCCGGTTTCATTTCAGCAATCACGCATTCTGTTGCGCGATCCGAACACCGAATTCGCACTGTCTCCCAGAAAGGCTCAACACGCCATGAGCGAACGCGACATCTTTATCGCGGCGATCCAGTTTGACGACCCGACGGCGCGGGCGGAGTTCGTGCGGAATGCCTGCGCGACTGACAGAGCGCTCTGCGAACGGGTGGAAGCCCTCCTGTGTATCTACGACCGGGACTGCACGTTCCCGGAATCGCCCGTGGCGCGGCTCGCGGCGACTGTCGATCAGCCCGAGACCGGCGAATCGCCCGGTATGGTGATCGGTCCATACAAGCTCCTTCAGGAGCTCGGCGAGGGTGGAATGGGCACCGTCTTCATGGCCGAGCAAACCCACCCGGTCCAGCGCAAGGTCGCTCTCAAGCTGATCAAGGCAGGGATGGATTCGCGGCAGGTGTTGGCGCGGTTCGAGGCGGAGCGGCAGGCCCTGGCCCTCATGGACCACCCGAACATCGCCAAGGTTCTCGACGCAGGCACGACAGACGGCGGGCTGCCTTACTTCGTCATGGAACTGGTCAAGGGGGTGCCGATCACCAAGTATTGCGACGACCGCCACCTGACCTGTGAGGAGCGGCTGGGACTGTTCCTGCAGGTGTGCCACGCGGTGCAACACGCGCACCAGAAGGGGGTCATCCACCGCGACATCAAGCCGAGTAACGTGCTGGTCTGCCTGTATGACGGCAAGCCGGTGCCCAAAGTGATCGACTTCGGCGTGGCCAAGGCGACGGGTGCGAAGCTGACCGACCGAACGCTGTTTACCGAGGTCGGGTCGGTGGTCGGCACGCCGGAGTACATGAGTCCCGAGCAGGCCGGCGTGCTCGGCGGCGGCGTCGACACCCGCAGCGACGTCTACTCGCTCGGCGTGCTGCTCTACGAGCTGCTGACCGGCACCACACCCCTGGAGCGCGGGCGGTTCAAGGGGGTGGGGCTCCTGGAGATGCTGCGGTTGATCCGCGAGGAGGAGGCGCCCCGGCCGAGTACCCGACTTTCAACGGCGCAGGGGTTGCCGACCATCGCCGCCAACAGGGGGCTGGAGCCGCGGCGGCTTAACGGGGTCGTGCGCGGCGAGTTGGACTGGATCGCGATGCGGGCACTGGAGAAGGACCGTGCCCGGCGGTACGAGTCGGCCAGCGCCTTCGCCGCCGATGTGGAGCGCTACCTGAACGACGAATCCGTACACGCGTGTCCGCCCTCTGCGTGGTACCG
>DAIUEO010000203.1:0-2360 GCA_036845125.1 Candidatus Eiseniibacteriota bacterium | reverse complement strand
CTTGAACCGGTGCAGTGCAAAGCGGTCTTCGTGCGAGTAGACCGCCACCGTGCGGATACCGAGTTCGTGCGCCGACCGGAATACGCGAATCGCGATCTCGCTCCGGTTGGCGACGAGCAACTTCCTGATCGTACGCGAGCAACGCGAGACAACGAAGGCGCTCGACGACGCGAACGTGGCGAAGGACCACCTGAAGCAGATCAACGAACGCGAGCAGCAAGACGCGTACCTCCACCGGATCGCCCTGGCCCACCGTGAGCTGTCAGCGGACAACCTCCGCCGCACCCGAGAACTTCTCAACGAGTGCCCGGAGCGGCTGCGCGACTGGGAGTGGCACTACCTCGCGCGGCTGTGTAGCGTCGAGCCCTTGATCATCCGGGACACCACCGAAATCAATAGCGTCGCGTTCGGCCGCGGCGGTGAGTGGATCGCCTGCGCATGCGGCGACGGGTCCCTGAAGATCTGGGACGGCAAGTCGGTTGGATTGGTCCGAAGGATCCCGAACGCACACGACCGTTTCGCGAGCAGCGTCGCGTTCCACCCGGGCGGCAATCACTTGGCCTCAGTTGGCGCGGATCGCCTGGTGAAGGTCTGGGACCTGACGACCGACCCACCGACGCAGGTGTTCTGCCGCCAATGCGACACCGTTCGCCCGATGGGGACCGCGTACGCCGTGGCATTCCGTCCCGGCGATGGCCGGTACCTCGTGGCCGGAAGCGACGGGGCCGTGAACCTCTGGGACTGGCAGAACGACCGGCTCGAGCACCGGTTCGCCGGCCACGGACGGATCCCGATCAGCGTGGCGTTCAGCCGCGACGGACGGTGGCTGGCATCAGGGGACTGGCAGGGACGCATCAACCTCTGGGACCCAGACAGCCCGGGCGAACCGGTGCACACCTTCACCGAAGCCGGCTCTCCGATTTCCGCGCTGGCGTTCCGCCCGGACGCGAGTGAACTGGCCACAGCGAGCTACGATCGTCGCCTGGACGTGTGGAACACGAAGACCGGCGAGCACCTCCGACCCATCCCGCAGCCCGGACGGAGGGCGGTCCTTTGTGTTGCCTTCGGCGGTCCGAACGGCCGCCTCCTCGCCATGTCGGGCGAGGACAAGACGGTCCACATCCGGGAAGCGGCGACCGGCCGGGAGTTGCTCGGCCTCCGTGGCCACACCGGGGTCGTCACTTGCCTGACATTCAGTCCGGATGGCCAGCGCCTGGTCTCGGCCGGCAAGGACGGAACCATCCGCGTCTGGGATGGGACCCCGCTCCGGGGGGACGAGGGCCAGGAGGAGGCCCGGACATTTTCGCACCACACGAACGAGATCTGGAGTCTCGCGGTCCGCCCGACTGATGGCCGGCTGGTTGTATCGGGGGGCTTCAAAACGCCCGCTACGGTCTGGGACGCGCAGAGCGGGGGCGTGATCGCCGAAATCCCCGGCCAGTCGTCGGTCGTCTTCTGCGTCGCCTGGTCGCCCGACGGTCAGCGGGTCGCCTCCGCCGGCGTGGAGGGCGCGCAGTTCAACCTCAAGGTCGTCAACCTGCAAGACCGGTCGCAAGACTTCGAACTGTCGACCAGGTCGGAGTTCATGGCCGTGGCGTTCCACCCGGACGGCAAACACCTGGTCACGGGACAGCAAGACGGGACCATCCGGGTCTGGGACGCACAGACCGGTCGGGCGCTGGGCAACTTAGGAATCCCCAAGCAGCCGCTACGGGGGATCGCGTTCAGCCGGGACGGCAAGTACCTGGCCTCGATGAGCGTGGACGGGGAAATCAAGCTGTGGGATGCGACGCGCCTGGACGCGCAGCAGTTGGACGGGAAGGCGGAACCCCGTGTGGCCCCCATGCGGGCGCGGTCCCCCGGGGTGTGTTTGAACCTGTCGTTCAGCCCGGACGGTCGGTTCCTGGCGAGCGGAGGCGAGGAGTACACGGTCAGAATCTGGGACGTGGAAACCGGCCGGGAAGCACACCCACCGCTCCGGGGACACAAGGAAGACATTTACGCCGTTGCCTTCAGTCCCGACGGCCGGTGGCTTGCTTCGGCGGGTGAGGACAGCACCGTCCGGGTGTGGGACTGCCGCGCCGGTTACGCGCTAGCCCGCACCTTCCGCGGTCACACCGGGCTCGTCAACAGCCTGGCGTTCAGCCCGGACAGCCAGCAGTTGTTCTCGGGGAGCAACGACCACACGGTCAAGGTCTGGAACATGACTCAACTGAAGGACCGACCGGGACGCTAACGAATCCGATCGAACGAAGGGGTGCAGCCGTGCATGCGATTTCCAAACTTCCACCGCGGCGAGCCTTCACTCTCATCGAGTTGTTGTTGGTGATCGCGATCATCGCCATCCTGATCGGCCTGCT
>DAIUEO010000202.1:0-3661 GCA_036845125.1 Candidatus Eiseniibacteriota bacterium | reverse complement strand
GCCAGGTGCTGCTCAACCTGGGCGGGAACAGCATCCGGTTCACCGAGAGCGGACGGGTCGCGATCTCGGTCGAGCGCGCGGAAGAATCCGATGACCGCGTGACGCTGCGGTTCATCATCAACGACACCGGTATCGGGATCGCGGAGGCTACGGCGGCGGGCTTCTTCCAGACGCGCGGCTCCGCGCCGCCGGCGCTCGCGCCGCGCCACGGCTCGCACGGCATGGGCCTGACGGTGGCACGGCAGATCGTCGAGTTGATGGGGGGCGAAACCGGCGTCGAAGGGCGCCCGGGAACCGGCAGTCGCTTCTGGTTCCAGATCCAGCTCTTCAAGCAGCCCGATGTGCAGGGAACCTCCACGGCAGCGCTCCAGCCCGTGAGCGGTGCGCGGGTGCTGGTGGTGGACAACGCGCGCGCCTCGCGGCAGGCACTCGCGCACACGATCGTCGCCCTGGGGAACCGCGTCGAGGAAGCGGCGAACGCCGAGGAGGCGCTCGAGCGTCTCGAGCGCGGCGCCGCGGAGAAGGATTTCTACGCGGCCGCATTCCTCGACATGGGACTTCCGGATCTCAACGGCGAACAGCTCGGAGCCAAGATCCGCTCGAACCCCGCGCTCGCGGGCACGCGCCTCGTTCTGCTTGCCGACGTCGGACAGCCCGGCGACGGATCGCGTTCTCATGGGCTCGGGTTCTCCGGCTACTTCGTGAAGCCGATCAAGCCCTGGGAAATCGAGTCCACGCTCGCGGAAGTGCTGCGCGACGATCCGGTGGGGGAGCGCGTGCCGCTCGTCACCCGCCACCTGGTCGCGGAGAACCGGCGCAGCCGCGTAACCATCCTGGTGGTGGACGACGACACCGTGAGCCAGCTCGTCTCCGACTGGACGCTGCGCCGCCACGGCTACCGCGTGGAGCGGGCGGCGACCGGCGAAGAAGCACTGCGGCGCCACGAAGAGCTGCTGCCGGATCTGATCCTGGTCGATCTCGCCCTGCCCGACATCGACGGCTTCGAGCTCGCCCGCCGTCTGCGCGTCCGCGACAACGGCGACCGTCACACCCCGATCGTGGCCGTCACCGGACGCGTGAGCAGCACCGACCGCGAGCGCTGCCGCGAGGCCGGCATGGACGACTTCCTCACCAAGCCCGTGGAGCTCGCGGACCTCACGCGGATCGTCGAGCGCTGGACCTCGGCCGGATCGAGCGGGGCTCCGCGAGCGAATCCTGCGCCCGACGCACCACCGTCCGCCGGCGCTCCGCCCGCTGCGGCTCCGCCGACCCCCGAAGCGTCGGCTGCGAAGCGGGCGCGGCAGGCCAAGCCCGCCGACACGCCCCCCGCTCCGCGCGCGGCGACGCCTCCGGGAACCGTGGTACGCACGACGCCGGCCGAGCCCGGAAGCACGGGCGAGTCGACCATGATGGACCGACCCAACTGGCTTTCTGGCGAGGATTCGGCGGCGACCGGACAGAGCACCGAAATGAAAGCTCCGGACGCTACGAACCCGGTTCGACTCGTGCGGCCCGGGGAGACCCGCGAAACCCCCGAGCCGCCCATGGAAGGGTTCGAGCTGAGACCGCGCTCCGCCAATTCCGAGGAAGGGCCTCCGCTCGAGCTCACCGACGACCCCGATTCGATGATGGGTGCCCCGGACCTGGCGAAGCCGCGTCCGACGCTGAGCTCGAAGTCGAATCCCGCTGCCGACGCCCCGCCTCCCGAGAAGCCGAAGCCGACCAAGGGAGCGCGCGCTCAGAAGCCATCGCGGGAGATTCAGATCAAGCCTGATAACTCGGGTGGAAAGCTCATGGCCGAGCCGCCGCTCGACATGAAGCGCCTCGACGACGCATCCATGGGCATCCCGGCGTTCCGGGATGCGCTGCTGCGCACCTTCCTCAACGACCTTCGGCCGCGTCTCGACCGTCTCGACCAGGCCCTGCTGAACCGCAGCACGGACCGGCTCGAGATGGAGGCTCACGGATTGAAGGGCATGTCGGCCACGATCGGCGCGACCAAGGTGGCCGAGATCTTCTCCGAGATCGAACGGCTCAGCCGCGAAAACATGCTGGAGCAGGCCGAGGACATGATCGCCAAGGCCCGGCTCGAGGCGGAGCGGCTCGAGACGCACCTGAAGACGCTCAACATGCGTCGCGGCCGCTCCAACTAGACACCGGGTTCCTCAGCGGGTGATTTCCCGCACGGGCGTGGAGAAATTGCAGACGCGCCCCGCGTGGTACACTGCGCCGCTCGATGCAGCGGCTCCCCCGTCGTCTCGGTCTCCTCGCGCTCGGCCATTTCACCGTAGACGCGTACTCGAGCTTCCTCTCCCCGCTCATTCCGCTGCTCATTGCCAAGCTGAGCCTCAGCCTCTCCGAGGTGGGCGTGGTGCTCGCGGTGGCGACGTTCTCGAACAGCTTCTCCCAGCTCTTCTTCGGCTGGACCTCCGATCGTCTCCGCCGGCCATGGTTCGTCGCCTTCGGTCCGCTGCTCGGAGCTGTTTTCCTGAGCGCGGTCGGCCTGGCCCCCAACCTGTACGTGCTCGTCGCCTTTCTCGTCGCCGGCGGACTCGGGGTCGCCGCCTTCCACCCGCAGGGAGTGATGCTCGCCGGAAAGACCTCCAGCCGGCGCTCGCTCGCCGTCTCGCTCTTCATCACCGGTGGCACACTCGGGTTCGCACTCGGCCCGCTGCTCTCGGTCAGCGTGGTGACGTTGTTCGGGCTCGAGCGCACCTGGATTGCCGGCATCCCGGGATTGCTGGTCTCAGCACTTCTGCTCATGTGGTTCGCGCGCGTGCCGCCGGTCGCGCAGCAGCATCTCGAGCGGCCCGCGCTTTCCGAACTGCGCCCGGTCGCCGCGCCGCTCACCCTGCTCTTCGTCGCCGTGGTGATCCGGTCCGCGGTCGGCATGAGTTTCACCAACTTCCTGTCGGTGCTGCTCCACGATCGGAGCTTCCCGCTCCAGCTCACCGGCACGATCGTCACGGGATATCTCGGCGCCGGCGCGCTGGGCGGATTCCTCGGAGGGTGGCTCGCGGAACGCTGGAACGGGCGGGTGGTGGTGATCGCCTCGTTCCTGTTTTCGATCCCGCTCTACGCCGCGTTCCTGTTCCTTCCGACCGGGCCCGGCCTGTTCTGTCTGCTGCTCGCGGGTTTCGTGCTCCAGTCGTCGCTTCCGGTGAACGTGGTGCTCGGGCAGGAGCTGTCGCCGCGGCACGGATCGACGATCTCGAGCCTGCTGATGGGGGTGGCGTGGGCCTTCGGCGGGCTGCTGATGGGTGGGGTCGGGATGCTCGCCGACGTCATCGGACTGCGCTACGCGCTGCTGGCGATGAGCTCGCTGCTGACGGTCGGGATGCTGTGCGGTCTCGCGCTGCCCCGCCGCCAGGCGCACGCCGTTCCCGTCACACCGGTCGTGGAGACCGCCTAGGAAGCGCGGATGAACTCGTAGATCGCGCGCAGCTCGTCGTCACCGAGGAGCGAATAGAAGCACCACGGCACCACGTGCGGCTGCAGGCGCCGGCCGTCCGATCCCACCCCTTCGCGCACCGCGCGCGCGAACGCCTGATACGAGCCCTCGTGAGCCGCCAGGACGAGCTCGGGCCCCGGTTCCGCGCGGAACCTCCCGGCGCGTCCTCCTTCCAGATCGTCGCCATGACATTCCACGCAGCGCAGGATC
>DAIUEO010000201.1:2391-3674 GCA_036845125.1 Candidatus Eiseniibacteriota bacterium | reverse complement strand
GGTTTCCCCATACGCCCCTCAAACGTACGTGTCTACCAATTCCACCACCCGGGCATGAACTCGATCAGCGGCCGCCGGCGGGAGCGGGCGCGGGGGTCTGCGGGCTGGCCGGTGCGCTACCCGGAGCCGTTCCGGGCATCGCGGAACCCGGGGCCGAGGTCCCGGCGGGAGGAGTCGCGCCCGCGGGAGCCTGAGTCGCGCGCTTGGCCTCGCCCTGGATCAGGCTCCGCGAGGAGGAGCTGGTTCCC
Source organism: Candidatus Eiseniibacteriota bacterium (assembly GCA_036845125.1). Taxonomy (GTDB): domain Bacteria; phylum Eisenbacteria; class RBG-16-71-46; order RBG-16-71-46; family RBG-16-71-46; genus DAIUEO01. The sequence continues at coordinate 3,426 of DAIUEO010000201.1, read as the reverse complement.
GACGACATCAGGGCCAGCGTCAGCGACGAGATGAAGAACGCGGCGCCCAGCGCCATGGTCGCCTTCGAGAAGAAGTCGGTGGCGCCGCGGCCGCCGAACACGGTCTGCGCCGAGCCGCCGAACGCGCCGCCCGCCAGACCGCCGCCCTTGCCCGACTGGATCAGCACGACGCCGATCAGGCAGAGACAGATCACGAGATGAAGGAACAGCAGGAATCCGTACATGGAGAAGAACCTTTCGAAACGGGGCTGCGGAGTCCGTGAAGGCGAAGGACGTTACAGCCCCCGCCGGCCCTCAGTCAACCGCCGCGGTACCAAGATTTCAGGCCGCGGTCACGATGCTCCAGAACGCGGCCGCATCCAGCGAGGCGCCACCCACCAGCGCGCCGTCGATCTCCTCGTCCGCGAACAGGGACGCCGCGTTCGCCGCGTTGACGCTCCCCCCGTAGAGGATGGTGGCCTTGGCACCCAGACCTTCGCCCACCGCGCGCTCGAGCGTGGAGCGGATCACGCGGTGCGCCGCCGCGGCCTCCGCGGTGGTGGCGACCTTCCCGGTGCCGATCGCCCACACCGGCTCATAGGCGATCACCGTCCGCGCGGCCTCGTCGGCGCCCAGGTCCTGATAGGCGCTCTCGATCTGCCGCGCCAGCACCGCGTCGGTGATCGCGCGCTCCCGCTCGGCGCCGGTCTCGCCGACGCACACGATCGGGATCAGTCCGTCGCGCCGGGCGGCGCGCAGCTTGCGCGCGATCAGCGCGTCGTCCTCCCCCATGCCGTGGCGCCGCTCGGAGTGCCCGACCAGCACGAACCGGCAGCCGACCGCGGCGAGCATCGGCCCCGAGACTTCGCCGGTGAAGGCACCCTGCGGCTCGGGATGGAGATTCTGCGCTCCCAGATGGAGCTGCGAGCCGCGCAGCACTTCGGACACTGCGGCGAGTGCCGGGAACGGAGGACACAGCGCGACCTCGGCTTTTGAGAAGGTGCGCGCGCGATCGAGCACGGCGGCCGCGAGCGCCGCCGCTTCGGCCGGCGTCCT
>DAIUEO010000201.1:0-2381 GCA_036845125.1 Candidatus Eiseniibacteriota bacterium | reverse complement strand
TATGCGTCGTCGAGCGCCGCGACGCCGGGGAGCGTCTTGCCCTCGATCAGCTCGAGCGAAGCGCCGCCGCCGGTCGAGAGGTGCGTGAACTTCTCCCCGAGCCCCGACTCCTGGACTGCCGCCACCGAGTCACCGCCGCCGACCACCACCGAGGCGCCGCCCGCGGCCGCGTCGGCGAGCAGGCGTGCGACCTCGCGGGTGCCGGTCGCAAAGGCCGGGACTTCGAACACGCCCATCGGTCCGTTCCAGAACACGGTCTTCGCTCCCTGCAGCCGGCTGCGGAATAGTTCGATCGTGCGCGGCCCGATGTCGAGGCCCATGTCCTCGGGCGCGAGCGCGGTCACGTCCACCGTGCGGGACGGCGCCGAGCCGTCCGGGGCGGTGGACACCACAGTGTCGACCGGGAGCACCACCTCCACGTTCCGCGCCGCGGCCGCCGCCAGCACCGATCGCGCCTGCTCGATCCGGTCCTCTTCCACGAGCGAGCGCCCGGTGGCCACGCCCTGCGCTCGCAGGAAGGTGAACATCATCGCGCCGCCGACCAGCAGGCGGTCGACCTTGGACACCAGCGAGGTGAGCACGTCGATCTTCCCGGAGATCTTGGCGCCGCCCACCACGGCGACGAACGGCGCGGACGGGTGCTCCAGCAGCCGGCCGAGGTGTTCCAGCTCCTGCTCCATGAGGAACCCCGCGACGGCGGGATGGAGAATGCGCGGCACGCCCTCGATGGACGCGTGGGCGCGGTGAGCGGTGCCGAAGGCGTCGTTCACGTACATCTCGCCGAGCGCGGCGAGGCGCTTCGCGAAGCCTAAGTCGTTGGCTTCCTCCTCGGGGTGGAAGCGCAGGTTCTCGAGCAGCAGCACGCCGCCGTCTTGGAGGCGCGCGGCTTCGCGCTCGGCTTCGGGGCCCACGCAGTCGGAAGCGAACGCCACCGGCTGTCGGAGCAGGCGCTCGAGCCTCGCCGCGACGGGCTTGAGGCTGTACTTGGGATCGGGTCCGCCCTTGGGTCGCCCGAGGTGCGACATCAGGATCACCCGGGCGCCGTGCTGCAGCAGGTGGCGGAGCGTCGGCAGCGACGCCACGATGCGCGTGTCGTCGGAGACCTCGCCCTTGGCGAGCGGGACGTTGAAGTCCACCCGCACCAGCACGCGGCGCGACTTCGGATCGATCGCGCGCAAGCCCTTCTTTCGCGCGTTCACGTTTCGATCAGGCCATCTTGAGCAGGGCGTCCACCACGCGGTTCGAGAATCCCCACTCGTTGTCGTACCACGACAGCACCTTGACCAGGCGCTTGTCCATCACCGAGGTCGACAGCGAGTCGAAGACGCTGCTCGCGGGGTTTCCGATGATGTCCACCGAGACGATCGGATCCGTGCAGTATTCGAGAACGCCGCGCATGGAACCCTGGGCGGCGGCCTGGAACGACGCGTTGACCGACGCCACGTCGGTGTCCTTCCCCACCCGGCACACGAGATCCACCAGCGATCCGCATGCCACCGGGGCGCGCACGGCGATGCCGTCGAGCTTGCCCTTCAGCTCCGGCAGCACCAGACCAATCGCCTTGGCCGCACCGGTCGAGGTGGGAATCAGGCTCACCGCGGCCGCGCGGGCGCGACGCAGATCCTTGTGCGGGAGGTCGAGGATGTTCTGGTCGTTGGTGTAGGCGTGGATCGTGGTCATCAGGCCGTGCTCGATCCCGACCGTGTCGTTCAACACCTTGGCCATCGGGGCGAGACAGTTGGTGGTGCAGGACCCGATGCTCACCACGGTGTGCTTCGCGCGGTCGAACAGGGAATCGTTGACGCCGAAGACGAACGTGAGGTCGGCGTCCTTGGCCGGCGCCGAGATCAGCACGGAGCGGGCGCCGGCCTGCTGGTGGAGCGCGCCGCCGTCACGGTCGGTGAAGCGGCCGGTGGCCTCGAGCACCACCTCGACCCCGAGCGACTTCCAGGGGAGCTTGGCCGGATCCTTTTCGCTCAGCACCTTGAGCTTCGCGGACCCGACCTCGATCGCGTCGCCGGCGACCCCCTTCACCTCCGGCCACGCGCGATGCACCGAGTCGTAACGCAGCAGGTGAGCGAGGGTCTTCGCGTCGGTGAGGTCGTTGACCGCGACGAACTCGAGCGGCGCCTTGCGCTGGGCTGCAGCGCGGACCACGAGGCGCCCGATCCGACCGAAGCCGTTGATTCCCACCCTAAGCGCCATGACGGAGTCCTCCGCGCTTGCCGAAATGGTCGGTGATCGAGCAACCCCCTGATAAATATGAGGGTTGGGCCGACCGCGGACTATGCCGCAAGGCGCGGGGAACGGTCAAGCCAACGACCCGAATCATCGAATCACCACGAAGCGTCCGCGCTGCGTGCCCTCGCTGGACTCCACGG
>DAIUEO010000200.1:0-3778 GCA_036845125.1 Candidatus Eiseniibacteriota bacterium | reverse complement strand
GCCGGGCACGATCTCGATGAACGCGCCGAAGGTGACGACGCTCCGGACCTTGCCCTGGTAGACGCGGCCCGGCTCCGGATCCTCGGTGATGTTGCGGATCATCTCCTCGGCGCGGCGCCCGCCTTCCATGTTCACTGACGCGATGCGGACTTCACCGCTGTCGTCGATGTCGATCTGGCAGCCGGTCTCCTCGGTGATGCGCTTGATGATCTTGCCGCCCGGTCCGATGACCTCGCGGATCTTGTCCGGGTGGATCGTGATGATGATGATGCGCGGCGCGAACGGCGACATCTCCGTGCGCGGACTCGCCAGCGTCGCCGCCATCTTGTCGAGCACGAACAGCCGGCCCTCGCGGGCGCGATCGAGCGCATGGGTCAGGACCTGGAACGAGATCCCGCCGATCTTGGTGTCCATCTGGAACGCGGTCACGCCGTCGCGGGTCCCGGTGACCTTGAAGTCCATGTCGCCGAGGTGATCCTCGACGCCGAGGATGTCGGTCAGCACCGCGACCTTCTCACCTTCCTTGATGAGCCCCATCGCGATCCCGGCCACCGGCGCCTTGATCGGGCAGCCGGCGTCCATCAGCGCCATGGATCCGCCGCACACCGACGCCATCGACGACGAGCCGTTGGACTCGAGGATGTCGCTGACGATGCGGATCGTGTACGGGAAGTGCGAGTCCGACGGGATCACCGGCTCGATCGAGCGCTCGGCGAGCGCGCCGTGTCCGATCTCGCGCCGGCCCGGGCCGCGGATCGGCCGCACCTCGCCCACGCTGAAGGGCGGGAAGTTGTAGTGGAGCATGTAGGACTTCCACGACTGACCTTCGAGCTCCTCGATGCGCTGCTCGTCGCTCTTGGTGCCGAGCGTGGTCACCACCAGCGCCTGGGTCTCACCGCGCGTGAACAGGCACGAGCCGTGGGTGCGCGGCAGGACGCCGACCTCCACGGTGATCGGACGGATCTGGTCCGGGCCACGGCCGTCGGCGCGGATGCCCTCGTCGAGGATCATCGCCCGCAGCTGGTCGCGCTCGATCTCGTGGAGAATCTTCCCAATGTACACCGCCTTGTCGCCGTGCTTCTCGGCGAGGCGCGCGGTGGCGTCGGCCGAGATCGAATCGATCTCCTCCTGGCGCATTTCCTTCCCGGGGATGCGGATCGCGGCACGCAGGCGCTCGGTGGAGGTCGCGCGCAGCTCGCTCTCGAGCTCGGAGACGTCCACCTTCTCGATCAGCGGACGCTTGGTCTTCTGCCGGCCGCGCAGGAGCTCGTGCTGGATGTCGACGATGCGGCGGATGTGGTCCACCGCGAACTCGAGGGCCGCGATGAGGTCAGCCTCCGGCACTTCGCGGCAGCCGCCTTCCACCATGATGATGTTGTCCGCCGTGCCCGCGACCACCATGTCGAGGTCGCTCTCGTCGAGCTCGGCGAAGCTCGGGTTCACGACGAAGGCGTCGTTGATCCTGCCTACCCGCACCGCGGCCAGCGGCTCGGGGAACGGAATGTCGGAGAGACACATCGCGGCCGACGCGCCGATCAGGGCCAGCACGTCGGAGTCGTTCTCCTGATCCGACGAGACCACCGTGGCCATGATCTGGGTCTCGTACGGGAACTGCTTCGAGAAGAGCGGCCGGATCGGACGGTCGATCAGTCGCGAGCTCAGCGTCTCCTTCTCGGTCGGGCGGCCTTCACGCTTGAAGAAACCACCGGGGATCTTCCCGGCGGCGTAGGTGCGCTCGCGGTAGTCCACCGTGAGCGGAACGAAATCGAGACCGAGCTTGGCGTTCTTCGCCGCACTGGCAGCCACCAGCACCACGGTGCCACCGAGCTGAACGACGGCCGAGCCGCCCGCCAGCTTGGCCCATTTTCCGGTGTTGATGGTGAGGGTCTTCCCGCCGAGGTCCAGGGATACAGTGTGTTCCATCAGGGATTCGATTCCTCTCGCCTTCCGTTCCGGCACTCGCCGGACCCGTTCCAGAGCCGCCCGGGAACGCGATTCGGGGGGACGGCCCGTGCGGGATCAGCCGTCCCGCCGCGGTTGGGGGCGCGGCGCCGCTCGAAGCGGCGTTGCGCGCCCGCGTCATGCGCTCCGATTACCGGCGGAGCCCCAGTTCCTTCACGACCTTGCGATAGCGGTCGACCTTGGTCGCCTTGAGGTAATCCAGGAGACGCCGGCGCATCCCCACCATGCGGAGGAGTCCGCGGCGGGAGGCGTGGTCGCGCTTGTGCACTTTGAAGTGCTCGGTCAGGTAGTGAATTTTCTCGGTGAGGAGCGCAATCTGGACCTCGGGAGATCCCGAATCGCCCTCGTGAATCTTGAACTTGCCGATGATGCCTTGCTTCTGCTCCTTGGAGAGCGTCACTAGAGGCTTCCCCCTTCTTGAAGGAACCCAACGGCCCATGGCCACCGAGTGCAAGTCCTCGCGTGGCTGAGCGTTAGAGGTGTCGCGGTAGACCCCCCGGTCGAGGGCTGACCGGGGAATCTAACATCCGGGCCACCCGGCTGGCAAAGCGGGCCCGAGCCGGCGCCGGACCTCGGCGACGTCGCGGCCGATGGCCACGCTCAGGGCGGCCGCGTTCTCGAAGCGCTCCTCGGGGCGCAGCCACTCGACGAACTCGACCTGGATCCGCGCCCCGTAGAGATCGCGCGCCAGGTCGAGCACGTGCACCTCGATCACCCGCACCTGGCCGCCGAACGTGGGGCGCACGCCGATGCACAAGGCACCCGCACGCGTCCGCTCCTCGCCTACGATCCGCACCCAGGTCGCATAGATGCCGTCGGCCGGGATCCGCTTGTCCTCATCGAGCCTCAGGTTGGCGGTCGGGAAGCCCAGCTCGCGCCCCACGCCTTCACCGTGCACCACCCGGCCTTCGATGTCGTAGCGGCGACCGAGCAGGAGTGCCGCGTCCGCGACCTTCCCTTCGGCGAGCCGCGCGCGGATGCGTGTGCTGCTCACCGGCTCGCCGCCCTGCATCACGAGCGGCACCGGCACGACTTCGAATCCAATAGTGGCGCCGAGCGCCTTCAGGCGCGGCACGTTGCCGGCGCGCCCGCGGCCGAGCGCGAAGTTCTCGCCCACGGCGAGCGCACGCGGTGCGTGCGGCATCACGTGGCGGTCGAGGAACTCCTCGGGGGTCAAGCTCGCCAGCTCGCGGGTGAACGGCAGCACGATCAGCTCGTCGGCGCCCATCTCCAGGAGCCGGCGGCGTTTCTCGGGGATCGGCGTGAGCGGCGCCACCGCCGAGAACGACGGCTGGAGCACGAGGTCCGGGTGGGGATCGAAGCTGAGAACCTGCGTGCGGTCGCCGTGAGCGCGAGCCCTGCCGAGTGCCTCCTGAATGATCGCGCGGTGTCCGACGTGGAGTCCGTCGAAGACGCCGATCGCAACCACCGATCTCACGCCACGCTCCGCCGTCCGGATCGAACGGCCCACGGGAACACCAGGTGCGGTCGCGCCTCGAATCCGGCCGCAACTTCGGCCAGCTCGCCGAGCGCGAGCAGTGCGCCGTCGGCGCCCGTGATCACGATCGAGCGCGGGCCGGCGCCGACCGGAGCGGCGCCGCGCGCCTCGTCCCCGACCGGCACGGCGCGGCCGAAGCCGATCTCCTCGGCGGCCTCCGCCTCCACCGGCACCCACGGCAGCACCTTGAGCGCCTGATCGAGCGGCAGCCCGGCGCGCGCCCACACCTCGGCCGCGCTCAGCGTGCGGAGCTCGCCCGCGGGGATGGCCCGCGCGAGGTCGAAGGGCGCGCTCCCCGTCCGGCGGAGCGCCGCCAGC
>DAIUEO010000199.1:0-3836 GCA_036845125.1 Candidatus Eiseniibacteriota bacterium | reverse complement strand
GCGGCTGGCCTTCGAGGTCGATCAGCATCTGATCGATGCTCGCGGCGTCTTTGCCACCCCACGTGAAGCGAATCAGGTCGGCCGGATCGATGCTCGCGCCGAAGTAAACGCGCTTCTTCGCGGCGAGCGAGTAGAGGGCCGGCAGGGTGTAATCAATCGGTGCACCATCCACCTCGAATGCGGGGTCGGGCACGCCGGAGTAGGCGGGCCGGAGGAGGATGAGGTACTCGCGACCGCCGACATCGCTGTCATCCGGAGCCCACGTGGAATCGAACGTGGCAGGCTGCGAGCCCAGCGGCAGGATGGTGCCGTCGTCCGCGGTGAGCACCCTCTCGACGAAGACGGCCTCGAGCTGCACGTTGCGCACGACGTCCCACACCTGGAACGGCACGTCGTGGAACCCGGCGTAGGTGTAGCGCCGACCGAGCGGCGGAGCGGCTCCGTCCGACGTCCTTTCATGACGGAGGTAGCGATAAGCCTTTTGTGATCCATCGAATCGAATCTCGACGGTGGCGAACGAATCGGCCTGAGCTACCGGGTCGAGGCTGCTACCCAGGAAATCGAGCGCGACGCTCGCCCCGCCGTCAAAGAAAGGCAGTCCGAAATTGACCCCGTCGAGCGCGCGCGCGCTCGGCGGGGCGTTCACGTAGTCCACCGCCGTCAGGAACGGCATGCGATAGCCCTTGCGAATGAGATCCTGGACGGTCTCGGCCTCCAGTCCTTCGCAGTTCACCGCCTTGAGCGGGCTCAGGAGGATCGGCGTGCCCTTCGCATCCGGAATCTCGAACTGGCCGGCAATCACATTCGCGAGCAGTGCCGCGTACTGGCGTTCCGCCTCGGCGCGCAGATCGGTCTCGTTGCTCTGCAGCACGGCGCACATGCCGGACAGATCCGCGGGCCAGTCGAAGTGCTCGGACATTTCGTCCGCGATCTGGGCGATGGTCTCGAGATCGACCGGGCTGATGCCACTGCCCGTGCATTGATCCGCCCAGAAGAGGGACGGACGCGGGCAGGCCTCCTCGGGACAGCCGGCGCCCGGCTCGGGAACGAGGTCGGTGAAGCCCGAGCCGTGAGCGACGGCAGCGAAGCTCGCGTTGCACCGCAACTGCAGGATCGAGCCCAGGCGATCGTTGCCGCGCCCCACCACGATCGCGGCCTCGAACTCCAGCGTGTCGCCCTCGATCAGCGTGGTGGCGGCGCGCGAGACGAGCTGCCGGCGGTCGGAAGCCAGCGCGTCGTTCCACCCGGATCCCGTCACGGGATCACCCGAGAACATGTAGTGCGTCGGATCGGAGGTGACCGGATTCACGATCACCGAACCGTCGGCCGCGAACCCGCGCAGATGGTTCAGCGTCTCGGCGGAACTCTGCGGATCGGTGCCGTTCCGGTAGCCGATGGAGGCGCCGATCGGATCGCCGAGAACACGTATCCCGATCGCGGGCGGCGAGGTGCCGTAGATCGCATCGCTGTTGGTGGCGTTGTAGGTGAACCCCATGTTGTGGGCGATGTCGGTGGCGACCAGGTCGTCCGAGAAGCCGCCCACGTCGGCATCCGTCCACAGCCCGGCGATCAGGCTGTCGAGCGTCCCGGCGCCGTGGTCGATGATGCGGTAGCGCACGTAGACCACGTCGCTCAGCGGGCCCGACCGATTGAAGCCGAACACGGTCTGCTGCACCTCGACCCCGATCGGCGCCGTGTTCCCGGCGCCGTTGCTGTGCCGAATCGGATCGGCGTCGTTGTACACGCACCACAGCATCTGGTCGCCGGCCACGTCCGGGCCGATCACGGCGACCGAATCGTCCGGTGCCGGCGTGTCGGTGAGCGGCAGGCGGTAGATGCGGGTCGGCGCGCCGCGCGGGGCGGCGCCCGCGAGGTACTCGCTCCAGGAATGGTGCACCAGCGGATCGAGCGTCGGATCGGCCGCGAGCTCCTCGGGTGTGCGCTCGATGTGGGCCGAGTCCTCGGGGTTGCCGGTCCAGCGCGCGATCTTGTAGACGACTAGGTCGGGGGCGTCCGGCTCCCACACCCCGGGGGAGAGAATCCGTCCGGGACCATACTCCTGCGAATACTCGGCGACGGCGACGCGGCCCGGTGTGCCGGGGACGCCGAGCCACAGTCCGCCGGCGAAGAGCGTGGTCGATGTCGTTCCCTTCGGGTAATAGAGACCCGGGCCGCCCCCGGTGAGGTCCCAGCCGAAGGAGCCGAAATTGGTGACGAACATGTTGATCCGGTTGACGTCGAATCGGCGCTGGATGTCCAGGCTGGCCGGGCGATTCGCGTCCGGACGGGCGGCGGCGCGCGCGGCCGAGGAGAGCAGCAGGATGACCAGGGCCGCGAAGAGGGTCGCGAGGATGGTGCGAAGTCGCATGGGCGTCCTCCGGGCGGGATCGCAGGGCAGGGATTCGCGGATGGTAGCGCGAAAAGCGTAGCATCCGACTCGAGTGTCCGATACGGGTTTCGAGTGTCATGGGGGCCGCCGCGGCTGGCTGGACGGGTCTTTCGGGCCTGTGCTAGCTTCCTCCGGTTCTGGTCCCGCTCGCGCGGGATTATTTATATGTCGGGATTGAAGATCGACCTTGCCAGCCTGCCCCAGGGCGTAAGCCCATGGGGATTCGAGGCTGAAGCCAGCGCCCTCGACCTCGATCCTGTGCTATGGCCGGACCGGATCGAAGGGCGCTTCTCCGCCGAGAAGAACGGCGACCGCATACGACTCGCGGGTGAGCTGAGCGGCACGGCGCAGCTGGATTGCGTGCGGTGCCTGAAGCACTTCCCGCTGGCGGTGGCGGTACCGTTCGAGCTGTTCGCGGAGAGGCGGGGAGCCGATTCCCGGGACGAAGACGAGCTGGAGCGGGACGCGTACATGCGGTTTCACGATGGTCGTCGGCTCGATCTGACGGCCGATTTGCGCGACGCGCTGCTGCTCGAAGTCCCGATGGCGCCCCATTGTCGGGAAGATTGCCGCGGCCTGTGTCCGCGGTGCGGCGCGGACCTCAACCTGGGGCCCTGCGCCTGCGGCACGGCGGTGGTAGCCGGAAGTCCCTGAGACCCAGGGCCTACATTCGAGGAGTCCCAGCATGGCGGTACCCAAGCGGAGACATTCAGCGACGCGCGGTCGCAAGCGTCGTACGCACTGGAAGCTCAAGAGCCCGGGGGTTTCGCGCTGCAATCACTGCAGCAGCCCGAAGATGCCGCATCGCGTGTGCGCGAACTGCGGCTTCTACGACGGCGAAGAGGTCGTGACGCCGCGCGAAGAGTAGTCGCGTCCCGGATGTCCTCAGTCCCACGCATCGGGATCGACGCGATGGGGGGCGATCACGGCCCCTCGGTCGTGGCCGAAGGAACGGCCCTCGCATTCCGCGAAATGCCCGGCTTGTTCGAGCTGACGCTGGTCGGCGATGAAGCCGAGATCCGGCGCTGTCTCAAGCGTGCGCACGCCCACAACCTGCCCGTCACGGTGGTGCATGCGAGCGAGCGCATCGAGATGGACGAGAAGGCGGTGGCCGCGGTGCGCCGCAAGAGCCAGTCGTCGCTCGGCATCCTCACCACGCTCCACAAGGAAGGGCATCTCGACGCGATCTTCTCGGCCGGCAACACCGGCGCCGCGGTCGCCACCGCGCTGCTCACGCTCGGCCGCCTCGAAGGCGTGTCGCGGCCGGCACTCGCCGCCTTCATGCCGAACCCGAGCGGCGGCACCGTGGTGCTCGACGTGGGCGCCAACGCCGAGTGCAAGGCGGCGTGGCTCGTCCAGTTCGCCCACATGGGCTCGGTATACGCGCGTTACCTCCTGAACCGCGAGAATCCGCGCGTCGGCTTGCTGTCGATCGGCGAAGAGGAGA
>DAIUEO010000198.1:0-3856 GCA_036845125.1 Candidatus Eiseniibacteriota bacterium | reverse complement strand
AAAGACCACCACGCTCAAGCTGCTCACCAGCCTGATCAAGCCGAGCGCGGGCCGCGCCTGGCTGTTCGGCATTCCGATCGAGGACACCCGCAGCCGGCGCCGCCTCGGCTTCCTGCCCGAGCAGCCCTACTTCTACGACTACCTGAGCGGCCTCGAGTATCTCGAGCTTGCGGGCCGGCTCTCCGGGCTGGGCGGCCGGGAGGCATCGGAGCGCGCCCGTCATTGGATGGGGCGGGTCGGGCTCGAGCGTCCGAAGCTCGTCCTGCGCAAGTATTCGAAGGGAATGCTGCAGCGGCTCGGGTTGGCGGCCGCCCTGGTGCACGAGCCGGAACTGATCATCCTGGACGAGCCGATGAGCGGTCTCGATCCCTTCGGCCGCCGCGACGTCCGCGAGCTCATCCTCGAGCAGCGCGACCGCGGCGCCACCATCCTCTTCTCGTCGCACATCCTGCCGGACGTCGAGATGCTGTGCGATCGCGTCGCCATCATCTTCGGGGGAGCGCTGCAGCGAACGGCCACCATCAAGTCGCTCATCGAGTGCGACCACGCGGTGGAGATCCGGTGCGACGGCGTCACGCTGGTGGAGATCCCGGCCGCCTGGGCGGCACACCTGACGCGGCGCGAGCGCCCCGGTGGCACCGTGCTCGCCCTGGACGACGGCCGGCTGCTCGACGAAGTGCTGCCGTGGCTCGTGCGGGGCGGGGTGCGGATCCGCGCCGTCGCGCCCCATCGTTCGTCCCTCGAGGACCTGTTCCTCGACGCGACCGGCCAGCCGAGCGTGGAAAAGGGCACGATCCCGATGAAAGAACAGCCTTCCGAGTGGAGACGCGCATGACCGTCGGCGTCGTCGCCCGCAACACGTTCCGCGAGACCACGCGCGATCGCATGCTGATCGCGGTGATCGCGGGCGGCCTCGCGCTCTTCGCCGCCACGCAGGCTCTGAGCCCGCTCGCACTGGGCGAGGAGAGCCGGCTCATGGTGGACCTCGGCCTCAGCGGCATCACGGTGCTCGGCATGATGGTGGTGCTGCTCGTGGGCGGGAGCCTGGTCGCCAAGGAGATCGAGCGCAAGACGGTCTACAACCTGCTCTCGCGGCCGATCACGCGCCACGAGTATCTGATCGGCAAATGGGCCGGTCTCACCGGAACGCTGTGGGTGATGTGCGCGGCACTCGGGCTCGGGCTCTGGGGCTCGCTCGCACTCCGCGGTCTCGGGAGCTACGGGCAGGCGGTCGTGGAAGCGGTGTACCTGTGCGGGCTGGAGTTGAGCCTCATGGCCTCGACGGCGGTGCTGTTCTCCGCGCTGTCCACGCCGGTGCTGTCGTCGCTCTACACGGTCGGCCTGTTCCTGATCGGACAGTGGAGCTACGACCTGCGGTCCTACGCGCACGCGATGCCGCCCCAGTCACGCTGGATTCTCGAGTCGGTGGCGAGCGTGGTGCCGAATCTTCCGATCTTCAACATGCGGAGCATGGCCTCGGTCGGGGATCCGACGACGGTGGTCCACCTGCTGACGGCGACCGCCTACTGCGCGCTCTACGCCGGGTGCGCGCTCGCGCTCGCGACCGCGGCGTTCGAGAGCCGCGACTTCAAGTGATGTCCTGGGGTTTCACGTCACCCCGCGCCCGCGTGGTGCGGGCGTGGGGCGTCGCGCTGATCCTCGCGCTGCTGGCGGGAATCGCACGCGATCAGGTGTGGCAGGCGGTGCCCCATCCGCGCCCGCTCGAGGAGCTTTCCTATTACCCGTCGGGCGAGCACCTGCGGCCTGCCTCGCTCGGACACGCCGAGACGGCGGCCGATCTCGCATGGCTGCGGGCCGTCCAGTACTACGGCGAGCACCGGATGAGCGACAACCGCTTCGAGCGCATGGAGCACGTCTTCGACATCCTCACCACGCTCTCGCCCGGATTCGTCTCCGGCTACATCTTCGGGGCCTTCGCGCTCGCCCAGGAGGGGCAGGACTTCGAAGCCGCCGAGGGCCTGATGCTCAAGGGCATCGAGGCCAACCCGCGGAACGGACGCCTGGCCTTCGAGCTGGGTTTCCTCTACTTCGTGCGACCCGGCGGCCGTGACCTGAACCGGGCCGCGGAGTACTTCACCCAGGCGAGCCGCCAGCCGGATAGCCCTCCCCAGGCGCTGCGCTTCGCCGCCTTCGCCCGCCAGCACGCGGGCAACCTGGCCGCGGCCTACGAGCTGTGGAAGCACGTGCGGGAATCCTCGCCGAACCACTTCATGCGGGAGATCGCCGAGCGCGAGATGAAGCGGATCGCGGAGGCGATCCGGTCCGGCCACACGAAGGCGGTCGTGAAGACCCTCTCGACCCCGCGCGTGGCCATCCGGGGCTGAAACCGGCGCCGCGGAATTGCGTTTCGCAACGTCCGGGGCAGTAAACCCTCAGTCTCGACCGCAGCCTTCGGCCTCCGCCGTCGAGTGAAACCAGGGCTCCGCCGGCATGGTCGCCACATACGACTCAAGTTGGAGCCCCTGCGAACCGATTCAACGGTACGTAGCGCGCCAGGGAGCTTTCCGCTCCGTGCGGGAGGCCGCGGCTCACGAAATCAGCCGGCGATCGAGGCGTACGCCGCTGCATCAGGGAGTGGAGACCATGCTCTTCGGAAAGAAACCCTCGCTCGTGGGACTCGACATCGGCAGCCATACGATCAAGGCCGTCGAGATCGAAGCCTCGTCGAGCAAGAGCCGCCTCACCCGCTGGGGCATCTCGGCCCCGCTCGGGGAAGCCATCGTGGACGGAGAGATCATGGACCGCCAGCTGGTGGTCGATTCGATCTCGAATCTCCTGGACACGCGCGACATTCGCACGAAGAACGTCGTGGCCGCGGTGAGCGGACGCGCCGTGATCGTGAAGAAGATCCTCATGAACAAGCTCTCGGCCGAGGATGCACGCCAGGCCGTGAGCTGGGAAGCCGAGCAGCACGTCCCGTTCGACATCAACGACGTGTCGCTCGACTTCGAGATCCTGGGGCCGGCGCCCAACGATCCCAAGCAGATGCAGGTGCTGATCGTCGCCGCCAAGAAGGACATGGTGCTTTCGTTCGCCGATCTCATCCGCGAAGCCGGCCTGAATCCGGTCGTGGTGGACGTCGATTCGTTCGCCACCCAGAACGCCCTCGAAGCCAACTACGACATCGGGCCGAACGAGGTGATCGCGACCCTCAACATCGGTGCCGAAATGACGAACGTGAACATCACGCAGGGCGGCGTGCCCTACTTCACGAAGGACCTGCAGCTCGGCGGCAACACCTTCATCGAGGCCGCCCAGCGCAAGTTCAACCTCAGCCAGACCGAGGCGGCGGCCGCGGTGCGCGGCGAAGAGGGTCCGACCTCCGAGATGGCGCCGGTGATCGAGCAGGCGTGTGAAGGACTGGCGCTCGCGCTGGAGCGGGCGCAGGCGTACCTCAAGACCGCCGGGGAGGCGGGTGCGATCTCCCGAATCATGCTGTGCGGAGGGAGCGCGCTCACGCCGGGCCTCGTGGAGTTCCTGGGCCGGAGATTCACGGTGCCGGCTGAAGTCGCGAATCCTCTCGCGCGAATCGCCTACGACTCGGCGCTCTTCGCGGGGCAAGACGTGATGAAGGTGGCGCCGCTCCTGACGGTCGGAGTCGGTCTGGCGCTGCGCCGCCAGGGAGACAAGAAATGATCCGCATCAATCTGCTCCCTCGCGAGGAGAAGGCGCAGCGCGGCGAGATCTCGATCCCGAAGATCGCCGACATCGTGATCCCGGTCGCAGTGCTCGGAGTCCTGGCGCTCGTGATCGGTGGCACGGTCGTGCTGCAGCGCGCACAGGTCGACAAGTTGCAGCGGGACATCGCGCAGGTCGAGGCCGAGTCGCGGAAGCT
>DAIUEO010000197.1:0-3860 GCA_036845125.1 Candidatus Eiseniibacteriota bacterium | reverse complement strand
CTCTGCCGAGACGACCTGGTCGGACGCCGAGACGGCGCACCTTCGGAAGCCGGCGCCGGCGCGCGCCCGGCCGGTCGAGAAGAAGGCGGCACCGGTCGCGCGCGCGGCGAAGAAGCCGGCCGCGAAGAAAGCGTCGCGCAAGGTCGCCGCCCGGTCCGCGAGCCGCCCGAAGAGCAAGCCTGCGGCCCGGCGCAAGCCCGCGGTGAAGCGCGCCACGAGCAAGCGCCGCACGTCCAAGCGGAGTTCGTCCCGCCGTTCCTGAAGTCGCCGACGATCCCGGTGGCAAGGCCGGAGCGGCATTCAGCGCGAGGTGCACCATGTCCCGCCTGATCGTCGCGTTGAACGGCAGCCCGGTGCGCGGGAGCAGCGTGGATCTCCTGCTCGAAGCCGTGCTCGAAGGCGCCGCCGCCGCCGGCGGCCGCACGGTCCACTTCCGCGCCAACGAGATGGTGATCAAGCCCTGCCAGGCGTGCGGGCCGGATCCCACCAGCGGCACCGGCTTCTGCATCTTCCACGACGACATGGACCCGGTGTTCGAGGCGCTGCGCGATGCGCACGCGGTGGCGGTGGGCTCGCCGATCTACTTCGACACGGTGAGCGCCCAGCTCAAGCTGATCATGGACCGCTGCAACTGCGTCACCCCGCTGAAGCTGTTGCCCGGTGGGGGGCACGCGTTCGTTCCACTGCTCCCGCGCACGCGGCGCGCGGTGTTCGTCACCGCGTGCGGCGAACACCGGCGCTACGATCTGGCGGAGCGCAGCGTGCGGGGCTTCCTCAAGTGGGTCGGCGCGAAGTGGGAGGAGACCATCGCGTGGATCCACGAGGATGACGATGCCGGCAGCGTGTCGCGAAGACCTGAGATGCTCGAGCGCGCGCGCGCGGCGGGCCGCCGCCTGATCGAGAGTCCGCCGCTCGAGGTCGCGACCCCTTCGTAGAGGCGGCTACGGCGGCTGCCGATAACCCGGCATCATGAATCCCACCTTGGGAACCAGCGGCGGATCGGGCGGCGAAGGCTCGTCCGGCGCGATCTGGTCGACGGAGCTGCGCGCCCGCGGGATCGGCCGCTTCTTCGGCGCCGCCTTCCTCGCGCTCTGGCTCTGCGGCTGGCTCGTCGGCGAGTGCTTCGCGCTCACGATGGCGGGCGGGATCCTCGTGAAGCTCTTGGCACCCGGCGTGCTCGCGCAGCTCGGCCCGAAGATCGTCATGCCGGAGGGCATGGCGGCGGCCGGGATCCTGGGGTTCCTAGCCCTGTGGCTCACGCTCTGGACGGTGGGCGGCATCGCGGCGTTCGCGCAGCTCATGCGCATGCTTGGCGGCGTGGACCGGATCGAGCTCCATCCCACGGCCCTGCTGGTACGGCGCCGCGGCATCATTGGACAGAGCACGACCCGCATCCCGATCGAGCGGGTGATCGACGTGCGGCTGTCGCCGCGCAAGGCGCTGGTGGCCGAGACTCCGGACCGCGTCGAAACGCTCAGCGATCTCGAGGGCTTCGAGCAGCGCACCGCGGCGATGATTGCGCTGCGCCCCCAGGTGCGCTCGCTCCGTTCCGACAGCCGACCGCTCCGGGAGCGCCTGGCGGGCGACGTGCCCGAAGGATGGAGCGACGCCGCGGCCGACGTCATGGCCGGCGGGCACTCGGGGTTCAACGCGGTGCTGGTGTCGCGGAACCGCGGCCGCACGGGCGCGATCGTGTTCCTCGGCCTGATCGCGGCGATCCCGGCGGGGATCATCGGCAGCGCACTTCGCGACACCGTGTTCCTTCGGCCGGGGGTCGAAGTCACCTTCGCCGGCCTGATCGGCCCGCTCGTGATGCTGATCGTGCTCGCGTTGATCGGGGCGGCGCACTGGACATGGCGGCGCGAGATCCGCGTGCGGACCGGGGCGATCGAGACCTACCTCGAAGTCCTGTGGCACCGGCACACGAAGCTCTACGAGAGCGCGCGCCTCGAGCTGGAGGCGGGCAGCGATTCCGATGGCGACGCCTGGTACAAGCTCGAGGTGTGGTCCGGCGCCGACCACGGCACGCTGGCCTCGGCCAGCGACTACTCGGGCCCGCGCCGCCTGGGAATGTGGCTGGCCCGCCGCCTGGGCTCGGAGCTCACGCTGCCGCGCGAGCTGCGCGACGAGCCCCAGGACGCCGCCTGAAGCGCATCCGGTCGCAACGGTCGGCTGTCAAAGCGCCGTTTCTCCGCCGGCGCGGCCCTGCGGTAGATTGCGTGTGCCGCCGCGCGTGCCCTCGCGGGCCTGAACCCTCGACCTCCACCAGCCGAGAGCCATGGATTCTCCATACGTCTTTCTGAAGGATGAGCATCACCAGGTGCGCGACACGGCGCGCCGGTTCGCCGACGAGGTCGTCGCCCCCGCCTCCCGCCAGCTGGACGAGAACGAGGAGTTCCCGACCGCGATCGTGAAGCAGATGGGCGAGCTCGGCTTCATGGGCCTGCCGTTCCCGGAGAAGTACGGCGGGGCCGGCCTCGACACGCTCGCCTACGCGATGGCCGTGGAGGAGATCGCGCGCGCCTGCGGTTCCACCGCGATCACGCTCGCCGCGCACGTGTCCCTGGGATGCGGGCCGATTTACGCGGTCGGCACCGAGGAACAGAAGATGAAGTTCCTGGTGCCGATGGCGAAGGGCGAGGCGATCGGTGCGTTCGGGCTCACCGAGCCCAACGCCGGCTCCGACGCGGCCGGCACGCAGACCCGCGCCGAGAAGGCCAACGGCTCCTACCGGGTGAACGGCTCGAAGATCTACATCACGAACGGCAGCGTGGCGAAATACGTGACGTTCACCGCACGCACCGACTCCAGCAAAGGCACCAAGGGGATTTCCGCGTTCATCCTGGATACGGCGACCCCCGGATTCCGGGTCGGGAAACGCGAAAAGAAGATGGGACTCCATGGCTCGGATACGGTGGAAATCGTGTTCGAGGACTGCATGGTCCCCGAGGAGAATCTGCTGGGTGACCCCACCGGAGGCTTCTCGGCGTTCATGAAGACGCTGACCGGCGGGCGCATCTCGATCGGGGCGCTCGCGCTCGGTCTCGCGCAGGGCGCCTTCGAGTACAGCCTCAAGTACGCGAAGGAGCGGAAGCAGTTCGGGCAGGTGATCGGCAACTTCCAGGCGGTGCAGTTCATGCTGTCGGACATGGCGATGAAGATCGAAGCCTCGCGGCTGCTCGTGTACCACGCCGCGGTGCTGCGCGATCAGGGCGTGCCGTACGTGAAGCAGGCGTCGATGGCCAAGCTGTTCGCCAGCGAGGCCGCGAACTGGGTGACCGACAAGGCCATCCAGATCCACGGCGGCATGGGTTACTGCCGCGACCTCCCGGTCGAGCGCATGCACCGCGACGCCAAGCTCATGGAGATCGGCGAGGGCACGAGCGAGATCCAGCGCCTGGTCATCGCCCGGGAGATCCTGCGCGGGCTATGAGCTCGACCGCCGTCATGAGCTGGGCCTCGGCCCACTCGGTCCGCCTCGACACCGAAGCCGCCGCGGGAGAGGTGGCGGCCTCGATCCGCGAGAAGCTGGGCAAGGGACCGCTCGACCTGGTGCTCGCGTTCTACAGCCCGTCGCACGTGGGCTCGGCGCAGACGCTGGCCTCGGTGCTGCGCCGCGAGCTCGAGCCGACCTGCCTCGCCGGCTCCAGCGCGCACGGCGTGGTCACGATGCGCCGCGAAATCGAGACCGGCCCGGCGCTGTCGGTGGTGGCGGCGCGGCTGCCGGGCGCGACGATTTCGCCGTTCATCATCTCGCAGGAGGTGTGGAGCGAGCAGGCGCGCGACCCCGTGAGCTTCCGGACGCTGACGCCGGGGGTCGAGGGCGCCGTCGGCGCTCACGGCCTGATGGCCTTCGCGCG
>DAIUEO010000196.1:0-3870 GCA_036845125.1 Candidatus Eiseniibacteriota bacterium | reverse complement strand
CGATCCATGTCGCGTTTCCGCTGCGCGAGGATCCGAACGGCGTGTTCGGTGGCGCGGCGGTCGAGGCGGTGGCATGGACGACGACGCCGTGGACGCTCCCCGCGAACCTCGGCCTCATGGTGGACCCCGAGGCCTCGTACGTCGTGGTGGGCCACGACGGGCGGCACCTGCTCGTGGCCGAACCGCGGCTGCCGGCGGTGGCGGCGGTGCTCGGCGGCGATTCCCCGGCGATCGAGAGCCGCCACCGCGGACGCGATCTGCTCGGCCTTCTGTTCGACGGACCGTGGGGCAACGCCTCGCGCATCGTGGACGGCACACCGTTCGTGAGCATGGAGGACGGCACCGGTCTCGTGCATACCGCTCCCGGGCACGGCAAGGAGGACTTCGCGGTCGGCATGCGCTCCGGTCTTCCCGTGCTCTGCCCGGTGGACGAAGCGGGCCGCTTCATGGCGGGCGCCGAGCCGTTCGTCGGCCGCAGCGTGCTCGACGTGAACGACGACATCATCCTCTGGCTGCGCGACCGGGGCCGGCTGCTCCACGCGTCCTCGTTCACCCACTCGTATCCCCACTGCTGGCGCTGCCGCAAGCCCGTGATCTTCCGCGCCACCGACCAGTGGTTCATGATCGTCGACCACGACGGCCATCGGGCGCGCTGCCTCGAGCTCATCGACAGCGCCGTGACCTGGGACCCCGAGGCCTCACGCAACCGGATCCGCGACGCCGTGAAGAACCGGCCCGACTGGTGTCTGTCGCGGCAGCGCGCCTGGGGCGTGGGCATCCCGGCCGTGTTCTGCGAGGCGTGCGGCTTCGCCGTGCTCGATCCCGATGTCATGCGGCGCGCCGCCGAGGTGACGCGCGAGGCCGGATCGGACTCCTGGTACGAGCGGCCGGTCGAAGCGTTCCTGCCGGCGGGCTTCCAGTGTCCTTCCTGCCGCAGCGCGGGTCCGTTCCGGAAGGAGACCGACATCCTCGACGTCTGGTTCGACTCCGGCTCGACTCATCGCGCGGTGCGCGCCACCCATCCGGATCTCGACGAGGCCTGGGCACGCGCCCGGACCGGCGGCCACGTGGTCTACTTCGAAGGCCCCGATCAGCACCGCGGCTGGTTCAACTCCTCGCTCATGGTCGGCGTCGGGCTCGACCGCGCCGCGCCCTACACCGACGTCGCCACCCACGGCTGGGTGCTCGATGCCGAGGGGCGCGCCATGCACAAGTCGCTCGGCAACGTGATCTCGCCGATCGACGTGGTGGCGAAAATCGGCGCCGACGTCACGCGCTGGTGGGCGCTCTCCACCGACTGGCGGACTGACGTGCGGGTGGGCGACGAGATCCTCGAACGCACCTCGGAGGCCTATCGCAAGGTGCGGAACACGTTCCGCTTCCTGCTCGGCAACCTCGCCGACTTCGAGCCGGCCGACGCGCCGCCCGACGCGGCGCTGACGCCGGTCGATCGTGCATTCCTCGACCACCTGGACGCGCGGCTCGACCGCATGCGCCGCGACTCCGCGGCGATGCTCTACCATCGCGTGACCGACGCGCTCCTCGACTTCTGCACCGTCGATCTCTCCGCGGTGTTCCTCGACGTGGCCAAGGACCGCCTGTACACCCTGCCGCCCCACCACCCCGCCCGCCGCTCCGCGCAGTCCGTGCTGTGGCGCTGCCTGCACGATCTCGTGATCGCGGCCTCCCCCGCCCTCGTGTTCACGGCCGACGAAGTGTGGCAGGCGCATCCGGCGCTTCGCCGCGAGCTCGAGAGTGTCCACCTCGCCGAGTGGCCGCAGCGCGGCCCGGGGAGCGAGGACGAATGGACGTTCCTGATCTCGATCCGCGACGCGGTGAACGCGGCGCTCGAGCCGCGGCGCGCGGCCAAGGAGCTCACCACCACGCTCGAGGCCGCCGTGAGGCTGCGCGTGCCTGGCGAGGCGGCGCAGCGCCTGACGCGCTACCACGAGGACCTCGCGGGGTTCCTCCTGGTCGCGAGCGTCGAGATCACGGTCGCCGAGGCGCCGATCGCGGTGGAGGCGGCGCGCACCCCCTGGACCAAGTGCGAGCGCTGCTGGACCCACCGCTCCGACGTGCGGCAGGACGGACCGGATGCCGGGCTCTGCGGGCGCTGCACCGAGGCGATCGCCGCGCGGCGCTGATCAGCCGGCGCCGAGCTCGAGCTCGGCCTGCGGCGGCCAGCGCCGCTGAAGATCGCGCACCAGCTCCCGCCACGCCGGCGTGTCGCCGCGGATCTCCACCCGGTCGGTGTCGATCTCGATCACCTCGACCTCGGAGCGTGCCCTTCGGATCCACGCCTCGTACGCGTGCTCGAGTCGCGCCAGGTAGTCGAGCGTGATGTGGCGCTCGGCCGCCCGGCCACGGCGGGCGATCCGCCCCTCGAGCGTGCGCGGCGCGGCCTTGAGATAGATCAGCAGCTCGGGCTTCCGGGCCCGCACCGACAGCGCGCGGTAGAGCATCGAGTAGGTACCGAAGTCGACCTCGCTCATCGAGCCCTGTTCGTGGAGCGTCCGCGCGAACACCTCGGCGTCCTCGCCCAGCGTGCGGTCCTGGATGAACGGCTGCCCCGACGTTTCGGCCGCGACCTGCGCGAGGAAGCGCTCGCCCAGGAAGGACACCTGGAGGTGGAAGCTCCAGCGCGGCATGTTCTCGTAGAAAGCGTCGAGGTACGGGTTCTTCGACACCGGCTCGAGCTGCGTCGGCCAGCCGAGCGCTTCGCCGAGCCGGAGCGTGAGCTCGGTCTTCCCCGCCCCGATGTTGCCCGCGACCCCGAGGAAGAAGCCCGGTCGCGGGCCCGTCCCCACAGGCGCGGCGGTCACGACTCCGGTTCCGCCTCGCCCGGGGCGTCGGTCGGTCCCGGCTTGCGGTAGCGCTCCACCTCGATGCCGTGCTTGCGGACGAGATCGTGGAAGGTCGGCCGGCTCACGTCGATGTCGCGCGCCGCGCGGGTCACGTTCCCCGCGTTCCGCACCAGGGCGTCCAGCACCATCGATTTCTCGATCTCGTCGCGCGCGGTCTGGAGCGTGCGCGAGACCGCCGGCGTCTCGCCTTCGAGGCCGAGGTCCTCGCTCCGCACGTAGCCGTCGGCGCACAGCACGACCGCGCGGTGCACGCGGTTCTCCAGCTCGCGCACGTTGCCGGGCCACGCGTGAGCCTGGATCGAGCGCAGCGCCGCCTGCGTGAAGCCCTTGATGCGGCGTGGCTGATGGCGGCCGAACACTTCGAGGAAGTACTCCGCGAGGATGCGCGCGTCCTCGCCGCGGTCGCGCAGCGGTGGCACCGCGATCGTCACCACGCCGAGCTGTCCGAGCAGATCCGTGCGGAAGCGCCCGGCCTGGACCTCGGCCGCGAGATCGATCGGGGTCGCGGCCACCACCCGGACGTCCACCTCGCGTCCGCTCCGCCCGCCGTCGCGCTCGAGCCGCCGATCGCGCAGGAAATGAGTGAGCCGCGCCTGGACCGGGAGCGGCAGCTCGCCGATCTCGTCGAGCAACACCGTGCCGCCGCTCGCGAGCTCGAGCCGGCCCTCGCGCAGCCGCTGCGGATCGCCGCCGCGCTCGTTGCCGAAGAGCTCGATCTCGAGCATGCCCGCGGGAATCGCCCCGAGGTGCACCGGCACGAACGGGCCGTCGCGGCGCGGGCTCGCATCGTGAATCGCGTGCGCGATCAGCTCCTTGCCGCTTCCGGTCTCGCCTTGCAGCAGCACCGCGGCGTCGGTCGCGGCCACCCGCTGGATCGTGGAGAACAGCCGCTGCATCGGCTCGGATTCCCCGATCAGCCGGTGGTAGAGGCGCCGGCCGCGCGGGTGCTCGGAATCGCGCTCGCTCTCGATCGCCCGGATGTGGAACGCGCGCTTGAGAATGTTGC
>DAIUEO010000195.1:0-3884 GCA_036845125.1 Candidatus Eiseniibacteriota bacterium | reverse complement strand
CCATCACCTCCGAGGATATAGATCCACCCGCTCGGCGAGCCCTCGGTCATGAGTGTGTTGTTGTCCTGGGTGCCACCCAGCAGCCGGGCGGAGTTCGAGGGATCGATGGTCCCCGCGTAGAACTGGGTGATCGGAAGGTCGACCGTCGGGTCCCAGGTCACCCCGGCGTCCGTGGACCAGAAGAATCCGCCGTCGTTCCCGAGGTAGAGCCGGTTCGGGTTCGAGGGATCAATCCAGATCGCATGCTGGTCCACGTGCGCCTCGCCCGTGACCACGGCGAAAGTCACGCCGCCATCGCTCGAGCGGATGACCTCCCCGCCGAGCCCGTAGACGACATCGGGGTTCACCGGGCTCACCGCCATGTCGCCGAAGTACCAACCGAAACCGAAGTAGGCGTCGGTGAAGTCCACATCGGCGTCGCGCTTCGTCCAGTTGGCTCCGCCGTTGGTCGAGCGATAGAGGCCGAGCCCGTTGCCCGCGTTGTCGATGATCTGCGCGTAGATCCACGAGGGCCGCGACGGGGCGAACGCGAGGCCGATGCGGCCGACGGTGTTGCTCGGGCCCGGCAGGCCGGTGCCGTTGAGCCGCGTCCACGTGGTGCCGGAATTCGTGCTGCGCCACACCCCGCAGCCGGGGCCGAACACGCGGCGGTAGCTCGGGCGGCGGATGCGCTCCCACGAGGCGCAGTACACCGTTTCCGGATGCGCGGGGTTGATGACGACGTCGCACACGCCGGTGCTGTCGTTCACGAACAGCACCTTGCTCCAGCTCGTGCCGCCGTTCTCGCTCCGGTAGAGACCGCGATGGGGGCCGGTCGAGAACTGCTTGCCCATCGCGGCCACGTAGATGCGCTGCGGGTTCGAGGGATCGATCGCGACCCGCCCGATGCGCGCGCTCTCGACGAGGCCGAGGTGCCCCCACGTGACGCCGCCGTCCTTCGTTTCGAACACACCGCGGCCGTCGTAGGTGTCGATCGCCGAGTTGGCTTCGCCGGTCCCGACGATCAGGTGCGACGAGTTGGTCGGATCGAGCGCCAGCGCGCCGACCGAGTAGACGTAGTTGCCGTCCATGACCGGCGTCCAGTTGACCCCCGAGTTCACCGACTTGAACACGCCGCCGTTCGCCGCCCCCAGGTAGAGGGTCGTTCCACCGGGGACCACGGCGAGTGCCGTGACCCGACCGCCGATGTTGTAGGGGCCGGCCGGCGTCCACTCGAGGGTGGCGGCGGTCGCGCCGAATCCGTTTCCGATCTTCTCGATCTGCGCCTGGTCGACGGCCTGGAAGAATCGCTCCTGCGGAATGTCCCCCGCGGGGAAGGCCCGCTGCGCGCCGAACCAGTCGCTCGGGTAGGGCCCCTGTTCGTGCTCGGCTTCACGAGCACGGGGCACGGACGAGGGGGAGTCGAGCAACGCGACGGCGAGAGCGCAGGCGAGGAGCAGTGGAGCGCGCATGGATGGCGAAAGGGGCCGGCCGGAGCCGGCCCCGAGTTCCCTAGAGTGAGCGCACGAGGCGTTGCGTACGCGACACGCCCTGCCCGCTCGCACGGATGAAGTAGATGCCCGCGGGTGACGTGCGGCCGGTGGCGCCGCTGCCGTCCCATTCGAACGAATGCCGCCCCGCCGTCAGCGGGCCGTCGTGGATGGTCGCGACGCGGCGTCCCATGACGTCATGCACGGAGACGGCGATCGCCCCTTCCCTGGCCAGCTCGAGTGAGAAGCGCGCCGTGCCGCGCGCGGGGTTCGGGCTCGGCGCCGAGAGCGCGAAATCGACCGGACGCGCCGCCGCCTCGACCGCCACCGGCAGCTCGTTCAGATTGATCTTCCACATCGAGCGGCCGTGGGTGCCGGCGAAGAGCGTGTTGGTCCCGGCCTGGAGGTCGAGGTCGAACACGGCCTGGAACGGCAGCCCGTGTCCGAGCGGGTACCACGTCGTGCCGCCGTTCTGCGTGGTGTAGACGCCGAGGTCGGTTCCGACGTAGTAGCGGAGCGGGTTCGTGAGGTCCTGGATGATGTCGTTCACCGGCACGGCCGGCAGGTCGCCCTGCATCGGCGTCCAGTTGGCGCCGAGGTCGGTGCTCCTGTACACGTGCGCAATCGACTCGCCCATGTTGAAGCCCGACAGCGTGGCGTACACCGTGTTGGCGTCGAAACGGTCGGCCACCACGCGCGTCACGTAACGCAGCGGCAGGCCGGTCGTGATGTCCGTCCAGATCGTTCCGCCGTCGGTCGAGCGGTACACCTTCCCGTTGGTGGAACCGGTGAAGTAGTAGTTGCCGTTCACCGGCGAAATGTCCACCGTGCTGATCGTCCCGTTCGGCCGCGACGAGGACGGGTTGAAGGCGAGGTCGCCGCTGACGATCGAGTACGAGACGCCGTTGGTCGTGCTCTTGTAGATGCGGTGGGAGCCGCAGATCAGGACGTTGTGGTCGAGCGGGCTCATCGTATACGCCGAGTTCCAGTTGTAGCGGTCGGCGGCCACGAACGATCCCGAGACGAAGAACGACGACCCCCCGTTCGAGGACCGAGCGGGGCCCTGCCCCTGGCAGCACTGCTGGAACTCCGCGAACACAATGCTCGCGTTGGTCGGATCCACCGCGCAGTAGAAGCCGTCGCCGCCGAGGATCGCAGCCCAGGTGCTGCTGGTTCCCGCACAGAGCAGCGTGTTGTTGTCCTGGGTCCCGCCGAGCGGTGTGTTCACGTTCGTGGGGTGAGCCTCGATGGCGTAGAACTGGCTGATCGGCAGGGACGGGGTCTTGGTCCAGATCGAGCCGTTGTTGATGGTCCGGTAGAAGCCGCCATCGTTCCCCAGCAGGTACCGACCGGTCGAAACCGGGTTGATCCACATGGCGTGCTGGTCCACGTGGGGGGTGGGACTGCCGGCGATGTTGGCGAAGGTGTTCCCGCCGTCGGTAGACCGCATCAGCGGGACTCCCAGCGCATACACACGCTCGGGGTCGAGCGGGTCCACGTAGAAGTCCCCGAAATACCACCCGAATCCGCCGAACCCGCCGGTGAACGTGCCGGCGGCGTTGCGCTTGAGCCAGCTGGCGCCGCCGTTGGTGGTACGCCACAGGCCGCGCCCGGTGTAGGCCTGGGCACCGAATGCGCCACCGGCAATCACCCGGGCATAGACGTACGACGGGCGCGACGGCGCGTAGGCGAGCGCGATGCGGTCGGTGCTGTCGTTGGCGGCGAACAGGCCCTGCGCGAGCCCGAGCTGGGTCCAGGTGAGGCCGCTGTCCACGCTCGCCCAGATCGCGCTGCCGGTCACCGGCGAGTTCCCGAGGTCGTAGGTCGCCGCGAACATCGAATCGGCGTGGAGCGGGTTGATGATCACGTCGATCCCGACCGTGGTGTTGTCCACGAACAGCACCTGGCTCCAGGTCTGTCCGGCGTCGCTGCTGCGCCAGATGCCGCCGTTGTTGTTGTTCTGGAACAGCGTGCCGCCGCCCGCGACGAAGATGTTGTTCACGTTGGCGGGGTGGATCGCGATGCGCGCAATGCGCTTCACGTCGGGCAGGCCGAGGTGTTCCCAGCTCACGCCGCCGTCGGGCGTGCGGTAGATGCCATTGCCGTCATAGGTGTCGATCGCCGGGTTCGACTCGCCGGTGCCCACGTAGAGCTTGTTGGGGTCGGTCGGGTCGAGCGCGAGCGCGCCGATCGAGTAGTAGCTGAACGCGTCGAAGATCGGCGTGAACGAGCCGGCGCCGTCGGTGGACTTCCACACGCCGCCGTTCGCCGCGCCCATGTACACGAGGAGTCCGCCCGGGGCCACCGCCATCGCGGTGACGCGGCCCCCGATGTTGTCGGGGCCGACGAACTGCCAGCTCAGAACCGAGGTGCCGAGCCCACCGCCGTTCTCGCGGTCGGCGATCGCCTGCCCGA
>DAIUEO010000194.1:0-3886 GCA_036845125.1 Candidatus Eiseniibacteriota bacterium | reverse complement strand
TCCGCCACCGGCGCGCTCACGGCGCCGTGCGCTTCGAGGTCGGCCGCACGCACGCCGAGCAGCTCCACCTTGGAAGCATTGGAGTAGGTCACGAACCCGCGCTCGACGTAGGTCGACGAGCCGGGGGTGTCGGTGAGTCGCTTGGCGAGCAGTCCACCGGTGCACGATTCGGCGGTCGCGATCCGGAATCCGTGCTCGACCAGCGCCTGGCCCACCACTTCTTCCATGGTGGTCGCCCCTTCGGCGTAGATCACCGGCAGCACGCGCGCCTTGAGCTCGTCGTACGCCTTGCCGGTCACCGCCTCGACGTGGCTCCCGTCCTCGCCGGCCACCAGCACACGGAGATCGACGCCGAAATAGCTCGGCAGGTACGCGAGCGAGGCGCCGGGCCATCCTTGAGGCAGTGCGGCGATGTGCTCGTGGAGCGTGCTCTCGAAAACTCCCGCCGTGCGGAGCGTGAACGACTCGACGCGGAGCCCGGTCCGCTCCTTGAGATACGGCGCGAGATGCTCGCGCGCGAGCGCCTCCATCTCGTACGGAACTCCGGGCAGCATCACGACCGGCTTCTCGTTCTGGAGGATCAGGATCCCGGGTGCGGTTCCCAGCCGGTTCGGCCATGTCTGAGCGCCGCGCGGGAGCAGTGCCTGGGCTTCGACCGAGGCCGGCAGCTTGCGGCCGAGACGTCTCGCGCGATCGCGGATGCTGGTGAGCACCGACTCGTCGAGCTGGAGTGGACGGCCCAGCACCGTCGCCACCGCCTTGCGCGTGAGGTCGTCCGGTGTGGGGCCGAGCCCGCCCGTCATCACCACCGCGTCCGCGCGCTCGAGGGCACGGCGCAACGCTTCCGCGATCCGTTCGGGCTGATCGCCGACGGTCGTGTGCCAGCCGACCGGAACGCTCACTTCCTCGAGCAGCCGCGCGAGGAAGGCGAAGTTGGTGTCGAGCGTCCGCCCGGAGAGGACCTCGTTACCGATGGTGATGATTTCGATTTGCATGAATTTGTTCTTGTCTTGGGGGGAGGTTTCTTACGACGTGAGGCCGGGCGTAGTTGGAGCCGGAATGTGACCGAAGCGGAGGATGCGCGCAATGTGCGGTGGGCGCTGGCCATTGCTGCGCGCGTCTGCGCGACGGGCTACAGAGCGTCGCGGAGGGTGACGGTGAGGGTGCGGCGCTCGCCGCGGCGCTCGATCACGAAGGTGTGGACTTTGCCCTCGTCGCCGTGGATGAACATCTGGTCCAGCTCCTCGGGTGTGAAGCTGGTTGCCGGACGGCCGTCGATGCTCTGGATCGCGTCACGCAGCTTGAGCCCCGCCTCATGGACTGCCGATCCCTTGAAGATCTGCCCGGGATAAACCGCGTGGCTCAGCTTCACGAAGACGGCGCCGCAGCGTGTGAACTGGTCGCGCTCCATGAAGCGACGGCCCGGCTCGAGGTAGAGCAGCCGATTCTCGTAATCGACGATCAACTTGAAACGCTCGAGCATGCCGTTGCCGATGTTGCCCGAGATCTCCGTGCTGCCGTGAAGGCCGAGGGCGCCAAGGCTCAGGCCGGTGACGGGGTCGCTCAGCTCGTGGGGGCCGATCTGCACGCGCTCGAGGCGCGTGAACCAGTTGATGCTTCCGCCGCCGATACCGCCCGTGTAGACCTCGACCTGCGGGCGCTTCTGCACCGCGCCGAGCATCTGGCAGCGGCGCACCATGGACCCGTGAATGTCGAGTCCGAACGAGTTGCCGGTATCCACGATGAACTCGCCGATGCACTCGGTTCCGGTCGTGACGTCGATCGCCGGGATACCGCCATAGAGCCGCATGGGAATCTGCTTGCTCGTTCCGCGATAGCGATACTTCTTGGGGTTTCTCAGCGTCACGAGGTTCCGGTCGTAGTCGACTTCCAGCACGAAGCGGCCCAGGAAGTCGTAGCCGATGAGCCCCGCTGCCTTCCGCCACATCACCGCCTCGAAGCCTTCGCCGAGGTCCACCAGCGCCACCTTGAGATCGCGGACGGCGACGGAAGCGCCGGACGGGCTCGAGACGCGTATCGATTGGAGCTTGGCGAACGCGCCTTCATCGCTGCCGGAGACGCCCTGAAGCGCGAGGTTGCCTTCGGCGGCGAGCCCGATCGAGTAGGCGTATTCGCGGTCGATCACGGTGACGCTGCATCCGGTGTCGAGCAGAAAGTCCGCGGGCGGAGCGCCGTTGATGGAGGCCTTGATCCAGACGTGACGGGTGCCGTAGCGGAACGGCAAGGACAAGCTGTCCCGGGCCGGCTGCCAGGACACGAGACCGCGGTCGAGATCCTCCGTGAACAGGGAGTCTGGCAGCTTCCTACCGGCCCAGAGTGAATCCACCTGGACTCGCTCCTCCCAGCGCTCCTCTTCGGAGTCCTTGAGGCTTCGTTCCTCGAAGTCCTGATCGGGCGGCGAAGTCGTCTGGAGCGATACGTACCGGCGCCCACTGGCCTTCCGGTAGTCGAGCACGTACATGGTGTACTCGCGATGGTCGCGGCGGACGACGAAACGCTCCATGAGACCGGTGCGTGCGTTGAACCAGAGCGTGCGCGACGGGCCGATGGGCGGCGCGATCTCGAGCGCCTGGATGCGATCGCCCTTGCGGTAGGAAGAGCTGCCGATGCGGATCGTTCCCCCGCCGGCGTCCGCGGTGGCCCACATCTCGTTGTCGAACCAGACCTGGGATCTCACGAACTCGAGCTCCTTCCCGTCCAGGATCGTGACCTTGCGCGAGGCGAGGTCGGTCTCCCACGCGGTTTCGCCGTCGTACCCGGTGCGGAGCTTCAGCGATCCCAGCTTGAGCGTGCCGACGTACCGATCCGGGCGCATGGTTCTCTGGTCGAACGTTCCGGTCATGCCGCTGGACTTGATCCGGCCACGCGCGCGCACGGCGAGGTTCGCTTCGAAGGCGGCTCGGCCCCCGGTGGCATCAAGGTATCTGTCGATGATGCCCTGGGTTTCGGCGGGTATGGGCCGCGGTGCCTTCGAGGCTGCGGGAGATGCGCCGTCGCTCGCAGCGATGGCCGCGGAGCCGAGAAGAATCAATGAAGCCAATGTCAGCGCGAAGCGGCTCATGGATGGGCCCGTGGTGGCGAGCTGGGCGGGCGCTCGGCCCGAGGGGTTTGTTATCGGCGCGAGCGGGGCTCCCCGTGAGAAGCCGGTGGAGGGGCTCGGGGAGACGCGACAGAAGGGCTTGTTTGTGAGGCGCGATGCGACGCCCGCTACGAGCCCCACCCCGTCATGCGCAGGGCCCAGGCGCCCGCGTGGAATGCTCCGCACGCGGTGGCGCCGGCGATCACGTCGTCGGCGACGATGCCCCAGCCGCCGGGGAGGCGCTGGGCTTCGTTCGCGCCGAGCGGCTTCCAGATATCGAATATTCTGAAAAGAACAAAAGCGATCGCGAACGCGATGATCGAATGGGGAACGAAAAGCAGCGCGATGCTCTGGCCCACGGCTTCGTCGATCACGATGGGATGCGCGTCGTGGCCGAGCGTTTTCTCGGCTTCGCCGGCGAGCCAGACTGCCAGCAGGGTTCCGATCGCGAGCAGCACGAGGGTGATCGGCAAGGCGGGCACCGGCAGGAACCAGCCGATGGCTGCAATCACGGCGCTGCCGACCGTGGCCGGCGCGAGGGGCGCGTAGCCGGCCGGTCCGAGGGTCGCGAGGAGTGTTGCGAGTTTCTTCAAGAAGCTCGCGAGGCTCGCGAGGCCCGGGAGCGCCACGCGCGGCGCAGGCCGGTCGAGCGGGCGGCGACCGACGGCGGCATGGGCGGCAGCGGCGGCGCTGCCACCGGAGGGGACGGGGCCGGAGCGATCGCGGCACCCACGACGCGGGTGAAGGAGTTCAGCACGGACTTGCACGCGGCTTTCAAGGTCTCGG
>DAIUEO010000193.1:0-4056 GCA_036845125.1 Candidatus Eiseniibacteriota bacterium | reverse complement strand
CCGTGGAGTCCAGCGAGGGCACGCAGCGCGGACGCTTCGTGGTGATTCGATGATTAAGGGAAACTCCCTGGGAGGAAGCATCGTGAAACGTGCGGTCATCGCCATCGTACTGCTGGCTGCTCTCGCGCCGGGTGGTGCCCGAGCTGGAGAGATCTTCGAAAAGGTCGGGACGTTCGACGGCCAGTTTCTGAAGATCGGCGTCGGAGCCCGGGCCATGGGTATGGGTGGTGCCTTCGTTGGTGTGGCTGACGATGCGACCGCCCTGTTCTGGAATGCGGCCGGCATCGCGCGCATCGAGTCCGACAAGTCGGAGTTGTCGCTGAACCACGCGAGCTGGCCGGCGGAGCTGTCGTTCGACCAGGTCGGCTACGTCTTTCACGTCAAGCGCATCCCCGGCGCCTTCGGGCTCCAGGTGCGCGCGCTCACCATGGACCCGATGATCGAGACGACGGCCTATCAGCCGGATCCCGACGTCGGCACCGGCAACGAGTTCGACGCCGGCATGATGACGGCCGGTCTGACCTATGCCCGCTCGTTCACGGACAAGTTCAGCGCCGGGGTCACCGCCAACTTCGTCCACATGGGTCTCGCGGAATTCACGCAGCAGACCATCGCCTTCGACGTCGGCACCCTCTACGACGTGGGCACGCTCGGCATGAAGATCGGCATGGCGATCTCGAACATCGGCTCGAACGTGAAGTTCATCGAGCGCGAAGCGCGCATTCCGGCGATCTTCCGGGTTGGAACCTCGGCCACGCTCCTGCAGTCGGCGGACCACAAGATGATCGGCTCGTTCGAGTTCTCGCATCCGCCGGACAATTCGGAGCGTATGAACGTCGGCGGCGAGTACGAGTTCCGGAAGTACCTGTTCCTGCGCGGCGGCTACAACATCAACTACGACTCCGAAGGGCTGGCGGCCGGCGCGGGCTTCCACTTCCCGGTGTCGGTGGCCGGACGGGCGGACCTCGACTACGCATACACCGACATGATGGAGCTCGGAGGATCGCACCGGTTCTCGCTGCGCTTCGTGTTCTGATCCGCCGGCGCGTCCGTCCCCCAGGCGCTGAGTCGCGAGGCGCGTTCCCCCGAGTGTGGGGAGCGCGCCTCGCTGTCTGCGGACTGCTGCTCGCCGCCGCGCCCGCCTTCGCGGAGCACCCGGACGAGCGGGGACCCCTGCCGTGGCGCGAAGGCGGGCGCACGGGGTTCACGCTGGATGCGGCCGCGTTCCCGGACAGCGGCGGGTTCACGCTCGACCTGTTCGTGCGCATTCCGCCCTCCACGCTCGATCAGCTCGCGCGCGACACCACCGGGATCCGCCGGCTCCTGATCAGCGCCGAGGTCCGGAACAGCGCGCCACCCAAGACCCATCGCGCCCAGCGTGTTCTCGAAGTCAGCCCCGCCGACACCGCCAACGGCTTCGGCAAAGTGGTGGTGCTCCGCTTCCCGACCCGGCCCGGCAACCAGAAGGTGAGCGTCAAGATCGCGGACTCGCTCTCCCACAAGGTCGGGCTCATCTACCACGGCAAGGTGCTCGAGAGCGTGAAGGTCGAGGGCCAGTTCGGCGTCGGCTTCCCGCGACAGGGGATCCGGCTCTCGGATCCGGAGTTCGTCTGGATGGAGGTGGAGGGCGCCTCGGGCACGGTCTTCAGCCGCTCGGGCCCGGGACTCCTGCCGAACCCGGAGCGCCTCTACGGCGCCTTTGCCCGCGAGCTCAAGGCCTATTTCGAAGCGCGCACGGTTTCCGACACCTCGCGCGCGTGGCGCTGGTCGGCCCGGGTCCTCGACACCAAGGGCACCTTGCTCGCGAAACGCGACAGCACGAGTGAGGGCGTGTCACTTGCCGCACTCGCGACTTTCGACATTTCCCGCTACCCGGCCGGCAGCTACGTGCTCGAGATCGCCGCCGCCTGCGATGGCGAGACCGAGGTGACGCGGAAGGCCCGGTTCAGCGTCGGGTGGAAGGCCGAGACCTGGTTCACGAACCCGCGCGACATCCTCGACGTGGTCCACCTGCTCCTCACCTCCGACCCCGAGGACGCCTTCGCCCTGATGCAGCCGGGCGAGCAGGAGCGCTTCCTCGAGGACTTCTGGCTCCCGCGCGACCCCACACCGGGCACCGACCGGAATGAGCGGCGCGACGAGTTTCTGGCGCGCATCGCACAGGCCGAGCGCACCTACGGGCGCTACGGTCTCCATCGCGGGATGTTCAGCGACATGGGCCGGGTGTACATCCGTTACGGTGAACCGACCGAGGTTTACCGCCAGGTGATCCCGGCCGGCGATAACACGCTGCTCCAGGTGGTCCGCTCGCTCGAGCTCACCGAGGACCGCCCGGTCGGGGACGTCGAGCAGAAGGGCCCGGGCGGGGACATGCGCGCCTACGAAGTGTGGGTGTACGAGGGCATGATTCCGCCGCCGCCCGACGCCGCTCCCGATGCGATGCAGAACCGCCGCCGCCGTCTCGTGTTCCTGTTCGTGGACGAGCAGGGACTCGGCGACTACACGCTCCGCTACTCGACCGAGTAGTCGGGAGCGGAGGCGAGCCGGAACTCCGGGCTGGCGTGATTTCGGGCTTGAACGCCGACTGCAGGTCGGCGACCATGCCGGCGCCGGCTGGGCGTAGCCGGCATCTCCGCGCCACCTCTGCGCGAGCGAAGACCGGGCCTCGTGTCCGCGGTTCCTCTGACGACTCTGAACGCATAGCGGGTTCATGCTGCGCAGTTGCCTTTGATTCCATCGACCGGGCAGCGAGGGCTGCATGTTCTTCAGGACGCTGTGGGCCGTGCTCGGAGCGGCAACTCTGTTCGTCGTCTCGTCCCACGCTCAACCCGGAAAGATCGACGCGGACGGTCTCACGCTGGCCGAGCTGCAGCGAATGATGCCGGAGTACTTCCACCTCGGTGGTGGAAGCGGGCGGGTGGGAAGGCTCGCCATTCCCGACGTCTTCGGTCCGGGAGCGGTGCTGGACGTCGGCAACATCCACATGAAGGTCACCAATGCCGGGCACTTCGGCAACGCCTTCCCGAACCTTTCGAGCGACCCTGCCGGGCAATGGAGAGGCGCCTCCGCGATCGAATACCTCAGCTCGGTCCGCCTGGCGGTCGGGGGAGTGAACCCCACCTCGACCAATCCCGCCGCGGTCCGCCGGGTGAGCTTCTACACCGAGTGGCGCCCGCCGACGCTCGATCCCGAGGACAGGATGTACCGGGCCTACGACGGAATCGTGAACGGAACCCGGTTCGGCAACGACGATGGTGACTTCGATCCGCCGGGCTCGTGTGGAGTGCTGAGCTGCCCGCGGATCGACGAGGACTTCCTCGACGGCCGGGACAACGACAACGACGGATTGATCGACGAGGACCACGCCGCCATCGGGCAGAAGATGTACTCGTGCGTCATGCGCGACGACACCCCGCAGGCCATCAACGCGGTCTTCAACGAGAAGCACGTCCCGCTCGGGCTCGAAGTCCGGCAGAAGGCGTGGGCCTACTCGATCTCGGGCTTCCAGGACTTCAACGTCGTTGAATACGAGGTCTTCAACCGCTCGGGCCACCCGCTGGACAGCGTCTACGTGGGGTGGTTCGTGGACATGGACGCCGGCCCCGCCGAGCTCACGAACTACTTCTCGGACGACTTCGACGTTCCCTACTTTCCTTCCGGCGAGTTCGTGCTCGAGGTGGGATCGCAGCCCGGCAATAATCCCGACGCGGCCCGCCGTCAAAGTCCCCATTCGCCGACGCTGAACCAGACGGTGGCCCCGGATTCGGCGCTCTGCCCCCGACAAGTCCTGAGGATCAACGGGTTCTCGGTGGCGGACGACAACGGCGACGAGAACCGGACCCCGGGCCTGCCGAGCGTGCTGCTCATCAACCACACGGTGGACCCGCTCGGTGAAACCGGCCCGCGCCGGGTCGGCTTCCGGGCATTCCGCTCGTTCATCCAGGGGACGCCGTTCCCGCAGGGCGGCAACCCGGTCGTCGACCAACAGCGCTACGAATTCATGTCCGGCCACGACAACATCAATCAGGAGACCGGGTTCATCGAAATGGCGCCCGG
>DAIUEO010000192.1:0-4343 GCA_036845125.1 Candidatus Eiseniibacteriota bacterium | reverse complement strand
TGCGATAGCCGCCGAGGCCGGAGTCGACGAGTTTCTGGCCGAGGCGACGCCCGAGACGAAGCTCGAGCTCATCCGCAAGCATCAGAGCGAAGGCCGGCTCGTCGCGATGTGCGGCGACGGCACGAACGACGCGCCGGCGCTCGCGCAAGCCGACGTCGCGGTGGCGATGAACACCGGCACGCAGGCGGCGAAGGAAGCCGGCAACATGGTGGATCTCGACTCGAACCCCACCAAACTGATCCAGGTGGTCGAGACCGGGAAGCAGCTCCTCATGACGCGCGGCGCACTCACCACCTTCAGCATCACGAACGACGTCGCCAAGTACTTCGCGATCCTGCCGGCGGCGTTCGTCACGACGTTCCCCGAGCTCCGGGCGCTGAACATCATGGGGCTCGCCACGCCGGAGAGCGCAGTGATGTCGGCGCTGATCTTCAACGCCTTGATCATCGTCGTGCTCATTCCGCTCGCCCTCACCGGCGTGCGGTACCGCCCGCTCGGCGCGGCCACCATCCTGCAGCGCCACCTGCTGATCTACGGGCTCGGCGGCCTGGTGGCGCCGTTCGTCGGGATCAAGCTGATCGACATGCTGCTCGTCGCCCTCGGGCTGACGTAGGGAGGAACGGTTCCGTGTCGTTATGGATCGCGGCAACGCGAATGCTGCTGGCGCTCACGCTGGTCACCGGCGTGGCGTACCCGCTGGCGGTCACCGGCATCGGCCGCGTGTTCTTCGCGCGGCAGGCGGCCGGCAGCCTGATCGTGCAGAACGGCCAGGTGAAGGGCTCCGAGCTGATCGGGCAGCCGTTCTCGGGCCCCGGTTATTTCTGGGGACGGCCCTCGGCGACCGGCCCCGCCTACAACGCGGGCGCGTCGTCGGGCTCGAACCTGGGTCCGATCCACCCGGCGCTCGCCGATTCGGTGAAGGCGCGGATCGCCGCATTGCGCGCGGCGGATTCGACGCTCTCGGGCCCGATCCCGGTGGATCTCGTGACCGCCTCGGGCAGCGGGCTCGATCCGCACATCAGCGTGGCGGCGGCGCGCATCCAGGCGCGCCGCATCGCGCGCGTGCGCGGCATTTCGGAAGCCGCGGTGGATGCGCTCATCGACCGCTACACGCGGCGATCCGTCATCCCGTTCTTCGGGGAGTCAGTGGTTCCGGTGCTGAGCATCAACCTCGCGCTCGACGCGGGAGAGGTCGACGCTAACGCCCTCGGCGACTAGCCGCCCCCGCACCTGCGGGGCCCTGTATTAGTCTCCATTCGAGGCGCCCGTGAACGAAACCCGTCCCGATCCCGAAAAGATCCTCGAGCGGCTGAAGCGCGAAGAGGAGCGCGAGAGTCGCGCCAAGCTCAAGCTCTTCTTCGGCGCGGCGGCCGGCGTCGGCAAGACGTACGCGATGCTGCTCGGGGCGCACGAGCGGCGCACTTCGGGCGTCGACGTCGTGGTGGGCGTGGTGGAGACCCACGGCCGCGCAGAGACTGCGCGATTGCTCGATGGCCTCGATCGGATCCCGCTGCGCGAGGTCGAGTACCGCGGCTCGCGACTCCGCGAGTTCGATCTGGATGCGGCGCTCGCACGCCACCCGCAGCTCATCCTGGTGGACGAGCTCGCGCACACCAACGCACCGGGCTCCCGCCACGCCAAGCGCTGGCAGGATGTCGAGGAGCTGCTCGCCGCCGGGATCGACGTCTCGACCACGCTGAACGTCCAGCACGTGGACAGCCTGAACGATGTGGTCGCACAGATCACCGGGATCACGGTGCGGGAGACGGTGCCCGACTCGATCGTGGATCGCGCCGACGAGATCGAGCTGATCGATCTGCCGCCGGAGGACCTCCTCCAGCGTCTCCGCGAGGGCAAGGTCTACGTGCCCGAGCGCGCGGAAGCGGCGATCCGCAACTTCTTCCGCAAGGGCAACCTGATTGCGCTCCGCGAGCTCGCGCTCCGTCGCACCGCCGAGCGGGTCGACGCCGAGATGGAGTCCTATCGCCGCGACGCCGGCATCGCCGAGCCGTGGGCGGTGCGCGAGCGCATCCTCGTGTGCCTTGGGGATCCCGAGATGGGCCTCAAGCTGGTGCGCGCGGCGCGCCGCATGGTCACGGCCCTCAAGGCGCAGTGGATCGTGGCGCACGTGGAGACCCCGGCGGAGATGCGCTGGTCCCAGTCGCGGCGCGATTACATCGTGGATGTCATGGGATTCGCGGCGGACCTCGGCGCCGAGACGGTGATGCTCGAGGGCGTGCGGGTCACCGACGAGGTCCTGGCGTTCGCCCGTTCGCGCAACGTGTCGCGCATTCTGGTCGGCAAGTCGACGCGGCCGCTCTGGCGCCAGCGTCTCGAGGGCTCCCTCGCGCACCGCCTGGTCGAGAGCAGCGGCGACATTGACGTGTACGCGATCAGCGGCGAGGCCGGGGAGGAGGGCCCGGATCGGGCCTCCACGCCTGCCGTCTCGCGGGCGTGGGCGCATCACCTGCAGGCGGTGGTTGTGGTGGGCATCAGCACGTTCGCCGCGTACCTGATGTACCCCTACTTCGCGCCCGTGAACCTCGTGATGATCTACCTGCTGGCGGTGATGGTCGCGGCACTCTGGCTCGGCCGCGGCCCGGGGATCACGGCGTCGGTGCTGAGCGTGATGGTCTTCGACTACTTCTTCGTCCCGCCGCGCTTCACCTTCGTCATCGCAGACACGGAGTACCTCGTCACGTTCGGCGTCATGCTCGTGACCTCGCTCACCGTCAGCACGATGGCGCACTGGCTGAGGGTCCAGGCGGACTCGGCGCGGAAGCGCGAGCGGCGGACGGCGGCCTTGTTCCGGATCAGCGACGAGCTGGCCGCGCTGAAGGATCCCGACGAGGTGGTCGGCGCGGCGGCGCGCATGATCGGCGAGGAGTTCGACGGGCGCGTCGTGATCCTGCTGCCCGCCGCCGCCGGTCGCGTGGCCTTGCGGGTGGGTGATCTCGGTACGCCGCACCACGAGCGGCACGAGATCGCAGTCGCGCAATGGGTGCACGACAACGGCGAGATGGCCGGCCGTGGCACCGCCACGCTGCCGGCAGCCCGCGGCATCTACCTGCCGCTCCGTGCCGGCAGCGGTGTGATTGGGGTGCTCGGGCTGCTGCCGAACCGCCCGGGAGATACCCTGCGCGCCGACCAGCAGCGCTTCCTCGAGACGGTGACCAACCAGGCCGCACTCGCCATCGAGCGGGGACAGCTCGCCGAGCGCGCGCGGAAGACGGAGGTCGAGGTCGAATCGGAGCGGCTGAAGAACACCGTGTTGAGCTCGGTCTCGCACGATCTCCGCACGCCACTCGCGGTGATCAGCGGCGCGGCGAGCAGCCTGATCGAGCGCGACGGCCTCGCCCCCGAGCTGCGGCGCGAGCTGGCGGAGACCATTCTCGAGGAGTCGCGGCGTCTCGCGCGACAGGTGGGCAACCTGCTCGACATGACCCGGCTCGAATCCGGCGGCATCGCGGTGAGGAAGGAGTGGCACTCGCTGGAGGAGGTGGTCGGAGCCGTGCTCGAGCGACTCACACCTGCGATCGGCGGCCGCGAGGTGCGCGTGGACGTGGCGGGAATTTCGCTGGTGCCGCTCGACGACGTGCTCATGGGTCAGGTGCTGGCGAACCTGATCGAGAACGTAGTCCACCACACGCCCGCGGGAACTCCGTTCGAGATCTCCGCCGCTCCGGAAGGCCGCTTCGTGCGCGTGGACGTCGCCGACCGCGGCCCGGGCTTTCCGCCGGGATCCGAGCAGACCGTCTTCGACAAATTCGTCCGCGGCAGCGGCGCCGGCTCGCGCGGCGTGGGGCTCGGCCTCGCGATCTGCCGCGGGCTCGTGGAAGCGCACGGCGGCCGCATCGAAGCGTCGAACCGCCCGGGTGGGGGCGCCGTCGTGCGGTTCTGGCTGCCGCTCGAGGGCGAGCCACCGGTGGTGGAGCCAGAGCCGCACGCCCTGCCGGGAGAGGCTCAGGCGCCGTGAGCGAGGATGCGGCGAAACTGCCGGTGGCGCTGGTGGTCGACGACGAGCTTCCGATGCGGCGCTTCCTGCGCGCGGCCCTCGACGGCAACGGCTACCAGATGGTGGAGGCGGCGACCGGCGAGGAGGCGCTGCGGGAAGCCGCCATGCGCTCGCCCGACATCGTGCTGCTCGATCTCGGGCTGCCGGACATCGATGGCGTCGACGTGACTCGCCGGCTGCGCGAGTGGTTCACGGCGCCGATCGTGGTGCTTTCGGCACGCGGCCAGGAGGGCGACAAGATCGCAGCGCTGGATGCCGGCGCAGACGACTATGTCACCAAGCCGTTCGCGGTGGGTGAGCTGATGGCGCGCATGCGGGCGGCGCTGCG
>DAIUEO010000191.1:0-4680 GCA_036845125.1 Candidatus Eiseniibacteriota bacterium | reverse complement strand
CCGAATTGCTGGGACGGAACATCGACACGCTGGTCCCGGTAGACGTCAGCTCCGCCCAGGGGACCGAGCGCGGTCGTTACTGGACTCACCCCGAGTCACGGCCGATGGGCGCGGGTCGCCAGCTCGACGGCCAGCGGAAGGACGGCACCCGGATGCCGGTCGAGGTGGGCCTCACCGTGACCGACCGGGATGGGCAGCGGCTGGTGGTCGTCTCGATCGTCGACATCAGCGAGCGGCTGGCCCGGGAAGGTGCCCATCGCTCGGAGACTGCCGACCGCCTGCGACTCGAGCGCCTGATCTCGAACCTCTCCGCGGCCTTCGTCAACATCGCGCCCGAGAAGGTGGACGAGACCATCACCGACGGACTGCGGCAGATGGTCGAGGCGCTCGATCTCGACCGCAGCGCCCTCTGGCAGTTCACCGAGAACGACGACGACCTGGTCTACACCCACGTCTGGGTGCGTCCCGAGTACCCTCCGACTCCGGTCCAATTCTCCACGAGGGAATTCTTCCCGTGGATGCTCTCGAAAGTCCGCGCGAACGAGGCGATCTGGAACGAGACGATCGACGATGTCCCCCATCCCGTGGACCGGGAGAACCTGCGACGCTTCGACACCCGATCGTTCGCCGTCATCCCATTCCAGGTGGACGGCCGCGTCATCGGTGCGCTGTCGTTCGCGTCCCTGGGGCAGAACCAGCCGTGGCGGACGGAGATTCGGGACCGGATTCAGCTGGCGGCGATGGTGTTTTCACAGGCGCTGGCGCTGAAGAAGAGCCAGGCACAGCTCCAGAAAGTACTGGCGGAGGTCGAAGGGCTGCGCCGCAACCTGGCCATCGAGAACGCCCAGCTCCGCGCCGAGGTGAAATCCCTGATCGGCCCCCGGGCGCTGGCGGCCGAGAGCGGAGCCGTGCGCGAGGTGCTGGCCCAGGTCCGCTCCGTGGCGCCGACCACCTCGACCGTGCTGCTGCTGGGAGAAACGGGAAGCGGCAAGGAGGTCTTCGCCCAGGCCATCCACAACCTGAGCCAGCGACGCGACCGCCCCATGGTGCGGGTCAATTGCGCCGCGATTCCGGCCGCGCTGATCGAGAACGAGCTGTTCGGCCGCGAGCGCGGCGCCTACACCGGCGCCCTGTCACGGCAGGCCGGCCGGTTCGAGCTGGCGGACGGCGCCACGCTGTTCCTGGACGAGATCGGGGACCTGCCCCTCGAGTCACAGGCCAAGCTGCTGCGCGTGATCCAGGATCGCGTGGTCGAGCGGCTCGGCAGCACGCGGGCGATTGAAGTGGACGTGCGACTGATCGCGGCGACCAACCGTAATCTCGAGCAGGCGGTGGCCGATCGCACCTTCCGCGAGGATCTGTTCTACCGGCTGAACGTGTTTCCGGTCCATGTGCCGCCGCTGCGTGACCGCCCGGAGGACATTCCCGTCCTGGTGTGGACCTTCGTGGAGGAGTTCTGCAAGCAGTTCGGCAAGCGCATCGATTCGATCTCGAAGGAGAGCCTCAAAGCGCTCAGGGAGCACTCGTGGCCGGGCAACGTCCGCGAGCTGCGTAACGTCATCGAGCGCGCGATCATCCTGGCCAAGGGTCCGACCCTGGTGGTGGACCTCCCGCAGCTCGCTGCGCCGGCGGCCACGGTTCCTGGCCGCGCGCTCAACGAGATCGAGGCCGGGCACATCCGCGCCGTGCTGGAGCAGGTGGGCTGGCGGGTGCGCGGCAGCGGCGGCGCGGCCGACGTGCTCGGCATGAAGCCCACCACGCTCGACAGCCGCATGGCGAAGCTCGGGATCCGCCGGCCGCGCTGACCGGTCGGCTACTTCTTCGCGTTCGCCTTCTCCCAGGCCCGCACCTTCACCCGCGCCGCATCGAACAGCCGCACGTAGTTGCCCTTCGTGACCTTCTCGAGCGCCTCGGGGGTGAGCCGGCCCCACACCGGGTCCCACAGGTGGTACACGCCGTAGTAGGCCTTCTCGTCGCGCGGCGCCACCGTGTCGGTGCCGAAGAGAAAACGGTCGGGGTAGTGGTTGAGCACGTCCGCCACCCGTTCGATGGCCGCTTCGCTCGCCACCGCGTACTTGTTCACCTCGTCCCACGAAATGTCGAAGCACACGTGATCGTACGCCGGGTCGCGGAGCATCTCCTCCACGGCCACGATCTGGTCCTTGACCGGATGGATCACGCGCCCCAGTCCGATGTGCGCCCAGATGATCGTGGTGCCGGGGTGGCGGCGGAACAGCTCCTTGATCTCCGGCAGGTAGTCGGTGCTCGACGCCTTCGGGAACGGCTTCGCGATGTCGGTGTGGAGGAGCGTGTCGAGCCCGACCTCTCCCGCGAAATCGAAGATGCGGTCGAGCGCGGGGTCCGTGAGACTCGCGCCGTCGCCCGCCACCTTCGGCGAGACGAACTCCTTGTGGATCGTGAACTCACCGATCCCGCTGAACACCCCGGGGAACGTCTGGAGCACGCGGCGGATGTGGTCGGCCGCGTACATGTCGGCGGGATTGAAGCCGATGATCATCGGATCGAACCGCGCCTGCTCGTTCTTCGTGAGCGACCGGTACTGCATGGCGATGAAGGCGTCGGTGAACGAGTAGTAGTAGAGCGGCGAATCGGTATCGAGGTAGTAGGTCGGCGCATCGTCGCCGGACATGCGGTACGACCACTCCTGCTGGAGCGGGATCCCGAACAGGGTCGCGCGCTGGACCCTCGTCCCCATGAGCTTCAGGTACTCGCGCGCGGTGATGCCCTCCTGCACGTAGTTCGTCAGGTGCACGTGGACGTCGTTGAACAGCGCGGGGCCGGTCTTGGCCGCGGCCGCGCCGGCCGGTCCGCCGGCTCCGCCGAGGAGCACCGCGATCAGCGCGGAGGCGCACCATCCGGGGCTTCGAGAATTCATGGTCGTTCTCCTTCGGCTCGTGAGGCGATGGATCAGAAGCGGAATATGGCGACCAGCTGGAACTGATTCGCGTGGGCGCTCTGCCCGTCCTTGTTCCGGCGGGTCCCATAGATGTACTCGAGACCGAGATCCGCGCGGCCGGTCGGCGAGAAGACCAGGTTGGCCGCCAGGCGATGGGTTCGGTTGTAGGCATCCGGGGGCTGGTAGTCGAAGTTGTCCACGACCACGACGCTCCACAGCACCGTCGAGCGCAGGTCCATGGTCTGGGCGGTCTTCCATTCCTTCCAGTGATGCTCGTAGCCGATGAACCAGCCCAGTGCATTCAGCGCCCCAAGGTCCCCGGTCGTCGTATCGAACACCGCGTCCTGGCCGCCCGCCGAGTTGAGGTCGTTGATGTAGCGCGCGATGCCGTTGCCGCCGTTGATCTGGAACATGAAGCGGTCGGTCAGCTCCCGGACGTGCACCTGGGCTACGCCGCTCACGCTGCCACCCGCCGCCCACTCCGAGCGCACGTCGCCGGTCACCGCCTCGCCGCGGATCTGGCGTACC
This sequence comes from Candidatus Eiseniibacteriota bacterium, assembly GCA_036845125.1. GTDB lineage: Bacteria > Eisenbacteria > RBG-16-71-46 > RBG-16-71-46 > RBG-16-71-46 > DAIUEO01. The sequence continues at coordinate 1,235 of DAIUEO010000191.1, read as the reverse complement.
ACCCCCGCGATCTGCAGATGGTTCTTGTCGGTCGTACCCCAGAACGCGCGGGCGATCATGTCCGGAAACAGGTTCACGCCCTGACCGCCGGTGATGGAAACACTCGGAGTCTCCGCCGCCACCGCGAGCCGGGTCGTCGGCTTCGGCGCCCACCAGTAGCGCAGCAGGGGCTGGCGGATCACGTTCTCCGAGCTGACACCTTCGAAGTCGAGGTCCTCGAGGTTGATCCACGGGTCCGAGAACGTGGACCAGGTCTGCCCCGCGATGAAGCCACGGTACTGCGCGTAGGCGTGACGCAACCGGAAGGCATTCGCCTCACCAGCAAAGTCACCCTCGAAGAAGGCGCGCAGCTCCTCCTTGCCGCCGGGCGTCCGGAACTCGATGTTGAGCCGGCTGGCGCGGGCCGAGATGTTGGTCCGCTTGTCCTCGCCGCTCGTCGGAGCGGTCCCCACGGGTATGGAATTGGTGAGGAAACGGTCGTCGGTGCCGAGCGGATCGAGCGTCAGCACCACCGACGTTCGAACCCGCCCGCCGAACTTGATCGCCGCGTCGCTCCCCGGGATGCGGATCGAGCCCGGGAAGTCACCCGCCGAGACGATATCGGGAGGAAGCTCGGGGGATTTCTGTGTGGAGGCCTCGACCTTCTTGATCCGCTCCTCGAGTGAATCCTCCCAAGCCGGGAAGCTGGACTGGCTCTCGATGATCTCGAGACGCTTCTTCATCTCCACCAGCTGTTCCTGGAGCCGGAACATCAGCGTGTCCTGGGCCGCCAGGCGGACCGCCTGGCTGTCGGCTTCCGCGTACAGGGTGTCGATCAGCGCCTGCTGGCGCTCGATCATGAGCTGCTGCGCGTCGATCAGCTTCTTCTGCTCGGCCACCCGCGAGGAGACGCTGGGAGCGGCCGGCTTCGTCTTCTTCGTCGAGGCGGTCTGGGACCAAGCGGTGCCGGCTGTCAGCCCGACCATGGCTGCCAGCAGAAACGCGAGTCGCAACGTCCGAAACGCGTCCAAGGCTATCTCCTCTGCCCCATCACCGGCATTCCCCGCACGATCAGAGCAGAATGTCGGTCCCGATCGAGATCGTCGTCCCGGTCTGACCCGGAACGTAGTAGCCGAAGCTCGATCCTGCCGGGCACTTCTCCACGTGGATCAGGTGGAGATTGAGCCGCCAGCTCCGGCTCCCGTACGGATAGTAGCTGGCGCCGCCCGACAGCTCCCACGGGTAGCGCTTGAACT
>DAIUEO010000190.1:0-4714 GCA_036845125.1 Candidatus Eiseniibacteriota bacterium | reverse complement strand
TGACCGCGCCCAGGTCCTCACCCATCGAGACCACGAAGCCGCGCCGCTTGGCCGCGTACTTCCCGGCCTTAGGACTCGCTCCCGCCGGCGCGTGCGTGCGGTAGAAGCGCGAATCGAGCATGTGGGCGAACGCCGTGAAGTACTCCTCGCGCACGTCGGCGACGAACGACGCGAGCCGGACATCGGTCGGTTCCGCTCCGCCGGCCGCCGCCTCGAGCGCCGCGATCAGCGCGGAGTCCGCGAGGTCGCCGTATTTGGTTTGGCGCTGGAGCCAGTGTTCGCTCGCGACCAGCGTCCGCCCGTAGCGCACCAGCACCTCGGGCGCGAGCGCAACGAAGAACGTGTAGTAGTCGCCCGGGTTCTCGCGCAGTCCGGCGCGCCGCCAGCCATCCTCGGTGCGGTACTTCTCGCGCACCGGGAAGCGGAAACCGTCGAGCCCGGCCAGCACCCGCTCCACCGTGACCTCGCCGCCCTTGGCGTCGTAGAAGCGGCAGCCCGCGAAGTGGCCGAGCATCTCGCGCATGGTGTCCACGCGGTCGGGACCGATGGTGTTCACGATGATGCAGGTCTTCTCGCGGAGCGCGGATGGTGCGAAGCCGGCGAAGTCGATGCCGCCGCCGCGGTTGTTGCCGCCGTTGTAAGAGAGCCGCGCCGACTCCCAGATCGCGTGCACGTTGACCGGCTCCGAGACCGCGAGCGAGCCGACACGGCAGGAGTCGTGTTCATGATCCGGCGCGCGCTCGCGCGCGCCGGCGGGTTGGGGGTGGCGTGGCATCGCCAGCAAGTCCGTGCGTCCGCGCAGTTTTCTGATGTCGTCGATCATCTTCCCGCGATCCTTCACGGCACCGTCCGTGTCGAGCGCTCCCGATTCGCGGTTGAGCGCGTCCATCACCACCGCCAGCTTCACCATGTTGAGCGCGGTCCAGTTGCGGAAGCGCTGGCGCATGAGCCCGCGGTCGTTCTGCACGGTCAGCTCGGGCTTGGTGGTGATGCCGCCGCGCGGGCAGTCGAGGTGGCAGTTGCCGCACTGGTTGCATCCGAACGCCACCGCCTTGCCGATGCTGGCTTCGACCAGGCCGTCGGCGCCGGCGATCAGCACCTTGATCATGTCGAGCTCGCCGCGCAGGCCGCCCGAGGCGAAGAGCCGCGTGCCGCCACCCGCGCCGAACGGCGCGCCATTGAGATCGCGGATCGTGCGCAGCTCGCCCGTGCTCTCCAAGTCCACCTTCTCGTGCACCAGCGCGTGATGGGTGTGGAGGATGGTGCGGAAGATGTCGGGCCAGCCGACGTGCGAGGAGTCGGCGTGGTAGTTGCCGGAGCCGCCGATGCCGGAGTCGACCAGCAGGTAGTCCACGACGAAGTTGGACCACATGCCGGCCGCGACGTACTTGGTGTAGTTGGAGCCCGTGATCTTGATGCCACAGTGGTTGTGATAGAGCAGCCACAGCCACACTTCGGCCGGCATGTCCTCGATCGAATAGATGTCGTGCTTGGGATCGGGCGAGAGCGCGTCGGTGCCGACCGGGATGTTGCGCGCGCGGCTCACGGTCGGCGTGACTTTGCCGCCCGAGAGGCGTCCGCCCTTCCCGGGCTTGGCGCCCTGGTTGATCTTGATCTCGACGTCGCGAACCTTGCGGAGATCGGCGGCGTGGATGCCGAAGTGGCCGCTCGCAGCCTGCAGGCTCTCCCACGCCATCTCGCCGCCCTCGAACCGGATCGGGCCGCCTTCGCCCGACGACGTCATGGCGAGCCCGGCGTTGCCCTCGATGCGTGCGATCAGGAGTTCCTCGGACGCCGCACCGAGCGAGATGCTGGCGTGGCTCACCGGCCCGTGCCAGATCGGCTCGCGGAAGCCGAAGCCCGAAAGCCTCAAGCCCCCGCGCGGCTCGCGCTTCAAGGTCGTGAGGCCGTCCTTTGACGCGCGCGCAATTCCGAGCCCGTGGGCGCCGTGACCCTGCGCCAGCAGCTCCACCACCTGCTCGCGACCGTCGGCGTCCCTGGCGAAAAGCCACAGCGAGCCGCTCCCTTCGAGCTTCGCCTCGATCGCGTGCCCGGCTCCGAAGTGCTGGTCGAAGCCGCCGCGTGCATCGGCGGTGAAGGTCGCGAACGGCACGGTGCCGGCGCCGCCGGGGCGGGTCGCGAGCACCTGCACCTCGGCATTCGGCGCTGCCGCGCCCGGGCGCATGAACCCGCGCGCCACCGCGAGCGAGACGTAGTCGAGCAGCCGCGGATCGCGGCGCAGCCGCTCCAGCGACCACTCGAGCGAGGCCTTGGAGAGCTTGAGCCCCACGCTGTCCAGGGACAGTGGTCCCATGTCGCCTTCGATCAGGAAGTCGTCCGCGGTCGGCATCTGGCCGGCCGCCATGCGGTAGAGCACCTCGAGGAAATCGGCGCTCAGGTTCTTGTTGGTGTTCTCGAGGTGATAGTTGGCGTTCTTCTGCGCGAGGATCTTCGCCGCGGCGACGAACGGCAGGTCGGTGCGCACCTCGCGGAGGAGCGCGGACACCTGGTAGCGCTCACGCACGGCCGACGGCGGCGGCTCGGCCTCGACGCGCCGGTCGTTGAGCCCGGCGTTCAGATGCCCGAACTCGGGCGTGGCGAGCGAGTCGACCTCGCGGATCCAGTCCTCGGTCATGGTGATCGCCATGGTGTTGCCCGAGGTCTTCTGGATGTCGTCGATCCCCATGCACGACAGGAAGTCGAGGATGCTGTGCTGCCAGCACGACAGCGAATGGAGCGCCAGATCGCGGAGCTTCGCGGGGTCGCGGCGATTGAGCCCGGAGAGCACCGGACCGGGCGCAGCGCCGTGATAGGCATCCACCAGCTCGGGCACCAGTGCCAGCCCGGCGAGGTGCGTCAGCGCACCGCCGTTGGAGCCGAGCAGCACCGACTCGTACACGGTGGCGGCCGACGAATGGGTGTCGGTGTCGCCGCCCGCCGAAACCAGCTGGACGCGGGCCCTCAGGAAGCGCGCCTTGAGGAACGAGTCCACGCGCGGCGTGAGCCGGTAGGACTTCTCAGCGCCCGACTCGAACTGGATCATCGCCACGTGATCGGTGCGCACCGCGCGCTCGAGCGCGACCCAGAAGCGCGCGTCCTCGCCGCCCGCGGGCGCCGCCCACCGGAGGTGCACCGACACGAAGAGCTTCGGGTTCACCGCCGTCACCGCGCGCACCGCGGCTTCGACGTCGTCGACGCCCGACAGCTCGACGATCCGCGCCTTCTCGAGCAGCGGGCGCAACGCGCCGTCGACCTCCGCGAGATGCCGCGGGGTGAGGCGCACCAGCAGGAACTCGGCGTAGGACCGGAACACCTGCTCGTTCGCCAGGTACCCGTCGGCCGGCAGCACCAGCAGCGAGCGCGTCGGGTGCTCGTTCTTCGGATCGGCCGCCGCCATGGCGTCGAGGTACGCGCGCTCGATGGTGACGCCGTCGGTGTACGGCAGCGGCCCGACGATCATCGGCAGGTCGAGCCGGATCACGTCGAGCGGAACCTGGTTCGTGCCCTGGGCGGTGCGGAACAGCACGGCCGGGTGCTTGCGCGTGATGTCCCACGCCGTCGAGAACTCCTCGCGGAGCCCGTCGTTCGCCGGGTGCGTGATGGCGGCATGCGAGAAGTACGAGCGCCAGAAGCCGTAGTGCCAGGCCGCGCCGATCGTGAGCGGCTCGAGGCGGAAGCGCTCCTTCCACAGCTTGTCGAGGTCGAACGAGCCGATTTCGATCTGCGGGATCTCGCGCGACACCCGCGAGTAGCGCGCGAGGAACGCGCGGCCGCGCTGCCCGGTGTACATCCTCCAGAACTTCTCCTCCGAGATCCCCCCGCGCTCGAGCAGGAACGAGAGCATCTTCCGCTTGCGATCGCGATCGGCGACGCGCGGGCTCTCGGGATCGACCACCAGCGTGAGCAGGTCCTCCCACAGCCCGACGCGCTCCGGCGTGGCGGGCACCCCCGGCAGCGGCGTGGCGTGGCCGTTCACGTGGGGCCGGGTCGACAGCGTCATCTAAGGCTCCTGCCCCATGAACTCCTCGATCGCGATGAACCAGTCGGGAGTCGGGGACTCGACGACGCGCAGGGTCTGCCCGCCGTTCAGGTGATTGTTGGGACAGACCTCCACGCACGTTCCGCAGCCCACGCACTTGTCCTGCACGGTCGTGATCCAGCGCGGGTCCAGGCCTTCGAACTCGCGGTTGGCGTGGGTCGGGCACACCGCGACGCACGCTCCGCAGTGGATGCACGACGCTGCCGGACCGGCGTCGTTCTCCGAGCGCAGCACCAGGTAGCGCGGCATGCCGGGCAGCGAGGCCGGGCTGCGACGCTGGTAGCCACCGGGCCGGATGCCGAGGAAGTCGCGCGTGTAGTGCGACGAGCCACGCACCGCGGACACCACCGCCAGGTGGCGCTCGCGGTCGTAGGGACGCGTCTCGTTCGAGGCCTGCTGGAGCCGCTCGTACAACGGCAGGTGCGGAATGCCGGCCTGGCACACCTGCTCGGCGATCTTCATCGCCATCTTGTCGCTCAGCGTCGGGTAAACCGCAGTGGACAGTGCGTCGTATAACGGCGCTAGAACCGCACCTCGATCCGTGTAGAGCAGCGAGAAATTCTTCGCATGCGCGTCGTGATTGCCAATCAAGAGATTGAAAATGACCGCGTCGAGCAGCGCGAGTCCTCGTCGACGTCGGCCCTGTCCGTGGCGGCGATGGTGTTGCAGACGCTG
>DAIUEO010000189.1:2605-4743 GCA_036845125.1 Candidatus Eiseniibacteriota bacterium | reverse complement strand
CGCCGGCTCGATCGGCGGCTTCGGGCTCGACTACGAGTACGCCGAGGGCGACGTCGGCTGGGGCCTGAGCCTCGCCGGCGGCGATCCCCGGCTCCGCTTCGGCGCGCGCCTCGCCTCGCTCGACGGCGGCACCGACCGCGCGCTCGACTGGAACCTCGGTGCGCTCTCGCGTCCCAACCCCTGGCTCTCGCTCGGCGCCGTCGCCTACCACGTCGGGGAGCCGCAGCTCGCCGGCTCGCGCTTCGAGCGCACGTGGACGCTCGGCGCCGGCCTCCGGCCGCTCGCGCTCGATCGCGCCCGGGCCTTCACGCTCGGGCCCCGGCTCACGCTCACCGCCGACGCCTCGTTCATCGAGGACGAAGGCGACGTGACGTGGCGCTACGGCGCCGAAGCCGAGCTGCTCCCCGGCGTCGTGGTGCAGGGCTCGATGATCGACGACGAAGCGTGGATCGGCTTCACGCTGCGCGCGCCGCAGGGAGCGGCGCACGGTGCGCCCGGAAACGACGACACGCGGCCCACCAGCTTCTCGGTCAGCTTCCACGACGCTGAGGACCGCACCATTCTCGCGAGCCCCCGCGACCGGCGGATCGCGATCGTGAGCGCCGGCGGCGACCTCGGCGACGACGCGGTGACCGGGCTCACCATCTTCGGGACCGAGAACACGCGGCCCTCCGCGCCGATCCACCAGCAGCTCGAGCGCGCGCTCCACGATCCGCTCACCGAAGGCGTGCTGCTCACGATCGGCGGCATCACCGGTATGGCGCAGGTCGAGGAGCTGCGGCCGCGCATCGCGCGACTGCGCGCCGCCGGCAAGCCGGTGGTGGCCTTCATGGAGTACGGCGGCGGACGCGCCGCGCTCTACCTCGCGGCGGCGTGCGACCGCATCGTCACCACCCCCGAGGCGCGCTTTGCCGCGCTCGGCCTGCGCATCGAGCGCCGCTACTACCGGCGCCTGCTCGCGGACTTCGGCGTGAGGCTCGACCGCTCGTCGGTCGGCGCCTACAAGTCGGCGTATCGCAACTACAGCGTGGATTCCACCGGGGCCGCGGACCGCGAAAGCATCAACGATGTCCTGGATACGGCACAGAAACTCTTCGTCTCCGCGGTGGCGACCGACCGCAATCTCCCCGAGAAGCAGCTGCTCACGGTTCTCGACGGCCGCGCCTGGCGGCCGGTCGACCTGGTGAACCTCGGCGTCATCGACACCGTCGCCTATCGCGAGGACGCGCTCTCGCTCGCCGGCCGGCTCGCCGGACTCGGGCGGAAGCCGCGCGGCGCGAGCATCGGGCGCATCCCGGAATCGCAGCCAGCGTGGCGCGTCCCGCGCCGGCTCGCCGTGATCTACGCCGCCGGCGGCATTTCCGAAGGGCGGAGCGGCAACGATCTCCTGCTCGGCCCCTACATGGGCTCGGCGTCGATGACGAGCATCATCCAGAGCGCGTTCAAGAATCCCGACGTCGAGGCGGTCGTGCTGCGCGTCGAGAGCCCGGGCGGCACCGACATCGCGTCGGACCTGATCCATCACGCGCTGGAGAAGGGGAAGAAGGAGAGCAAGAAGCCGCTGATCGTCTCGATGGGCGGCGTCGCGGCGAGCGGCGGTTATCACATCGCGCTGCCCGGCGACCGCATCTACGCCGACCGCTTCACGCGCACCGGGTCGATCGGAGTCTACTTCCTCCATCCTTCACTCGAGGGCTTCTACGAGAAGCATCGCGTGCGGCAGGACGAGTTCGAGCGCGGGAATGCGATGCGGGCGTGGTCCATGGGGCGCGACTGGGACGCGCGCATGCAGAGCGTGGCCGACTCCGCCATCCGCGGCTCCTACGAGGAATTCGTGGGCCGCGTCGCGCGCGACCGCAATCTCGACGTGAACACGGTCGAGCGCTCGGCGCAGGGCCGGGTGTGGATGGGCGATGCGGCCCGGGAGCGGAAGCTGGTGGACGAGATCGGCGGGCTCGAAGAGGCGATCGCCGAGGCCCGCCGTCGCGCGCACATTCCCGAAGGCGAGAAGATCGACCCGATCGAGTACCGCCGCGCGCGGCCCATTCTGCTCGAGCGCCTGATGGGAAGCTGGGTGCGCGAGATGTGGGAGCGCAACGTTCGCCTGCCGGAGCCGGGCCAGACACTGCGCTGGGCGG
>DAIUEO010000189.1:0-2595 GCA_036845125.1 Candidatus Eiseniibacteriota bacterium | reverse complement strand
GGACGACCTGCCGCCCGTCGAGTAATGCCGGCGAAGACGCCGGGTGCGAAGCCGCGCGAGGTGAAGCGCGGCGCTTCGAAGGCCTCCTTCCGGCCGGCATCGCCGCGGCCCGCCGCCCAGCCTGCGGTTGAAACCGGCGCCGCCGAGCGTGCCGCCACGGTACTGTTCGTCATGATCGCGCTGCTCGTCGCGGCGCGCATCGGCGCGGCGTTCGCCCCCGGCATGTGGGCGTGGGGCATCGACGCCGGGCGCTTCCTGCCGGTCTGGATCGCGGCCCCGCTGCTCCTGGCGCTCGTGCTCCCGCTCCTCCCCGCGGTCTCCCGCCGCCTCACGCCGTGGATCGAAGCCGGGGGCGACGCCATCGCGCGCACGCCGGTGCCAGCCGCCGCCATGGTCTTGGGCCTGGCCGCCGGCATCGCCCTGCTGCTCGCCGATCGCGTGCACTACGTCGGCGACTTCCTGCTCCGCGATGGAGCGGTCTCCGAGAACATCGATCCGAGCCGCGTGTTCCCGCAGGCGCTGTGGCTCGACTCCTACCTTCATTACACGGTGCCGACACTGATGCGGCAGGTCGGGCTCGCGCCCGATCTCTACCCGCGGCTGACCGGAGCGCTGGAGCTGGGGCTGCTCGGGGCACTCGCGGTCGGGTTCGCGCGCATGCTCGGCCTCGCCGGCGGCGCCGCCACGGCCGCGGTCGCGGTGATCCTCGGTGGCGGCTACGCCGGCATGTTCACCGGCTACGGCAAGGCGATCGTCGAGGTGTGCCTGCTGACTGGCGCCGTCGGCGTGCTCGGACTGAATCTCATGCGCACCGGACGCGGCGGACTCTGGTTCGGCGCCGCGCTCGCGCTGGCAATTGCGCTCCACCGCAGCGCGCTTGCGCTGGTGCCCGGCGCCGTCCTCGCGGTGATCTTCGCCGCGCGATCTCCGGAAAGCCGCGCGCGGCTCTTTTCGCCGCTCTCACTGGTCGGGCTCGGGCTGCCGGTCGGGACCTTCGCGCTCGTCGCGCCCAAGATCTGGCGGGTGGTCACCACGATCGATACCAAGGTGCATCTGCGGCCCGCCGAGTCCGCCGGCGCGAGCGTGCTCGCGGCCGCGTTCACCCCGCTTCGCATGATGGATTTCGCAAACCTCGCGCTCATGCTCTCGCCGCTCGCGCTCGCGATCCCGCTCATGGTGCTGGCGCTCGGGCGCGGCCTCGCGCGCGGGCGCGAGTTGCTGCTGCTCGTGGTGTTCGCGATCCCGCTCGTCGGCTTCGTCCCGTTCATTCATCCCTACCAGGGGATCTACCGGGACTGGGACAACTTCACGCCCGCGGGGGTAGCGCTGTCGGTGGTCGTCGCATGGCTCGCGGGAGAAGTGCTGCGGGTCTCGAAGCGTGCCCCGGCGATCGCGACGGCGACGACCGCCTTCGTGGTCGTCTCCACGCTCATGTGGCTCGGGCACCACGCGATGGTGAACGAAGGGCTGCGCCGCATGGAGGCGTTCACCCAGGAGCCGCCGGAGCGGACCGAGAACGAGCTGGCCGCGACCTGGGACTACCTGGGATCGAAGACCTTCCGCATGCAGCGCTTCGAGGAATCGGCACGCCACTTCAAGACGCTCGCCGATCGGGTGCCCAACACGCGCTTCATCCTGCAGTGGGCGCTGGCCGAGGAGTCGGCGGGGAAGTACGCGGCCGCGCAGGCGGCCTACCGGCGCATGATCGACAAGGTCCCGCAGGATCCCGTCGCCTGGCGCGGCTACGCGGTGGTCTCGATGCGCATGGGCGACCGCACCGCGGCGCGACACGGCGCCCAGATGCTCCTGCGGTATCACCCGGGCGATCCCGACGCGTTGGCGATCCTCGAGGCGCTGGAAACCCAAAAGTAAGACGGGAGCGCCGCACCGCCGCACCCGTCCTCTGTTTCGCACCCGCGTAACGACGTCAGCGCGTGTAGATCTCCTTGACCTGTCCCCAGCTCGCGCGCCGGGTCGGCGTCGCGGTGATGTCCTCGAGCATGAGGTCGTCGACGTAGAACGGCACGCCGCCGAGGTCGAAGCGGAAGCTGTAGACGCCCGCCCAGCCGGTCGGCAGCGACGCATCGACGATCGGCGTCTGCGTGATCTGGTTGCCGTCCCAGTAGCAGCGGAACTCGCTGCCGATCGCGACCACCCTCATGTGGTGCCAGGTGTTCGGCAGCGGCTGGCCGCCCGGGAACGTGTTCGAGAACCAGGTGGCGAGCGTGGTCGGCGCGCTGTTCACGAGCTTCCGGAAGTTGAACTGCAGCAGGCCCGCCTGCATGACGAACTGGTAGCAGGACTGGAACTGGTTCGCGGGATCGGCGCGCACCACGAGCCCGCGCCGCGTGTTGCCGGCGCCGGTGAACACCCATGCCTCCCACGAGTAATCCGAGACGTTCCCCGGATCGATCGCGGTGAGAACGACGCCGCCGCTGTCGGGCGCCATGGAGTTCGTGGCGACTCCCACGGTGCCGTCACCGGAAGGGTTCGGAAGCGCGGGATCACCGGGTGCGAGTGTGAGCGGCCTCTACTTCGCGCATCCTGAATCGAAGTATTTCGCCGTGGGGAAACTGGCCAGGGATCAAGTGAAGG
>DAIUEO010000188.1:0-4775 GCA_036845125.1 Candidatus Eiseniibacteriota bacterium | reverse complement strand
CGCGGTCGCCGCGACGTCCTTCGGCGCGGCGGCCGGCGACCTGGCGGTCGAGGTGCGCGAGACCCGCACGTCGGACGAGCTCGGCCGCGGGTTCGTGAACCTGCCCGAGCGCGGCGAGGCCAGCTCGCTGCTGCCGCTCGCGCGCGTCCCCGAGGAAGGTGGCGTCGCGCGCATTCCGGACGATGCGCTGCCGCTCGACAACGCCCGCACCTTCGCCTCCGGACGCGCGGGCACGCTGCGCATCGTGCTGCGCGAGGACGGCCCGATCTCGCCGGTGCGGCTGGCCCTCGAAGCCGGCTCGCCCGCCTCGGGGCTCGAGCTGGTGGTGGCCGGCGCCGGAACGCTCGCGGCCCAGGCGGGCGGCGCGGATGCGCTCGTGATCAATGACGTCGAGCGGCTGGGCTCGGCCGAGATCCAGTCGGTGCTCGACTTCTACCGCGCGGGCGGCGCGGTGCTGGTCGTGCTCGGAAGCCGCGCCGATCCCGAATTCTGGAACGGCACGCTGCTCCGCGAGATGAAGGCGGGGACGCTCGGCGGCCTGGTGCGCACGCCGGCCGGCGCGTGGCGGCTCCAGCGCGCGGTCGCCGGCCATCCGGTGCTCGCGGGTTTCCCGGGCCGGCCCGGCGAGCCGCTCTCGAGCGCACGCTTCACCGAGGTGCGCGAGTTCAAGCCCGGCGCCGAGACGCGCACGGTCCTCGAATACGACCGCTCGCATCCGGCGCTGGTCGAGGTGCCGCACGGACTCGTGCTGCTCGGACCGCTCGATCCCTCCTCCACCGACTTCCCGGTGAGCGGCGCGTTCCTGCCGCTGCTGCACCAGTCGGCGCGCGTGCTGGGACGCGGCACCGCGTCGGCGTCGCTTTCACCCGGGGACCGCTTCGGCGCGCCGGCCGGCAGCGCGCAGCTCCGCGTCGAAGATCCCGAGGGGAAGCTCGTGGAGTCCGAGATCGTGGTCGAGCGCGGCGCCGCGCGGCTCCGTTCCGCGCCCCTCGAGCGCACCGGACTCTATCGCGTCACCGAGAACGGAAAGCTCCGGAGCACCTTCGCCGTGAACCCCTCGCTCGCCGAGTCGGACCTCGAACCCCTCGCCGATGCGGTGGTGATCGCCGGCTTCCCGCGCGGCCACGCGCAGTGGGTCCGCCCCGGAGCCGACCTCGCCCAGCGCGTGCGCGAAGCCCGTTACGGTCGCGAGCTGTGGAGCTTCTTCCTCACGCTCGCCCTGCTGCTGCTCGCCGCCGAGACGCTGCTCGCGAGGTTCGGCATGCCGGGCGCCGCCCCCGCCGGGGCCGCGAAGGACAGCCGCGCCGCATAGGCAGGTTGCGCCAGCGCAAGTTCAACCCGCTCCAGCGCGGACAAAGTTCACCGGGACTGCGCTCTTGTTCGATGGGATCAGCAAAAACCTGCCCCGGGGCAGGTTGATGTGGATAACTCGCTCGCGCTAGCGAGAGCTTGCGCCACCTATGAAGACGGGTTGTCCAGCCGATTGTTGCCGTCCATTACCACCCAGGCCGTCGCTCACCAGCCATCTATTCGGGGTCAGGCCTTCTGCCCCACGTTTCGCTTCGGAAGAGCGGAGTCCCACACAGCGCAACGGGCTTCGAGCCTAAGGCGCAAGCCGGGATCACCCGCTCGGATTGAGCGTCGGTTCGGGGTGTTGAACGGGTCTGAAGCCTCCTCAGATCAGGCGGTCGCCACGGCGCGCCGGTAGCGGCGCACGACGGTGTGCTCGAAGTGTCCCTGTTCCACGGCCAGCTTCTTCAGATCGAACTCGGTTCCGTCGCGCAGCATGGCGTACAGGATCCGGCACAGCCGGTGAGCCACCGCCACCACCGCCATCTTGTAACCACGCCGCGCACACAACTGAAGGAAGTACGGACTCAGGGCATTGTTCCGGTAGCCGGCATGGTGGGCGGCCTCGCACAGCATGGCGCGCAGCTCGGCCGAACCGCGCCGCGTGATGTGTCCGTGCTGGACGCGCTCGCCCGAGTCAAACGTCGACGCCACCAGGCCGGCGTAGCTCGCCGCGTGCTTGGCGCTCGGGAAGCGCTTCACGTCGGAGAACACCGCCCGCACCGTCACGGCCACGATCGGGCCCACTCCCGGCACCGTCTGCAGCCGATCCAGCTCTTGCTGGTAGGGACGCTGCTGTTCGCGCAGCGACGCCTCAAGCACAGCGATCTGCTCGTGGGCGCAGCGCCACAGAGCACGATGCACGGCGCAGAACTCGTTCAACGAGGGGTCGCTCGCGACCGCGGCCAGGAGCCGCTCCCACCCCTTCTCCGACTGCAGACTGCGACTGAGCACCTGCTGACCCGCGCCGCGCAACAGGCGCTTCACTGCGTTCACCTGCATGGTCTTCACCCGTACCAGGTGACGTCGCCGTCCCAGCGTCTCCCGCAGCCGTTCGATCGGCTCGGACGGCACGTGCACGATCGACCGGTAGGTCCCCCGCCGCAGCCCCTCACACAGCTCCAGCGCATCGCGCCGATCGCTCTTCTGGTTCGGACGCAGACTCTTGCTGCGCACCTCGTGGGCATCCACCACCCGCGGCTCGAGTCCCAGGGCTTTCAGTTGACGCGCTACGAAGAAGGCCATGGTGCCGCTCTCGAGGGCGACCCCGGTTCCGGGCGGGAGCTCGTAGCGCGACCGCCACACCAGGAGGCCCTCGTGGGTGGTCGGCACGCTGCCCTCACCGATGACCTTGCCCACTTCGTCCTGAATCACGTACACGCACCTCTTGCTGTGAGCGTCGAGACCGACGTACCGTGTCATTGGGTTGCCCTCGTTTTCTTGGGGCGTCCGTTATGGATGACCCCGTGGTCTGCCGCGAACCTTATCGCGGTCAGGGGGCAACCCGTCTTCATCGATACAGCGCAAGTTCAACCCGCTCCAGCGCGGTGCGCGCCGCGCCTAATTCTTCTGCTCGACCTTCACCCCAGGGAGCGCCTCGGGATTCAGCACGCGCATCTCCACGCGCCGATTCCGGAGCACCTCTTCCTCGTTCCGCTCCTGGGTCATGGGCTGGCTCTCGCCGTATCCCTTCGCGGTCAGGCGATCGGCCGCGACACCGCGCTGGATCAGCTCGTGGCGCACGGCATCCGCGCGTTCCTGGCTGAGGCGCAGGTTGTAGCTCGCCGAGCCCCGGGTGTCGGTGTGGCCTTCGATCTCGAAACGCAGCTCGGGGAACTTCTCCAGGCCCTGGGCCAGCCGGTTGAGCTCGTCCTCGGACTCCGGAAGGATCTTGCTGCTGTTCTTCTCGAAGTAGACGTTCTCGAGCCGGATCTTGCCCCGGGTCTCGAGCTGGCGGCGCACCTCCTCGTCCATCACCGGGGGTGCAGCCGGCTGCGGAGTGACCGGCGGCCTCTCGGCCACCGGCGCCCGGCGCATCATGGCGTTCTGCTGCGCGTCCGTGCATCCGCTCTTGCTCACCCGGGCGCCGGCCGGGGTGTCGGGGCACTTGTCCACGCCGTCGCACACACCGTCTTCGTCGGCGTCGGTCGTGCAGCCCCACTTGTCCACGATGCAGCCGTGCGGCGTGTTGTTGCAGCGGTCGAGGCGGTCGAACACGCCGTCCTCGTCCCAGTCCTTGGCCGGCCACTGGAAGCACGGCGCCGCGGGGTCGGTGTGTTCGGTGGTCGCCAGTACGGCGGCGGGGACGACCATCAGGCTCGTGAAGATGACGAGTGCGATCCTTCGCAGATTCTGGCGCGTCATGGGGCGGTCCTCCTCTGGACGCTTCTCGATTCGAGCAGCGCGGGGAGAGTACACCGGACATTGCCGCGAATCAGCCTCATCCTTATGCTCACCCATGTGAATCTGCTCCTGCTCCTGACCCTGCTCTGCGCGACCCCCGGCGCTCCGGCGAGCCCCGCCTCGTCCGATGATCCCGAATCGGGCGTGGAGCTGCTCGGCCGCCCGGCGCCGCCCTGGACCTTCACCCGCTGGATCCGCGGCGGGCCGTACAAGCCCGCCGACCTCAAGGGCAAGGTGGTCCTGCTGCGCTGGTGGACCGACGGCTGCCACTTCTGCCGCACCACGCTGCCGGTCATCGACAAGGAGCAGAGCGCCGACGTGGTCGTGATCGGCGTCTACCATCCCAAGCCCGCTCCGCGGAAGGTGCGCGATGCCGACGTGCTCGCCTTCGCGCGCGACATCGGGTTCACCGGTCCGATCGCGCTCGACGAGAAGTGGAAGACGCTCGAGCGCTACTGGCTGGCCGCGAACCCTGAGCGCAGCTGGACCTCGGTCTCGTTCCTGATCGACCGCGACGGCGTGATCCGCTGGGTCCACGGCGGCGGCGAATATCATCCGAGCGACGATCCCGCCCACCACCGCTGCGACCTCGAATTCCGGGACTTCGAGAAAGCGCTCGACGCGGCAGTCGCCGCACCGGCCACGCCGGTCGCGAACCCCTGACCGTATCGGTGCGCTCCCGGAGCCGCCGGGCCACCCGCAGTTCCAGATTGGGAGGAAGTCGATGCGGTCCGCCTCGTCGTTCCTGTTTGTCCTGTTCATTCTCGGCGCCGTCCCGGCGGGTGCAGACCCAATGCCAGCCCCGATGGCGCCACCGATAACGCCACCGGCGACCGCACCCGCCGCGGTCGCGGGGTCCGTGCTGCCCGATCCGGGCACGCGCGTACGCCTCAGCACCCGCATGCCGGCGCGCGAGCAGGCGGAGGGTGCGCGTACCTCCGTGTTCGGCAGTGGCAGCGCCAGCCCCACATTGGTCCATTCGGAGTTCACGGGCCCGTTCGTCTCTGCTGCGCACGACACTG
>DAIUEO010000187.1:0-4836 GCA_036845125.1 Candidatus Eiseniibacteriota bacterium | reverse complement strand
TCGGGAACTCTAGCCCGTGCTCCTCGACGATTGCCGGGGTCTTCTCGAAGTCGAGCATGGGGGACGGATGCTAGCGATCCCGCCGGGCGTTCCCAAGCGGCGAGTCACGCGCCGGTCCGAAGGCCAAAGGCGTCCGGCCGGTCAAGCCTAGGCAAAGAAACATCGGGATCCCGGTATTCGGGGGGCGGACCGCATCTGAATCGACATTCCCGTCCGGTCGTTCGCTAGGATACTCATTCCGCCCGGCCCATCCCCCCCTACAAGAAGGAGCTCGGCATGAAGCGCATGCTATCCCTCGCCGCGATCGCACTGGTGTCATTCTCGTCATTCGCGCTCGCGGCGCCCGTTCCGTACAAGATCGATCCCTCGCACTCCGAGGTGAGCTTCCGGGTCCGCCACTTCTTCTCGAAGACGCCGGGCAAGTTCACCGACTACGCCGGCAAGGTGCTCTACGACGACAAGAACCTCGCGGCTTCCTCGGTGGACGTCACGATCCAGGCCGCGAGCATCAACACCAATCACGAAAAACGTGACGCCGACCTGCGGAGCGCCAACTTCTTCGAGGTCGAGAAGTACCCGACGCTCACGTTCAAGAGCACCAAGGTCGTCCCCGGCACGGACAACACATTCAAGATGGAGGGCGACCTCACGATGCACGGCGTGACGAAGCCGGTGGTTCTCGACGCGACGTTCCTCGGTGCCGCACCGGTGGCGATCGGTGGCCGGGACATGGGAACGCGCGCCGGCTTCGAGGCGACGACCACGATCAACCGCAAGGATTTCGGCATCATCTGGAATCGGAACCTCGACCAGGGCGGCACGCTGCTGGGTGACGACGTCCAGATCACGCTCGCCGTCGAGCTGGTGCCCGACGTGGCGACGACGACCGCCGCGGATGCGAAGCCCGCGGCCACCCCGGCCAAACCGGCGGAGACCAAGACCGAAACCAAGAAGTAGTTGCGCCAGAGCAAGTAGAAGAGCCGGCGGGGAGCTTGCCCCGCCGGCTCTCATGCTATCTGGGGCTCAGCGCGTCACGACGGTCTTGCCTGTCGCCGTTCGTCCGCTGCCGTCGTCCACGCGAGTGAAATAGACGCCAGCGCGCGCCCTCGAACCGTTCACCAGCCCGTCCCAGTACAGCTCATGACTTCTCGATTCGAGCCGATCCTCGAAATGGGTCACGGCGCGGCCCATGACATCGAGGACCGTCACCCGGACCCGACCCGACACTTCGTCACGAAGCGCGAAGCGAAAACCGTCCCGGCGAGGCTGAACGGTGACGTTTTCAATGCTCTCTGCTGGCGATCGCCCGGCAGCGAGTGAATTGCTTGCGCGAAGATCAAGCGAATGGGGGGCAAGGTCCAGCTGGATGACCCATTCGCCGGACCGGCAGGCCATTGCCAGTGCAGGGATGCAGAGCAGGAGGGAAACGACGAAAGCGGGCAGGTAACGCATGACGGACCTTCCTCTGGATGAGCCCGGTCCGGTTAGCTGCCGGCAGATAGGTGGGGGACGGCACCCGTTGCCGTCAGCAGCAAGGATAGCTCCCCACTTCCGCAGGTCAACGGATTTGTTGGCCGCGGGCATCGGTGATGCGGGCAAAGCAGACGCCAGACCGCACCGGCGCTTGATCGCCACGACAGCGGATGAAACGGCTATTTTCCGCCGGTGCTCGCGGAGTCCGCTGACGCCGCCGATCCCTCAGGCGTGCCGTTTCCGGCCTTCGCCGGATTCGCCTTCTCCCACGCCTCGATCGCGGCCTTCAGTGACGCCGTTTCCTCCGGGGCTTCCAGGCGCTCGAGATACGAGAGTTGCTGATGTGCGAGGTCCGGCTTGCCGAGGTCGAGGTAGGCTTCGCCGAGATATTCGCGCGCGGGAGCGTATGACGGCTGCTGCCGCAGGCAGGTCGTGTAGGCGGTGATCGCCTGGTCGTACTTGCCGAGCTTGCGGGCCGAGTAGCCCACGAGATTCCACGCCTCGTGATAGGTGGTGTCGTATTCGCAGGCCTCCATGCCGCGACCGAGCGCCTTCTTGAATTTCTTCTCGGCGTTCTTCGTCTTGCCTGCCGCCAGGTCCTTCTTCGCCTTGGCGACTTCGTCGTAGGCCTCTCCGTAGGAGCGCTCGGCCTGCTGGCGCGGCGTCATCTGGTCGGGCGGGATCTCGGCCGAGGTCGACGGCGTGGAAGACTTGTCCGGCTTGTCGCCGGAAAACGACGCGTTCGCGGCGGTCGCGCCGGCCATGAGCATGGCGAAAATGAGAATGGTCCGGGCGAAACCCATGTTCTCCTCCTGGTTTCCTGGCGGCGTTCCGCGGGCGTCGGCGATGCGCCCGGCACTGGGGATGACTGCGCCGATAGTACGCCCGGAGACCTGAAGGGAGAAGCCCGGTCCGGGGCCTGGTCGGGCTAGTGTCGCGGGACCCGCGGCAGCGACGGCGACGGCTGATACGCGCGCACCAGGCGCACCGCCGCTTTTCCGAGCAGCACCGCGGTGCCTTCCTCGAGGAGGAGCGGGAAGAACTCGTCGTCCCCGTTCAGGAAGTCGGAGAGCCGCGTGTAATCCTCCGGCAGCTCCATCTGGATCAGGCCGCGCGCGAAGTATCCGTCCACGAGCTCGACCTCGACCTCTTCCTCGCGCGAAATCATGATCCCCTCGCGGCGGACCAGCGCGTTGTCGACCACCGGGTCGGGCTGCACCCAGGTGATGGCGGTTCGCGCGATCATGATCGTGCCACCGTCCTCCGCGTGGATGAACGGAAGGACGCGCACCCGCGAATTGAGCAGCTCGAGCAGGGTCTCGGGACCCTCGTGATACGGGTGGGCCGGCGCCAGGAACAGAGAGCCCACGAGGGGCAGCCGGCCGTGGAGGCCGACACGCGCGGGAACGGGAATCCGGGGCGGGGGGCTCATAGAAGTCTCGGAGCGGTTTTCGGCGGGTTGGGGCCGGGCCTGAAGCGTCGTGGAGTGCGGAACCTCGCGGGCCGATAACGAAGCCGTCACGCGGCGGCCCACCACCGCACCCCACGCCGGGGGGGAAACCGAGCCCATCCTTCGCCGGGGCATCCATGGCGCGCATCGATCCGATCTTCAAGCTGGTCAAGGAGCAGGGCGCCTCCGATCTGCACATGACCGTCGGCTCTCCGCCCATGGTGCGCATCGACGGCGAGATCGTTCCCGTGCAGCACCCGGAACTGACCCGTGAGCTGCTCGAGGCGCTGCTGTTCGAGATCATGGACAGCGAGTCGCGCACGCGATTCGAGAAGGACCGCGACGTCGACTTCGCCTACGAAGTCGCGGGCGTGGTCCGCGTGCGCTGCAACATCTACGAGCAGCGCCGCGGCATGGCGGGCGCCTTCCGCGTGCTGCCGATCTCGATCTTCAGCATGGAGCAGCTCGGGCTTCCGCCCCACGTCGCTCGGCTCACCGAGCTGACGCGCGGGCTGGTGCTGGTCACCGGGCCGCCCAGCTCGGGCAAGTCCAGCACGCTGGCCGCCATGCTCGACCACATCAACCGCAACAAGCGCCGGCACATCCTCACCATCGAGGACCCGATCGAATACATCCACGCCAACCTGAAGTCGCTCGTGAGCCAGCGCGAAGTCGGCCGGCACAGTCCGAGCTTCGCGCGCGCGCTGCGCGCCGCGCTGCGCGAGGACCCCGACGTGATCATGGTCGGCGAGATGCGCGACCCCGAGACGATGTCGCTGGCGCTCACGGCAGCCGCGACCGGGCAGCTCGTGTTCGGGACGCTCCACACGATGAATGCCAGCCAGACCATCGACCGCATCCTCGATTCATTCGACGGCGAGCGCCAAGGGCAGGTGCGCCTCATGCTCGCCGAGTCGCTGCGCGGAGTGCTCGCCCAGCGCCTCGTCCGGCGCAAGGACGGCAAGGGCCGGGTGCTGGCGATGGAGATCCTCATCGGCGTCCCGGCGCTCGCCACCCTGGTGCGCGAGCGCAAGACCTTCCAGATCCAATCGGTGATCCAGACCGGCCGCAAGGAGGGCATGCAGACCATGGACGAATCCATCATGGCGGCGGTGCGCGCCGGGCTCGTGAGCCACGAAGACGCGGCCGCCCATCTCACACCGGCGGCGACGATGAATTCCTCCGACGACGGCCGCAAGGCGGCCTGATGGCCGAGGAACGGCTGAGCGGCGACCTCGGCCTCATCAGCCTCTTCGACGTCGCACAGCTCCTGCTCGTGAATCGCGCGAGCGGCGTGCTCACGATCCGCGAAGGCTCGATCGCGCGCTTCCTCTATTTCGGCGAGGGCGCGATCGTGAATGCCGTCGACGAGGAGCGCCGCGAGGGCGACGAAGCCGCGTTCAACGTGCTCACCACGCTGCGGGGTACGTTCTCGTTCGATCCCACGAAGGGTCCGGAGATGAAGCTCGTGACGCTGCCGGCGAACGCGCTCCTGATGGAGGCGGCCCGCCGCATGGACGAGCAGGCGGCGGAAGCGGCCGAGGCGGCAGCTGCAGCCGACGGGGCGACCACCGTCGACCCCAACACCGCGCCGCGGCCGTCGCACCTGCGTTCGCTCGATCTCCTGAGCGAGGCCTTCCGCGAGATCTCCGGCGCGCGGCCGCGCGGCTCGAGTGAGATGGGCCCGATCGTGTTCGAGCATCCCGACGATATCGCGGTGATCCGGCCGGGGCTGCCGGTGCGGATCCGGAGCCACGGCGAGTGGCGCGAGTCCGGCCCGGCAGTCGACGACGTGGATATCATGGCGGTGCGCCAGCGGCTGCTCGACGGCGCGGCGCAGCTCCCGACCGGTCCCGAAGGCGGCGCACGGTGGCGCATCCGTCGCGAGGGGCTGTCGGCGACGGTGGAATCGT
>DAIUEO010000186.1:0-5187 GCA_036845125.1 Candidatus Eiseniibacteriota bacterium | reverse complement strand
CTGGCGCAGGGCTTCGAAATCGTGGCCAACACCCCCGAGCAGTTCGGCCGTTTCCAGGCGGTCGAATACGCGCGCTGGAAGCAGCTGATCGAAACCCGCAAGATCACGGCGGACTGATCGTGGCGGTGGCCGAGATGCTGCTCGCCGGCGCGCCGTCACTCGGGCTCGGTGCCGATCTCGAGCTCGGCCCGCTCGAGACCGAGCTGCCGTTCGCGCTCTTCTGCGAGCGGCCGGGCATCGTGTTCGCGGTGCGCCCGGAGCGTGCGCCGCGGCTCTTCCAGGCGGCACGCGAGCGCTCGCTGCTGGCCTGGCCGATCGGCTCCGTGAGCCCCGGTGGACGGCTGCGCGTCTCGGGCCTTGGCGCCGAGGATCTTTCGTGGTCGCGTGCCGAGATGGAAGCGGCGCGGGACCTCACGCTGCAGCATCTGTGGAACGAGGAGCTCGAATGACCCCGCGCATCGCCATCGTGCAATTCCCCGGCGTCAACTGCGAGAGCGAGACCGCGCGGGCGCTCGGCCGCGTGGGGCTCGAAGCCGAGGTGTTCCGCTGGACGCGGCCGGCGACGGAGCTGCGTGACTTCCAGGGATACGTCCTGCCCGGCGGCTTCTCGTACCAGGATCGCGTGCGTGCCGGGGCCCTCGCCTCCAAGGATCCGCTGATGGAGGTGCTGGCGGAGGCCGCCGAGCGCGGCAAGCCGGTGCTCGGGATCTGCAACGGCGCCCAGGTGCTGGTCGAGAGCGGCCTCGTGCCGTCCGGGGCAAAAGTCGAGATGGCGCTCGCGCGGAATCGCATGAGCGGTCGCAGCGGCTACTTCACGCGCTGGGTCACGGTGCGGATCGAGGAGGGCCCGTGCGTGTTCACCCGTCACCTCGCACCGGGCACGCTGCTGCCGATGCCGGTGGCCCACGGCGAGGGACGCTTCATCGCGGGCGCGGGCCGCATGGAGGCGCTCGCGCGGAGCGGCCAGATTCCCGCGCGCTATGCGCGCGAGGATGGAAGCCCCGCGGATTCATTCCCGGACCTGCCGAACGGCGCCGAGATGGCGGCGGCCGGGGTCGCGAACGAGCACGGCAACGTGCTCGCGCTGATGCCGCACCCGGAGCGCGCCCAGGACCTCGCCGGGCTCGCCCGTGGGATTGGGGGCGAATGGGCGCAGCGGCGGGACGAGGCACGGCAGCGCGGCGAAGAAGGGGCAGGGCCCGGACTCGAGATCTTCCGCGGCCTGGCCCGTCACCTGGAGGACTCATGAGCGCACGTTCGACGCAGCGCGTCGCGCAGGCCTGGATCGAGCTCTCCACGGACGATCCCGAGGCGATCTCGGCGCGGGACGTCGCCCGCCGCCGGCTGGGCGCCGGGCGGGAGCTGGCCTCCCTGCGGCGGCTGCGGGTTTTCGAGCTCCAGGGCATCCTTCCGGGGCGGGCCCGCATCGAACAGCTTCTGCACCGCTCGACCCAGTTCTACAATCCCCACAAGGAGCGCTGCACGCTCCGGCTCTCGACCCGCGACCGTGCCCCGGTCGGGCGCGAGGAGCGGGCCGTGCTGATCACGGAGCGCGGGGGCGAGAGCCGTCCCGGCGCCGAGCGCTGGTGGCGCCACGAGTGCGGCGAGGAGGTCCGGATCCGCGAAGGCACGGCCTGGGTGGCGCGCTTCGCCGCGGGCGATCCGGAGTCCGCGCTCCGCGAGCTCGCGGTGCTGAGGGACCGCCGTCACGGCCTGCTCGCCAATCCGGTGTTCCAGGATGTGCGGTTCGCGGAAGACAAGGTTCCCCTGGAGTGGTTCGACGTGAACGCGGAGGCCTCGAAATGAAACCACCGAATGCGGTCGTTTCCGCCGGGAAGGAATGGCGGGAGGAGTGCGGAGTCTTCGCCGCGATCGGCGTGCCGCATGCGGCCGAGGTGGTATGCCTCGGTCTCCACGCGCTCCAGCATCGCGGGCAGGAGTCGGCCGGCATCGTGTCCGCCGACGAGCGCGGTGCGTTTCACATCCACAAGGGGCTCGGTCTCGTCTCGGAGGTGTTCAACAACAACGCGATCTCGAAGCTCCCGGGCTCGAT
Source organism: Candidatus Eiseniibacteriota bacterium (assembly GCA_036845125.1). Lineage (GTDB taxonomy): Bacteria > Eisenbacteria > RBG-16-71-46 > RBG-16-71-46 > RBG-16-71-46 > DAIUEO01. The sequence continues at coordinate 3,134 of DAIUEO010000186.1, read as the reverse complement.
GGCGATCGGACACAACCGCTATTCGACCGCGGGCAGCGTCACGCGCGAGAACACCCAGCCGCTGACGGTGGTCTACCGCGGCGGGCCGCTCGCACTCGCGCACAACGGCAACCTGGTCAACGCCCACGATCTCCGGCGGTCGCTCGAGTCGTCGGGATCCATTTTCCAGACCACGCTCGACACCGAGATCTTCCTCCACCTGATGGCGCTCGCATCCAACGAACAGTCCGAGGAGGCGCTCGTCGAAGCGGTGCAGCAGGTGCGCGGAGCGTTCTCGCTCATCGTGCTCACCCGCGACGCCGTGTACGGATTGCGCGACGCCCACGGCTTCCGGCCGCTGGTGCTCGGCCGCCTCGGCGACGGCTACGTGCTGGCGAGCGAGACCTGCGCGCTCGATCTCGTGGCGGCCGAATACGTGCGCGACATCGAGGCCGGCGAGCTGGTGCGGATCGATCACCAGGGCCTGCGCTCGCGGCGTGCGCTCGAGGCGGCGGTGCCGCTCCGGCAGTGCATATTCGAGCACATCTACTTCTCGCGGCCCGACAGCCGCGTCTTCGGGGTCACGGTCGACCGCATCCGTCGCGCCATCGGGAAGCGGCTCGCGATCGAGCATCCGGCGGAAGCCGACCTCGTGCTGTCGGTTCCGGACTCGAGCAACTCGATCGCCCTGGGTTACAGCGAGGCGACCGGGATTCCCTTCGAGCTCGGCCTCATCCGGAACCACTACGTCGGCCGGACGTTCATCCAGCCCCAGCAGTCGGGCCGGGACTCGAGCGTGCGCGTGAAGTTCAACCCGGTGCGCGAGATCCTCGTCGGGAAGCGGGTGGTGCTGGTGGACGACTCGATCGTGCGCGGCACGACGTCGCGCAAGCTGGTGCGTATGCTCAAGCGGAACGGCGCGACCGAGGTGCATTTCCGCGTCGGATCGCCGCCGGTCACCCACCCCTGCTTCTACGGCATCGACACCCCGAGCCGTCGCGAGCTGATCGGCGCGCTCAAGACGCCCGCCGAGATCTGCGAGTACCTGGGCGCCGATTCCCTCGGGTACCTGTCGCTCGAGGGGCTGCTCGCGACCGAGCGCGACGGAACGCAGTACTGTCACGCCTGCTTCAGCGGCGAGTATCCGGTGCCGGTGGACCCGGCGGCCGGCAAGCTGGCCATCGAGCAATTGCACCGTTCCACCCAGCCTTCTTGACGGGTTCCGCACAGCCTTCCTAGATTCGCGCGTTCCCGAGCAACGGTGCTTAAGGCCGTAAGTACGCGTCTGGAGCGATCCCCTGTCCCTCGAACAGCACATTCGGATGCGTCGCGAGAAGATCGCCCAGTGGCGGGCGATCGGCGTGCCGCCCTATGCCTACCGCTTCGCCGACACGCAGCCGGCGGCCTCGCTGGTCGCACGCGGCGAGCAGGTCGGCCCCGAGCCGGGCGAAGTGGTACGCGTGGCGGGGCGGGTGATGGCGGTGCGCGGCCACGGCAAGGCCGGGTTCGCCCACCTGCTCGATGGCAGCGGCCGCATCCAGCTCTACTTCCGCGAAGACCATCTGGGGGAGCGTTTCGAGCGCTATCGGCTCCTCGACCTCGGTGACTGGATCGGCGTCCAGGGTCCGCTGTTCCGCACCCGCACCGGCGAGATCACGGTGCGCGTCGACGAGGTGGAGCTGCTCGCCAAGGCGCTGCGGCCGATGCCCGAGAAGTGGCACGGGCTCCGCGATCCCGAGACGCGCTTCCGCCAGCGCTACGTGGACCTGTTCATGAACCTCGAGGTGCGCGAGGCGTTCCGGCGCCGCGCCCGGCTCATCGCTGCGCTGCGCGAGGGGCTCGAGCGCCGCGAGTACCTGGAGGTCGAGACCCCGGTGCTCCAGCCGCTCTATGGCGGCGCGTTCGCGCGTCCCTTCGTGACCCACCACCACGCGCTCGACATGGAGCTCTACCTCCGGATCTCGAACGAGCTCTATCTCAAGCGGCTGATCGTGGGCGGGCTCGAGCGCGTCTACGAGTTCTCGCGCGACTTCCGCAACGAGGGCATGGACCGCACGCACAACCCCGAGTTCACGATGCTGGAGTTCTACCAGGCGTTCGCGGACGTGCACGACATGATGGATCTCACCGAAACCCTGGTTGGCGAGGCCGCCGACCGCGTACTCGGCGCGGAGGCCGGGCGCCGGTGCTCGTTCGACGGCGAGGCGCTCGACTTCACGCCACCCTTCCGCCGGCTGTCGATGATCGATGCGGTGAGCGAGCGGGTCGGCGAGCCCGTGGTGGGGATGGACCGCGCAGCGCTCGCGGGGGTCGCCACGCGGCTGGGGGTGGAGACGCGGCCCGGCGCGGGCGCCGGCGTGCTGATCGATGCGCTGTTCTCGGAGCTGATCCAGCCGGAGTTGAGACAGCCCACCTTCGTGATCGACTACCCGATCGAGACCTCGCCGCTCGCGCGTCCGAGCCGGACGCGGCCGGGCGTGGTCGAACGCTTCGAGCTCTTCGTGGCGGGCACCGAGATCGCCAACGCCTTCAGCGAGCAGAACGATCCGGACGCCCAGCGCGCGGCGTTCGAGGCGCAGGCCGAGGCGCGGGCCGCGGGCGCGGAGGAGACCCAGCCGATGGACCACGACTACGTCCGCGCGCTCGAGTACGGCATGCCGCCCACCGGCGGCGTCGGCATCGGGATCGACCGGCTCGTGATGCTGCTCACCGATTCACGCTCGATCCGCGACGTGCTGCTGTTCCCACAGCTCCGTCCCGAGGAGGGCCGCAGCGAGCCGCACGACGACGAGACCGTCACTTCCGAACCGGCCGGCCGTGCATAGGGAATGAGCGTTTCCTGGTGGATCGCCGCCCGCTACCTGCGGGCGCGGCGGCACAGCGGCTTCATCACGCTCCTCACCGGGATCTCGATCGGCGGCGTCGCGCTCGGCGTGACCGCGCTCCTCACGGTGCTCGCGGTGATGAACGGATTCGAGAACGAGATCCAGTCGCGGATCGCCGGCACCGACGCCCACGTCGTGGTGCTGGGCGCCGACGCCGCCGGGGTGACGGATGCGGCCGGCGTCGAGCGGGCGGTGCGGACCGTGCCGGGCGTGCTCGGGGTCGCGCCCTTCACCTACGTGAAGGCGATGGTGTTCCGCGAGGGGCTCACC
>DAIUEO010000185.1:0-5389 GCA_036845125.1 Candidatus Eiseniibacteriota bacterium | reverse complement strand
TACATCACCGGCTACACGGCGCAGGTCGACGCCGTGGGCGCGATGCTCCGCGGGCTGGGCGATCACCAGGCCCGCAACCTCGTCGCGGCCATGCGCACCATCGCGACGTCCCTCGGTCCGCCTGCCCCGGAGCGGGCGGCCTGCATCCTGCGCCGGCCGCGCGCCGGAGAGCTGGGCTGGGTGGTCCACCGGCACGGCTTCCTCTACAACCAGGTGCGGGCCATGGTCGGGACGCTTGTTGAAGTCGGGCGCGGGCGTCGTGAAGCTGATCCTGAACAGGTGGTCCGGGACCAGGTTCGAGTTCACGACGCGGACACCGACGTCGCCCAGCCCCCGACCGGCCACCTGGATCGCGGTGTCGGCAAAGGCCTCCTGCCAGGTCGGTATGCGCGGGTTCGGTCTCACCACCACCACGTTCCGGGGCAGGACGAGTCCGCCGCGGGTGGTTCGCGAGACCGCAATCGTGTTCTCGGACGGGTAATAGGAGACACTGTCGGGAACGTTCTCGAGCGACCCGTAATCGTAGGCGCAGACCGCGTAGAAATACTCCTGGCCGTTGGTGACGTTTCGGTCCTCGAACGTGTGCCTGAGGCCGGTGTCTTCGCCGAGCCAGTAGGCCACGCCCTCGACCTGCTTCTTCGAGTAGCCGCGGCGTCCATCCTCGAGGTCGAACTGGACGAGCGGCTTGCCATTGCTCGGGTACGGATTGCCGCGGGGCGAGGTGACCACCCGCGTGTCGAGGAAGTTCGGGTCCGTGGACCGGTAGATGCGGTAGCCCTCGAAGTCGGTGTCGCCCGACACCGGGTCGATCGCGCGCTCGGACACGTTGTCCCACGACAGGCGCACGACCCCGTCACCGGTCTCGGCGGTGAGCGTCGGCAGCGGCGGCGGCACTGCGAACAGGTAGTTCGCGTTGTAGATCTGCTGCACCGTGCGCACGTTGGTGCGCAGCTCGGTGATATCGGCGCCGTAGACCAGCGCGAGGCTGAAGCGCTCGGTCTTCCCGGGCTTGAGCTGGAACGGCCCCGAGGCGAACAGGAAGCCGATATTGCAGTTCACGGCGGGCGTGGTGTCGAACTTCAGCGCGGGATCGTTGCTGATCCACCGGTCGTAGAGCTCTTTGGGCCAGTCAAAGCTCGAGGTCCGGTAGAAGACGATGTCATCGCCCACCACGCCCCCGCAGATGATGCGGTTCATCTTGAAGGCGGTGAGCCCGATCTGATCCGACTCGTTGAGATCGGTGCGGTCGAAGTTGGGCTCGCCCTCGGTGGGGGTCCCGTCCCCTTCGCCGATGTCTCCGGTCTCGCGCAGCCCGTCGGCCCCGACGTCGCTCAGCTCCGGGATCCAGTCCATGTCCTCGTCGCCGGTCCACCAGCTTCCGATGCGGTAGGCGGGGCGGTTGGCAATCGGTCCGTAGTACTGGACGAAGAGCGTGGTGTCGTAGTTGGCCGCCAGGTGGGCGAGGATTTCGGGCTTCCCCGTGATCAGATCCCCGGGGCCGCCGTCGCGATTCTCGTTCTTGATCCCGTCCGAGTCGTTGTCGATCCCGGTGCCGGTCGAATCGATGTCGAACTGGTTGCCGGGAGTCTCGAGGTACGCGTAGCCGAGGTACCCGGTGCGGCCGCAGTTCCCCGAGAGGTCGCGTCCGTGTCCATTCTTGTCGAAGGTGTAGACCAGGTTCAAGCCGAGCGAGGGGTCGAAGGTGGCGTTGTCGTCGTCCGATTCGGCGATCCCGTCGCACGACACCGCCGAGCCGCCGACACCGGAGTCCATGTAGAGCCCGAAGAAGATGCTGTCGTTGTAGGCCGTGGTGCTCTCGTTGGTGATGTCGTAGTGCCAGAAGATGACGTTGCCGGCCTGGGGATTGGCCCACTGGAACCCGCGCACCGCGATGCGCAACCCGAGGCCTCCGCGGGTGGGGTTGTTGGCATCCGGGTGATAATTCCAATCATTGGTGTATCCGTAGAGAACGTCGTCCATGACGGTGTAGCTCTCCTGTTCGGCGTTGATCTGCTTGCCGAAGTATCCGTTCCAGGCGCCGTCCCAGGTGTGATCCTTGTCCGGCCACGTCGGGGGCCAGGTATGGGGATCGGTGCTGATCGCGGGTGAGCGAGTGCGGTTCCTGCTCGCCACCGAGTCGAAGTAGCCGGGACGCGGCTCGAAGCGCATCTGCGCCTGCTCCGGGAACGGCGGGCCGAGCAGCTTCTGACGCTCGCGGAACCCGGTCTCCATGAGGGTGACGACCTGGCCGTCCTGGTCGACGATGCGCGCCAGCACGAACGGGGTGATGCCGTCGGTGTAGTTCATGCCGCTGCCGCGCGGAACCTCGGCGGAGTGGAAGGTGCTGAGGTCGACGTTGATCGGATCGGACGGGTAGTCGCCGACCATGCCGAAGTTCCAGAACCGGGTGCGGATGTTGGCGGCGTCGTGGTTCCCGACCCGCTCGGCGTCGATCGTCCCCAGGGAGTCCGCGGCGGTCCGGGCCGCGGCCGCGCGCGGCTTCTTCGCGGCGGCGACCCCGGGCGTTCCCAGGCCTAAGGCGAGGACGAGGACGGTGGCGAGAAGGCGGGTGCTCATGGTTTCGCCGCCACGACCCGCGGACGCTCCGAGGTGAACGTGAGCCCCAGCTCGATCCGTCGCGGCGGGTAGAAGCGCGTCGGGTCGTGGAGCGGCACGCGGTCGACCTCCGGGAAGCGCGAGTAGTAAGGGCTGCCGCTGGTGCTGAACACGGTGCCGTAGGTGCCGCTGTTGAGGAAACGGGAGTCGAACAGGTTGAAGACGCGCCCGAACAGCGACAGCGAGCGGCCGCCGATCAGGAGCGGACGTTCGCCCCTGAGATCGATGACGAGCGACGAAGGCTTCCGTCCCGAGTTGGTCTGGGAACCGGTGCCGAATCCGGTCTCGGTGTTGGGCGTGTAGGGCTGGCCGCTCGCGGCGCGGAACACCATGGTGCCGAGGAAGAGCCGCGGGTCGCTGAACCCGAGCGTCAGGTTGAGCGTGTGCCGCTGGTCCCAGTTGAAGGGAACGTTGCGCGGCCGGGGATCCTCCCCCGCCTCGGCCCGCGTCGCGGTCTCGCGCGGGTCGCTCGAATTCCCGTAGGCGCGCTGCCAGGTGTAGTCGAGCGCCCACGAGAACGGACCGCGCTGGCGCTGATCGAGCGAGATCGTCGTCCCCACCACGGTCCCGTAGTCAACGTTGGTCCAGCGCGCGTACTCGGCATCGTTGTAGGTTGCGATGAACTCGACCCCCAGCAGATCCCGGACGTCCTTGTAGAACACGTTGGCCTCGACGCCGAACCAATCGGTGAGCGCCTGGCGGTACCCGAACTGGTACTGCACCGTCTTCTCCGGCTTGATGTCCGGATTCCCCATGATGTCGTACGAAGTGGAGCTGGCCTGGATGTTCTGGAGCATCTGGTAGTCGGCGTTGGTGTAGATCTGGCCCAGCCCCGGCATCTGGATGAAGTGTCCGTAGGCGAAGAACAGCGCGGCATCACGGGTCACGGGATAGGAGACGGCGAGCCGCGGCGAGAGCGTGAACTTCCGCGTGGTGGGCACGAGCGGCGAGGGCGGGGCCCCCTCGATGGTGTTGGCCGGGTTCGCGAGGTCGCTCGGCAGCGTGGTCATCGGATTGAAGCAGTCGAGCCTCAGCCCCACCCGCAGGTTGAGGTCGTTCCACTCCCCCGCGGACTGGGCGAAGCCCGACGCGGACCGCGGGTGGTACGTCTGGACGGCCGGATAGTAGGGAGGCAGGTTCTCGACCCGCTGGATCCCGGAGCCCGCGCTGTAGAGCAGGTGGCCGGGCGTGCCGAACTCGAGCGTCGGCCATTCGAACTCGCCGCCGACCTTGACCTGCTGGTGGCGCGACAGCTGGCTCGTGAGCGTGCCCTTGGCCACGATCGAGTTGGTCTTCTGGGTGAAGCGGTTGAACTCGACCCCCTGCACGTTGGCGCCGTACTCGTAGGCCGAGATCCCGATGCCGGGTCCGGCCTGGTCGTAGCGACCATCGTAGAGGTCGTCGTAGAGCATGTCCTCGTAGTTGAAGTAGTTCTGCCGCAGGTTGGCACTCAGGAACATGGTCCTGGAGAGCGTGTGCGTGACGTCGAGGCCATGGGAGATCGAGAACGTCTCCTTGCGCGAGATGCCGTCGGGGTTCAGCCGGTACGCCCAGTTGCTGTCGCGCCGCTTGATCTGGTTCACCACCGCCTGGTAGTTGAGCTCGGTGTTCTTGATCGAGCGCTGGGTGAGCTTGAGCACGCCGGACCACTCCTTCGAATAGCCGAGCGGCTCGTGCGATCCGTCGCCGTCCGGGTGGGTCACCTTCCACACCTCGGGCGAAATCTCGTCCTCGAGCGAGTCGGGCACGTCGCCCATCGTCGTCGTGTAGCGGTGCTCGGCCTCGAGGTAGTCGTCCACCAGGTAGCGCCGCCCGTTGATCAGGAAGTAGGTCTGGGGCAGGCCGAGCGGCCCGCTCAAGCTGATCTGGTAGTTCTGGTGGAGCCCGGGCGCGTTGAAGGCCGAGGTCCCGAGGTCGAACGGCCCGAGCGTGGACTGGTACTCGGTGCGGCGCTTATCGCCACCCTGGTACGCGTAGCCTCCGATCAGGATCTCGCCGTCCCAGCGGAACTGCTCGGTCCCGCGCCTCAGCACGGCATTCACCACACCGCTCATTGCCTGCCCGTACTCGGCGTCGAAGGTGCCGCTGATCACCTGCACCTCCTCGAGCAGCGAGCGGTCGAGCCTCAGCACCGAGGTGTTGTCGTAGGAGTTGTTCACGGTGACGCCGTCCACCTGGTACTGCACCTCGCCGGCCCGTCCGCCGCGGAAGTGGCCGTCCACCACGCCGGCCTGCAGGTTCACCACGTCCTGCAGCTCCTGCACCGGCAGCGCCTGGATCTCCTTGCGGTCGAGGGAGGCCAGCGTGCTGGTGAGGCTCACGTCCACCACCGGGCGGCGCGCGCTGACCACGATCTCCTGGACCTCGACCGGCGCCTCCTCGAGGATGAGGTCGACCGTCGCCGTCTGGTCGGCCGACACCACGACGTCCTGCATGGCGACGCCGCGGTATCCGATCAGGCTCACCTTGATCTCGTAGGTGCCGGCCGGCACGTTGAGAATCTGGTAGCGCCCGTCGGCGTCGGTGACGGCCCCGGTGCGGGCCAGCGGCACCGAGACGTTGGCCGCCACCAGCGGCTGCTTGGCGCGGTCGATGACGCGGCCCTGGATCTTACCCGTGGTGCCGGCGGAGGCGGCCACCGGCAATGATAGGGCGAGCGCCGCGGCGACCATCGAGCGCACGCGGGCTCGCCCCATGAGCTTCATCCTCGATTCCGTCTTGCTGTCCCTCCCCGACCCAGGTTCGTCTGCCGTCGCGGCGCTGATCCGCCGCG
>DAIUEO010000184.1:0-5394 GCA_036845125.1 Candidatus Eiseniibacteriota bacterium | reverse complement strand
GGTCCACGAACCGGTCCCATTCGAAGCCCGCCTTCTTGAGCACGGCGAACAACGGCTCACGGGCCGGGCCGCGGTCGGGGTGGAGCAGGCGCCGGCGGATCGCCGGGCTGGGCGCCAGCATCAATACGACGGCTCCGGCCAGGGGGTCGTGAGCCCGTCCACGGTCGAACGTATGGGAGTTGAAATCGCCCGCGAAGACGATCGGCCGGCGCTCGTGTTCGAGCGCCTGGGCGATGGCCCGGGCCTGGTCGGCGCGATGGCGTTTCGTGCGATGCACCTCCAGGTGGGAGGCCACGGCCACGAACGGCGCGCCGGGGCGCTCGATCACGGCGATCAGCGCGATGTGCCGGCCCACCATGCGCTCGACGTCGAACTGGTAGTCCTCGGGGCTGGGCAGGTCGATGACGCGCACCTCGGCGATCGGCCAGCGCGAGAGGACGGCGAGTCCGAACAGACCTTCCTCGTTGTCGCGGCCGGCGGCGGTGACGGCGTCGTCGTCGCGGCCGAGGGTGGTTTCCATGAAGAGCGGCGCCCACACGCTGTGCCGGTCGAGCGCCTGGGCCAGGTCGACGGTGACGTCGCGGTTCCCGGCGCGCGCCATGCCGAGGTCGATCTCGTTGAACATCAACACGTCGGCGTCGGCGAGATCCGGGTGACGGAGGAGGGCCTTCTCGACCTGGTCGTACCAGTTGCCGTGCTCGACGTTCCAGTGGACGACCTTGACCCGGTCGTCGGCCCCGGCGGCCGGCGTCTGCGGGGGCGACCAGCGCCGGATCGAGCCCAGCAGCGTCTGGAACCGTGGCGCGAGCTGGCGCCACTCAGGGCTCGCGCGCAGCTCGGCCAGGGTCCGGAAGGGTTTGACGGCCTGCTGCAGCGCCAAGCATTCGGCCAGATAGGCGGGATCGCGGTCCATCGATCGCAACCTAAGCCGAGGGCCGAAACGAAATGTTCACAGGTCGTCAGTCCACGCCGCGTGCGTCATCGACGGCTGGAACACGGACCGGCGAGCGCCTAGACTCTTGTCATCCCACTGCGCCGCAGACCTGAGGAGATCCCCTTGAGCACGAGACCCCGTACCCTGGGCGCCTTGCGCGATGCCGGGTATCGGCCGCGTTCGGTGAAGGACGAGATTCGCAGCAACCTGATCGCGCGCCTTCGCAGCCGTGAGCCGCTGTTCCCCGGGATCATCGGATACGAGCACACGGTCGAGCCCCAGATCGTCAACGCGCTCCTGTCGCGGCACGACTTCATCCTGCTCGGACTCCGCGGCCAGGCGAAGACGCGCCTGCTGCGTTCCCTCTCCACGCTGCTCGACGAATGGATTCCGGCGCTCGAGGGCTGCCCGCTCAACAGCGAGCCCACGAACCCGATCACGCACCACGCGCGCCTGCTCGTGGAGACGCGGGGGGACGACGCTCCCGTCGTTTGGATTCACCGCGACCAGCGCTACCAGGAAAAGCTCGCGACCCCGGACGTGACGATCGCCGACCTGATCGGCGACATCGATCCGATCAAGGCGGCGACGCTCCGCCTCGATTATTCCGACGAGCGGGTCATCCACTACGGGATCATTCCGCGGACGAACCGGGGCATCTTCGCGATCAACGAGCTTCCGGACCTCCAGCCGCGCATCCAGGTCGGGCTGCTCAACATTCTCGAGGAAAAGGATTTCCAGATCCGCGGCTTTCCGGTGCGCATGCCGCTCGACGTGCTGATGTGCTTCTCGGCCAACCCGGAGGACTACACCAACCGCGGCAACATCATCACGCCGCTCCGCGATCGCATCAACTCGCAGATCGTGACGCATTACCCGCTGCGCCGCGAGGACGGGCTCGAGATCACCTCCCAGGAATCCTGGGTGGCGCGCGAGGGCGAGGTGCAGGTGACGGTCCCGAGCTTCATGCGCGAGCTGGTGGAGGAAGTGGCGATCCAGGCGCGGAAGAGCGAGTACGTGGACCAGAACTCCGGGGTCTCGGCGCGCCTGCCGATCGCGCTGCTCGAGAACCTGGTGTCGAACGCCGAGCGGCGTGGGCTGATGCAGCACGAGAAGCGCGTCACCGCCCGGGTGTGCGATCTCCAGCAGGCGGTGTCCGCGGTGAGCGGCAAGGTCGAGCTGGTGCTGGAAGGTGAGCAGGAGGGGGCACTCAACGTGGCGCGCGCGCTGCTCGGCCGCGGGATCAAGGCCCACTTCGCGCAGCGCTTCCCCGACGCGTTCAAGCCCCGGCGCGGGCGCTCGTCGGCATCCTCCGGCGAGTCACCGGCAGCGTCCTCCGAATACAAGACGGTGCTCGAGTGGTTCTCCTCGGGCAACCACATCGAAGTCTCCGACGACATGCCGCAGCCCGAGTACGCGAAGCAGCTCCAGTCCGTGAACGGGCTCGCACAGCTCACGGCGCGCTACCTGCCGACCTCGAACCCCGAGGAAGCGGTGGTGGCCATGGAGCTGGCGCTCGAGGGACTTCACCAGCACTCGATGCTCTCGCGCGAGCGCACCGATGGTTCCCGCACGTCGTTCAAGGACATGCTCAAGAGCATGCTGAGCGGCCTCGGGGACGACTGATTCAGTTTGCCCAGGTACGGACCATTCACTGCAGGAGGTAGGAAATGGTGAAGCCGATTCCCGACGGGTATCACGCCGTCACGCCGTCGATCACGGTGAAGAGCGCGGCGAAGGCCATCGAGTTCTACAAGAAGGCATTCGGGGCCACCGAAGTCGTGCGCATGGGCGAAGGCGATCGCGTCATGCACGCCGAGATCAAGATTGGCGATTCGCACATCATGCTGGGTGACGAGGCGCCGGGTCGCCCGACCTCGGCGCCGACCACGATCGGCGGAACGACCGGCTCGATCATGCTCTACGTACCGGACGTCGACCGCACCTACAAGGCGGCCCTCGATGCCGGAGCGAAGAGCGAGATGGCTCCGGACAACATGTTCTGGGGCGACCGGTTTGCGTCGGTTGTCGACCCGTTCGGCCACAGCTGGTCGATTGCGACCCACGTCGAGGACGTCGCTCCCGACGAGATGAAGCAACGCAGCGACGCCTGGATGGCGCAGATGGCCCAGATGGCGACCAAAAAGTAGAGGGACATTCGTGAGATTCGACTACAGCCGGTGGAGGGGCCCGAGGCCGGAAGACCTCGAGTTCCTCCGCCAGCTCATGGACATCTACCGGAACCTGCTGCTCCAGACCGGTGGCGACGTCGAAGAAGCGCTCAAATGGATGGAGCACTTCGGGCAGGAGTACGGGTTCTTCAACGAGAAGTTCGGAATCGGCGACTTCCGGAAGATGCTCGAGCAGTCGGGCGAGGCCGAGCGCACGCCGCAGGGGCTGCGCATCACGCCCAAGGGCGAGCGCCGGATCCGCCAGGATTCTCTGAACGAGATCTTCTCGGCGCTCAATGCCGGCGGCGCCGGCGACCACCGGACGCCGGTCGCGGGCCAGGGCGGCGAGCGCCTCTCCGAGACGCGTCACTACCAGTTCGGCGACAACCTCTCGGACCTCGATCCGCTCGGAACGGTCAGCAATGCCGTGAAGCGCGGCGGCGTGGACGATCTCACGATCGAGGAGGAGGACCTCTCGGTCTTCGAGCAGGAGCACCTCTCGGCGTGCGCCACCGTGCTGATGGTGGACATCAGCCACAGCATGGTGCTCTACGGCGAGGACCGCATCACGCCCGCGAAGAAGATCGCGCTGGCGCTGACCCAGCTCATCAAGACCCGCTATCCCAAGGACAGCCTCGACGTCGTCCTGTTCGGTGACGACGCCGTACAGGTCAAGACCCAGGAGCTGATGCGCATCCAGGCCGGCCCCTACCACACGAACACCAAGGCCGGGCTCCAGCTCGCGCGGCGGATCCTCGAAGGTCGGAAGGGCGTCAACAAGCAGATCTTCATGATCACCGACGGCAAGCCGTCAGCGATCCGCGAGTTCGGCCGTCTCTACAAGAATCCCTTCAGCCTCGACCCCAAGATCGTGAACAAGACGCTGGAAGAGGCGTCCTTCTGCCGGCGGAAACGCATCACGATCACCACGTTCATGCTCGCCACCGACGCCCCGCTGCTGGACTTCGTGCGCAAGCTCACCGAGCTGAACCACGGGCGCATCTACGAGACCGACCCGGCGAACGTGGGCGCCTACGTGTTCCGGGATTTCGTGCGCAACCGGAGGAAGCGCCTCCACTAGCCATCACGTGATTGGTCAATCCGGGCTATGACGAGCTCGACCCCCAGCACCACCCCCCAGCGCGCGAGTCGTGCGTAGCCGGAATGCGGTGCGGCCGTCACCGCGGCATCACTTCGGCGAGCACCATCACGCGCGACAGTGCGCCTTGCTGCGCCAGCTCGACCACGATGTCGAGGTATTCGCACTGGGCCTCGAGGAGGGCCGCGCCCATGAGCGTCTCGAGCTCGAGGCGATGCGCCCGTAGCGCGGCCTGCCGGCCGCGGGCATTCCTCAGCAGGGTCGCATTCCGGTTCTCGCTCTCGAGGACCCGGAATCCGGCCGCCTCGAGCTGCGACTCGTTCCAGCCGGGGGGAACGAACTGGGTGAAGCCATGGACGCTCCGCCGGCGGATGGCCTCGTTCGAGACGCAGCCGGTGACCACGCCGGCATCGGTCAGCAGGAAACGTCCGCGAGGGCGGACGACGCGCGCGATCTCGCGGAACAGCGCACCGCGGTCGCCGACGTGCAGAACGACGTCGAGGGAGAGCGCGGCGTCGAAGGAATCACCTTCGAATGGCAACGGCTCGTTCAGGTCGGCCTCCTGCACCGCAAGCCGATCCGCGACACCCAGGGCTATGGCCCGCGCGCGGCCCGCCAGCACGGCCGATGAGTTCAGCTCCAGGCCGCTCCCGGAACAGCCCACGGTCGAGAGGATGTAGGTGAGGGGTCCGCACGGGCCACAGCCGAGGTCGAGCAACCGGCTCGACTTCACCAACCCGAGGCGGCGGACATCCTCGCGGACCTCATCGGCGCCGACCCACGAGTGCTGGCCGATGTCCTCCCCGTAGGCGTCCTGCCGGAGCCGGCGCATCACGGGCAGATCGAAATCGCGGTAGAAAGGCTCGTAGCCACCCATGAGTTCCGCGCCCCTCGGCCGTCGTGCCTCGAGACTACTTCGGGACGGCCGCCGTGAGGTTCTCCGGTGCGCCGTCGGTCACCCGCACGTTGTCTTCGATGCGGATGCCGCCGAACTCGAGCAGCGCGTCCACGCGCGACCAGTTCACGGCGTCCGCGTGGCGTGAGCGGTTCTCCGGGTTCCGCAGCAGCGTGGGGATGAAGTACACGCCGGGCTCGACCGTCATCACGTACTCGCGCTCGAGCGGAAGGTCGGTGCGCAGCATCACCATGCCGGGCTTCGTGCTGCGGACGCGCCCCGGCAGGTAGCCGCT
>DAIUEO010000183.1:2246-5411 GCA_036845125.1 Candidatus Eiseniibacteriota bacterium | reverse complement strand
GGCGCGGCCGCCGTGCTGCGGGTTCAGGGTGACGGCTACGCCTGCGGCTGGCCGTGGCGCTGGCAGATCGCGATCGAGGGTGATCCCGAGGAGCCCGCACCGGAGGCCGGGGACGCGCGCTGGGTGTTCGAGGCGCTGTCGCGCGCGACGCGGGGCAAAAGGCTCCACTGCTTCCTTCCCGTCGATCCACCCGACTCCGTCCATTCGTTCCCTGCCGGGAGCACCATCTTCCAGTCGCTGCGGCACACCGACGAGGAGCTGCTCGAGGCCATGCACGAGTCGAAGCAGCGTCTGGTGCGGAACGCGATCGCCCGCGAATACCAGGTGCGAGAAGCCGACACCGCCGCGAGCCGCCGCGCATTCCGCGACCTGCAGAAGGGCACCATGAAGCGCCGCGGCATCGAGCTCGTCGATCCCGCCACCGAGCCATTGCCCGGCGAAGGCTGGCGCGAGTGGGAGCTGCCGTGGATGTGGCTCCTGGTGGCCGAGCGGCGGGGTCGCATCGAAGCCGGGATCGGTGATGGCTCGCGGCCGGGCGGCGTGCTCGACGGGCGCACCGGTGCGTCCTCGAACGAGGCGCGGCGCGACGGTGCGTTCGCGCTGCTCTGCTGGGAGGAGGCCCGCCGCGGCCGCGATCGCTCGCATCGGTGGCTGAACCACGGAGGCGACACCGCCTTCCGCCGCGACATCGCCGGAAGCCTGGGATCCAGGCTCGCGATCCACTGCTGGCTCGGTGGCGGCGCGGGCTGGTCTGCGCTCAATGCCTCGGAGGCCTGGCTGCTGCGGGCGCGTCCCCGCGTCGGCTCGTGGGTCCGCTCGGCGGCCGGGCGCGCCGGGAAGGCGTCGTGATCGCGGTCGGCGGCTGACCATGCGCGTGCTCTTCATCTCCCAGTACTTCCCGCCCGAAACCGGCGCGGCGCCGGCGCGGGCGCTGCACTTCGCGCGCTCGCTTGCGGCGCTCGGCCACGAGGTGACGGTGGTGACGGGTCTGCCGAACCATCCCTCGGGAGTGATCCGGCCGGAGTTCCGCGGGACGCGGCGGAAGTCGGAGACGCTCGACGGAATCCGGATCGAGCGGGTGTGGCTCTACGCCACGCCGCGGAAGAACGCGTGGACCCGCCTGTGGAACCACCTGAGCTTCGCTTGTGCCGCGCTTCCGGCGGCACTCGGCGCTTCGCGGCCGGATGTCGTGCTCGCCACCACGCCGCCGCTCTTCCACGGGATCACTGCCTGGCTCGTGAGCCGGCTCCGCCGCGCCCCGCTCGTGCTCGACGTCCGGGACGACTGGCCACACGCCGCGATCGCGCTCGGCGAGATGCGGGACGGATTCGTGGCCCGCGTGCTGGCCGCGATCTCGCGCTTCCTCCAGGTACGCGCGCACCGCGTGGTCGTGGTCACGCCGGGGATGCGGGTGCGGATCGAAGATCGCGGGATCGAGGACGCGCGCCTCACCCTGATCACCAACGGCGCCGACACCGAGCTGTTCCGGCCCGCCGCCGAATCGTCGAACGGCGAGCCGTCCGCGATGGAAGCAGCGCGCTTCACCGTGCTCTACGCCGGCACGCACGGGCTCGTTCACGGCATGGAGGCGCTGATGGATGCCGCCGAGCGGCTGAAGGACCGGAGCGAGATCCGCTTCCTGCTGGTGGGGGACGGCGTCGCCAAGGCCGAGCTCGAGCGGCGCGCACGCGAGCAGCAACTCCAGCACGTGGAGTTCCGTCCGAGCGAGCCGCCCGAACGCCTGGTGGAGACGATCCGCGCCGCCGACGTCTGTGTCGCCACCACCCGCGCCGGCCAGTTCTACGGCGAGACCATCCCGGTCAAGCTCTTCGACTATCTCGCGTGCGGCCGTCCGGTGGTCGCCGCCGTCACCGGCGATGCCGCCGACGTGGTCGAGCGCTCGGGCGGCGGTGTGGTGGTCGAGCCCGGGAACGGCGGGGCGCTGGCGGAGGCGCTCGTGGAGCTCGCGGGGAAGCCGGAGCGCCGGCGCGAGCTGGGTCGCGCGGGGCCGCCGTTCGTGGAGGCGAACTACTCGCGCCACGCGGCCGGCGCGAGGCTCGAGACGGTGCTCCGCGAGGTCGAACGGGCGGCGCACGGCCGCGACGTTCCGAATCGTCCGGCCGGTCTGTATGCCATGGTGCGCCGGCTGCTCGACATCATGATCGCGGGCGGCGCGCTGCTCGTGCTGTCGCCGGTCTTCGCGATCATCGCGCTCGCGATCCGCTTCGATTCACCGGGCCCGGTGCTCTTCCGCCAGCGCCGGAGCGGCCGCAGGAGCTCCGAGTTCACGATCCTCAAGTTCCGCACCATGAAGGTGGGCACTCCGGATCTCGCCTCGCACCTCATGGGACCGGGCTCGAGCCGGGTGACGCGCCTCGGCGGCTTCCTGCGCCGCACCAGCCTCGACGAGCTTCCGCAGCTCTGGAACGTGCTCAAGGGCGACATGACGATCGTGGGCCCGCGCCCCGCGCTCTACAACCAGTACGACCTGATCGGCATGCGGCAGGCGGTTTCCGTCGACGCGCTGAAGCCGGGGATCACGGGATGGGCGCAGGTGAACGGGCGCGACGACATCCCAATGGAGCGTAAAGTGGAGCTGGACCGCACCTACCTGGAGCACCTGACGCCGGGGTTCGACCTCTTCATTCTCTTCCGTACGGTCGTCGTCCTCTTCTCCCGCCGCGGCGTCTACTAGCCTCTCTGCGGCCGGCCGGACCCGGCTTCGAAAGCACGAGTGTGTTATCAATTTCGCGACTGCGGCGACCGGTCGCAGCGATAGGGGAGCATTGATTGGGGACGACCGCCTCGCCCATCCAGGTGACCCTGATCCTCGCGAGCGCTCTGCTCGCGGGGGCGATTGGCGTGCTCGCCACGCTCCGGCGCGGGCACTGGCTCACCACCCTCCTCTTTTCGGCGGCGTTTCTGTCGATGGCGGCCTTCCAGGCGGGGACCCTCGGGATTCTCGACGCCGACCCGGTTTCGGTGCGTGGGTGGGCGGTCTACCTGGCGCGCACCTCGGCGCTCGCGTCCTGGCTCTGGCTCACGCTCAGCCTGGTGCTGGCCCGGCGCGATCCCTGGAACCAGCTCCGGAACGCTGGCGTCTTCCTGGGTGTGGCGCTGGTGGGCTGCATCGGGATGAGCGTGCTCGGCGGCTCGCCGCTCGCG
>DAIUEO010000183.1:1523-2236 GCA_036845125.1 Candidatus Eiseniibacteriota bacterium | reverse complement strand
TCACCAACATGGTGTTTCCCTGGGAAGGTCTGTACCTTACCGGCAACATTCCCGCCAGCAACATCCGTGAACTGGTGGCCTATTCCAAGGCCAATCCGGGCAAGCTCAATTTCGGGTCGCTGGGTATCGGCGGCTCGCCGCATGTGGTGCGCGAGGTGCGGGGCACGGGCGGCGCGGCGGTCGTGGTGCTCGGCACGCTCGGCAAGATCTACCTGATGTACCTGGTCGTGGTGCTGGTCGCGGTGCTGATGAACCTCGAGCGCATGCTGCGCTCGGCCCCCCCCACCGCGCTCCAGCGGCTGCGCCCGATGTTCGTCGCGTTCCTGGTCGGCATCCTGTCCCAGCTCCTCGTGATCTCGGGCGGACTGCTCTACAACGGACTCCGGGTGTCGTGGCTCGTGCTGAGCGCGGTGCCGATGTTCGTCGCCGGAATCGTCACCGCCTTCGGGCTCGCCCAGCGCCGGTTGTCGGACCTGAGCGTGCCGGTGGCGCGCCCCGTCATCTACTACTCGTCGGTCTCGCTCACGCTGGCCGCCGCGTTCCTGCTGGCGATGGCGGTGCTGTCGCGGGTGCTCCCGGTTCTGACGCCGGAATGGAAACGCGTGGTGAGCGTCGCGTTCTACCTGCTCGTCGGCGGCGGCGGCCTCTACCTCACGGTGAGCGCGGGGGCCAATCGCGCGGTGCGACGGTTCATCGACCGCAACTTCTACGCG
>DAIUEO010000183.1:0-1513 GCA_036845125.1 Candidatus Eiseniibacteriota bacterium | reverse complement strand
GGAGCGGGTGAGCAGCGCGTTCATGCCGGGCGGGAGGCCCGAGGACCTGGCCCCCCAGGTCGAGAACCTGATCCGCACGGTGTTCGACGTCGAGAAGGTCGCCGTCTACCTGCGGGACGACCTCGGCGGGCCGCTGCGGCGCGTCCACGGCCCGGCCACTCTGCCCGCCACGCTGGAGTCCGGCAACACGCTCGTCCGGCACTTCGCGACCACGCGCCACCCGATCGTGTTCCGCGAGGTGGCGCGGGATCCGTCGCTGATCCCGGTCGCGGTCGACAATCGCGCGATCGTCGAAAGCCTGCCGGCGGCGGTGAGCGCGCCGCTCCACTCGGGCGAGCCGCTGGTCGGCGTGTTGTGGCTCTCGCCCAAGCGCGGACAGGAGGAATTCTCGTTCGAGGACATCGAGTTCCTCGGAACGCTGTCGCGCCACGTCGGGGCGATCCTGTGGGCGTCGCGGCAGTCGGTGCTGCTCGCCGAGACCCGCCAGCTCGAATCGCTGAACCGGCTGTCGGCGTTCGTGCTCCACGACATCAAGAACCACATCTCGGGGCTCTCACTGGTGGTCGAGAACGCCCGGCGCCACCTCTCGAATCCCGAGTTCCAGCGCGACGCGCTGGTGGTGGTCGAGCGCACCGTCGTGAACCTCCGGGAGCTGATGAACCAGGTGGCGAGCGTCGCGCGTCCGCCCGATGTGACGGTCGAGTCGGTGGAGGTGCTCCCGCTGCTGCAGCGGGCCGCTGCCGCCGCCGGCCTGAACGGCGACACCGACGGCGTGCGCTTCCGCATGGAGTGCTCGGTGTCCAACCCGGTCCGGCTCGACCCGGGCCTGGTCGTGCGCGTGCTCTCCAACCTGCTCATCAACGCGCGCGAGGCGGTGGGGGGATCCGGGGAGATCCGCGTGACGGCCAACGTGACGCGCCACGACGCCGGCAACAGCCTGCGGTTCGAGGTCACGGACACCGGCCGCGGCATGACCGAGGAGTTCATCCGCACCGCCCTCTTCCGTCCGTTCGCGAGTTCGAAGGCGGGCGGCCTCGGGCTCGGGCTCTCTCAGAGCAAGAGCATCATCGAGGCGCACGGCGGGCGCATCGAGGTGACGAGCCAGCCGGGCTCGGGCTCGTGCTTCGCCGTCACGCTGCCGCTCGACCGCCACGACTCCGCGCCGGGAGCCGCATGAGCGAGCGCCTGCTGATCGTCGACGACGATTCCGCGATCCTGAACCAGCTGCGCTGGGGGCTCGCCGAAGAGTACGAAGTCCTGTGCGCGACCACCGCCGACGAGGCGCGCCGCCATCTCGTCGAGTCGCGGCCCGGCGTGGTCACCCTGGACGTCGCGCTCGACACGCCCGGACGGCCGCGTGACGAGGGCCTCGATCTGCTCGACGAGATCGTCGAGCGCTTCCCCGGCACCAAGGTCATCATGGTGACCGGCAACACCCGCCGCGAGAACGCGCTGCTCGCGCTGCGCCGCGGGGCCGTGGACTGGTACTCGAAGCCGATCGAGCTGCCCGAGC
>DAIUEO010000182.1:0-5447 GCA_036845125.1 Candidatus Eiseniibacteriota bacterium | reverse complement strand
CGTGGGGCCTGCGGCTCACGGTCGAGATCGCGGCCAATGCCAACACCGTGGTCACCCAGTCGGCCCAGCCGATCACCTACCCCAACTTCTGCTGGTAGGGGCCGCCGTCATGATCCGCATCATTCAGAACCTGTTCGGCGATCGTGACGGAAGGTCGCAGCGAGGGGTGGATCCCACCCCTCGCTGTGTGTTTGGGACGCCCGGGTTCCGCCGGATGGCCGCACGGATGGCGGGCTGTTTCTCGGGCGTCCTCTTTGTTGCGCTCGCGACAGGGGTCGGACCGGCGGCGGCGGGAGTCAAGGTCCGCGACCTGCGCATCGCTTCGTTCAGCGGGGACACGCTCACGATGGCCTGCGAACCGCGCGCCTCGAAGCGCAACCCGGCGAACCCGGATTCACTCGTACGCTACCGGCTTCTTGTGTCCGTCGAAGGCGACTCGGCCGCGTGCGATTCGGCATGGCGGACGGTCGCCATGCCGCGTGACGGGCGGGTCACGGTGAAGGAGTGCATCGTCGGATTCGTGGCACCTCCGGAAGCGCGGCTCAGCTTCTCGATCCAGCTCGATGAGGCAGGGAAGGTTCGCACGGCAGGCCAGCGTCGGCGGCCGCTGAAGACGCGGTCGACTGCGCGCGGCGCGGGGCCATTTCCGGCGCGCGCTGCGGACCTGACGGACGGCTCCGGCTGGCCCGACGAGTATCCAGTTTCCGGAACGGTCTATGAGGCGCCGAGGATCACCTGGGGGATGCTCAAAGTGATCTACTCGAGCGAGCATGCCGCCGCCAGCCGATCGGGCGCCGGCGGTACCAGCGTCGGCCAGGCCGGCGGGGGAGCTCCTGCCGGAGGCGCGTACCACGACCGGAACGCCCGCAGACTGCCGGCGGCCAGACCGCGCGATCCGCGCTGAGGTGCTTAGGCCGGGCGACCGATTGCGGGCTAGCTGCTCGCGAACTCGAACAGGATCTGATCCCGATCCAGGCGCACCCGCACCTTGCGATCGGAGGGACCCCTGCGCAGCAGCTCCTGGGCGATCGGATGCCTCAGGTGACGGTCGATCGTGCGACGCAGCTCCCGCGCTCCGAACTGGCTGTTGACGCCGCGCTCGATCAGAAGATCGTAGATCTCGTCGCTCAGCTCGATGTCGAGTCCCTGCGGGACCAGCTGCTCGATGCCGTCCACGTAACGATCGATGATGTGTCGAAGGGCCGGACGATCGAGGGGCTGGAAGACGAGGATCTCGTCGATCCGGTTCACCAGCTCGGGCCTGAGAACGGTGGCGAGAGCAGCGCGGACGTCGATCGCCACCGGCGCGGGAGGGGGCGGCTCCGACTTGAATCCGAGCGGCGTCGCCGGCGGGGCGCCGAAGCGGAAGACCAGGTTCGACGTGAGAATGATCACCGCGTTGCGGAAATCCGCCCGCTTGCCGTGAGCGTCCGCGAGCCGGCCCTCGTCGAAGATCTGCAGGAAGAGATCGAAGACCTGCGCATCCGCCTTCTCGATCTCGTCGAACAGCACGACGCTGTCGGGATGCGTCCGCAACGCTGAGACCAGCAGGCCCTCCTGCTCGTGCCCGACATAGCCGGGAGGGGCCCCGATCAGCTTCGACACCGAATGCGGCTCCGTGTACTCGGACATGTCGAAGCGCACCAGCCGCTTCTCGTCTCCAAACACGCAATGGGAGACCGCCTTGGCCAGCTCGGTCTTGCCGACGCCGGTGGGCCCGAGGAACAGGAAGGTCCCGATCGGGCGGTTCGGGTCCGCGAGACCGGAGCGACCCGTGAGGATCGCGCGGGCCACGGCTTCGCACGCGTGGTCCTGGCCCACCACCCGCGCGCGCAGCTCCGACTCCAGGGCGAGCAGGCGCTGGGTGGCCGCACCGGACAGTTGCTCGAGGGGAATGCCCGTCCACTGCGACACCGTGCAGGCGACGGTTTGATCGTTCACCTCGAGCCGGGCTCCCGTCGACTTCAGGCTCTCCAGCCTCAGCCGCGCCGCGGACTGGTCGATCGCGTCGATCGCCTTGTCCGGAAGCCGGCGGTGCGGGACGTATCGCACGGTGAGATCGACCGCGGCGTCCAGTGCCGCTTCGGAGATCTCGACTCCGTGATGGAGCGCGAGTGCCGGTGCCAGCCCTGCCAAGATCCTGCGCGCCTGGATCGCCCCGGGCTCTTCCACCATGACCGGCTCGAAGCGGCGCTCGAGCGCGGCGTCCCGTTCGATGTGGCGGCGGTACTCGGTGAGCGTCGTCGCCCCGATGCAGCGGAGGTCGCCGCGCGCGAGAGCCGGCTTCACGATCTCCGAAGCGGCCACCGTCTCGCCGCCGGCCGAGCCCGCGCCGACCAGGGTGTGGATCTCGTCGAAGAACAGGATGATGTGCGGGTCGCTCGCGGCTTCCTTGAGAATCCCCACCATCCGTTCCTCGAAATCACCGCGGAACTTGGTGCCTGCGAGCAGCGACGCGACCGACAGCTCGATGATGCGCGCGTTCTTGAGCGGGTGCTGGTCGTCCACGCTGCCGAGCATGCCGGCCAGGCCCTCGACCACCGCGGTCTTCCCGACGCCGGCCTCGCCGACCAGGACCGGGTTGTTCTTGCGCTTGCGAAGGAGGACTTCCGCGAGCAGCTGCATCTCGGCGTCGCGCCCGATCACGGGCATCATTGCGCCTTCGCGAGAAAGGGCCGAGAGGTCGCGGCCGAAACGCTCGAGCAGGGGGAGCTTCTGATCCCCCGCATCCGGGTCTTCCCGGACGATCGTTTCGCAGAGATCCGCGATCCGGATTTCCTTGGACCGCAGGAAGCGGACCGGAACGCTGCGACCTTCGCGGAGGATCGCCTCCAGGAGATGCGTGGGCGTCACCTGCGCCTTGCGATTCCGCCGGGCGATCTTGATCGCGAGATTGAGGACTTCGCGGAATCGCGGGGTGACGAGCAGCTCCGTCCCCCACGGCCGGTGCTGGAGCGGCTCGATTCCGTCGAGGACGCGGGCGCGCAGGTCATCGAGCTCGATTCCGTGGGTGCGCAGCTCGCTTTCCAGGGAGGAATTCGTCGCCGCGACGGCCGCGAACACGTGATCCACGCCGAGAAAATGGTGACCGAGCTGGGTGCTGTCTTCGGTGGCTTTCGTCAGGACTGCGCGCGTCGCCGGGGAGAGAGGAAGAGATTCCATGGCGTCAGGCGGGAACGAACTCGAGGCACGTGCTGCCGAGAACGAGCAGCGTTCCCGGTGCGACCTGAATGCGCCCTTCCACCCTCTGCTCACCGATGTAGCTGCCATTGCGGCTGCCCAGGTCCTCGAGCCAGAACACTCCGCCTTCGCGGACGATGCGGGCATGATGGGTCGAGACCAGGGGGTCCAGAGGCAGCGCGATGTCGCTTTCCGGATCCCGGCCGATGGTCAACAGGTCGCCCGTCTTGTGGGCGCTGATCCCATCCATCGGTCCGCCGACGACCTCGAGCCGGATCGTCGTGAGCTGGTCGGAAGCTATGGACCGGTCCGGGCGCGGCCGCACCAGCGGCGACGCGGTCATCGTCTCGAGGGGACTGTCTGAGTCCTGCGGCTGACCTTGCTCGGGATCCATTGGCGGCTCCTTGATCGAGAGTGGACAAGGAAGATACAGCATGGAAAAGACCGGTATCCATGGCATTTTCGTACCAATCCGTCGTGGCCGCTCCGGGGGAGAGCCACCTCGAGCGTATTTCCGGTAGCGGGGGAGGGTGCCGGGTGCTAGCGTCTTTGCTCCCCCAAGGACGAAACGGACCGCATGTTCGCGACGTTGCGCATCGAGCGGAGCGGCGCTCCCGCTCAAAGCCTGGAAATCGAGAATCGGCCGCTGATCCTGGACGCCGCATCCGCGGATGTCCCTCTCGGCGGGCGAAGCGGGGCGGGACGCTGCAAGGTGGAGATGGTCGGCAGCCAGCTCCTGGTCACCGACCTCGGCACACCGGGCGGCGTCTTTGCGCGCGGCCAGCGTATCGAGCGCCTGGCCCTCGACCCCGGCGAGGCGTTCTTCGTTGGAGATGCGCGCGTCACCTTCGATCTCGGTCGCGCGTCCGCTCCCACCGTGGCGGCCAACGGAACGGTGGCCGCGGGCGCGATCCGGACCCTGGTTGCGGAGGGCGCTCCGGGACGTCACGCGCTCCTCGGGGTGGCTCCGCCCGTAACGCCGGCGCGCGATGCACCCGTCGACTCGCCAGCGAGCCCGGGCGCGCCTCCTTCGATCGAGGGCTACACCATTCTGCGCCGACTCGGCGAAGGCTCGACCGGAGTTGCCTACCTGGCACGATCGGCCGAAAGCGACGCTTCGTGCGTGATCAAGACCATCGATTTCGAAGGCAAGTCTCAGGCGGCGATCTTCTTCATCCGGGAGGCTCAGACCGGGCTCCGGATGAATCATCCGAACGTCGTCCGCGTGCTCGATTTCGGTGAGGCCGGTGGCCTGCTGTTCCTGGCGATGGAGTATCTGGAAGGGGGCTCGCTCCGCGAGCGCATCGACCGCGCCGGACGTCTATCGAACCGCGAGGCCGTGGATCACCTGATTCAGCTCGCAGGAGCTCTCGAGCATGCCGGACGCCGGAAGTTCGTGCACCGCGACATCAAGCCCGCCAACATCCTGCTGACCGCCGACGGGATACCGAAGCTCGCCGACTGGGGCCTCGCGAAGATGCTCTCGCAGACCGAGCACCTGAAGATCACGCACACCGGGGATTCCCGGGGAACACCCATGTACATGGCGCCCGAGGTGGTTCTCGATGCTTCGCGCTCGGATCAGCGTTCCGACATCTATTCACTCGGCGCCACCTACTACCACGCGCTCGCCGGTGAACCGCCCTTCGCGCCGACCTCCATTGGCGAGGTGCTGGAAAACGTCCTCGAGGCCGAGCCCGCGCCGCTCGAGGCGCGAAACCCCGCGGTGCCTTCCGGCCTGGCCGCCGTGATTCGGCGGATGATGTGCAAGAGCGTGGAGGATCGCTATCCGGATCCTGCGGCACTGCTGCGTGACCTGGAAGCCCTCGGCGGGCGGTAATCACATCGCCGGGGTGCGCGACTCCGTTTCCGACACCGCGCGGCGCGTCACCACCAGCTCGGGGGTGAAGTCCTCGCCGGGGTTGATGAAGCGGTCGAGCTCGAGCTTGTACTGGCGGTCGTACAGCTCGCGGTAGCGACCGCCCTTCGCGAGCAGCTCTTCGTGCGTGCCGCGCTCGACGATCTCGCCGTGCTCGAGCACCAGGATCTGGTCGGCTGACGTGATGGTGGAGAGGCGGTGCGCGATCACGAAGGAGGTGCGCCCGTGGCGCAGCGACTTCAGCCCGTCCTGGATCATCGCCTCGCTCTCGCTGTCGAGGCTCGAGGTCGCCTCGTCCAGGATGAGGATGCGCGGGTTCGCGAGGATCGCGCGGGCGATCCCGACCCGCTGCCGCTGGCCCCCGGAGAGCTTCACGCCTCGCTCGCCC
>DAIUEO010000181.1:3007-5533 GCA_036845125.1 Candidatus Eiseniibacteriota bacterium | reverse complement strand
GCAGCATCGCCGGCGCACGGGCGGGTTTCGTTGGGGCGTCTACCGCGACCTCGCGCATTATTCCGACGCCGTGCCGCTCGACGAGGAGTCGCTGCGGCTGCGCCGACAGTCGCCCGACACGAGCCCTGAAGCCCTCGCCACCGGCTACCTGAACCTGGCCGAGGTGTATCGGCTCCAGGGACGGAACGACGAGGCGGTGCCGCTCTACGAGAAGGCGCTCGAGGTGGCGCGGCCGGCACTCGGTGAAGGGAACCCGTCGCTCGCGCCGTTCGTGAACCAGGCCGCGGTGTCGTTCTCGGAGGCGGGGCGCCTCGATCTCGCCGAGCCCCTCTTCCACGAGGCACTCGCCACCACCGAGCGCGCGCTCGGGCCGGAGCACCCCCTGGTGGCCCAGACGCTCGCAGATCTCGGACGTCTCGAGGAACGGCGCGGCGCACTTGCCGCTGCCGAGTCCACCTACCGGCGTGCGATCACGATCCGCGTGTCGCGGCTCGGCGCGCGACATCCCGATGTGGCCAGCACCCGCGTGGATCTCGCGCGCTGTCTGTCGGCCATGCCCGGACGCGGCGATCGCGCCGCGCTCGTGGAGTTGGAACCGGCGATCGGGATCCTCGATTCCACGCGCGCCTATCCGGAATCCCGCCTCGAGGCGCACGCCCTGATGGCGGCGGTGAACGAGCGCGCGAAGAAGAACGGGCCGGCACTCGGCGAGTACGCGGTGGCACTCGACCTGCTGGATTCGCTGCGGGCGAGCCGCGGCGGCGGCGATGCGACGCGCGCCTCGTTCGTGGCGCGCCACCTCGGGCTCTACGACCGCGCCATCGCTCTCGAGCTGGCCGCCGGCAAGCCGGACGCCGCACTCGCCTTCCACGAGCGGAGCCGCGCACGCGTGCTGCGCGACCAGATCGCGACCGCCGGCGTGGATCTCGGCGCCGGGATTCCCGAGGCCGAGCGGGCGCCGCTCGTCGCGGAAGAGGAGCGCGCGCGCATCGCGCTCGCCCGCATCCAGCGATCGATCGAGCAGGCGTGGAACGACCCCTCGCTCACCCAGGCCGCGCGAATCGAGCGGGTGCAGGCGCTCGAGAATTCGCGCGACAGCGCGGCCGGGCACATCCAGCGCGTCACCGAATCGCTCAAGGACCGGAGCCCGGTGTGGCGGAGCATGCTTACGCAGGGCGGTCGCACGGCGCCCCGCGCCGAGCTGCAGAAGGCGCTCGCGCCCGGCGAGGTGATGCTCGAGTACCACGCGGGGGATTCCACCTCGTGGGTGTTCGCCGTCACGGGCGACGGCAAGCCGGCCCGGGCATTCGCGCTCGGCGCCGATGCCGAGGCCGCGCGCGAGCTGGGCATTCGCGCGGGGCTGGTGCCGGCTGCCGCGCTCGAGCGCGCGATCGCCGGAGACACCACGCGGCCGCGACGGCCGGGCTCGTTCGGCGTGGCCGAGCTGCTCAGCGCCAACGATCGCCAGGAGACGCTTCAGAGGAAGCTCGCAGCGCTGTGGCGGGTGCTGCTGCCGGCGGGCCTCGCAGATCGCGTGAAGCACGCGAAGTCGGCGGTCGTGGTGCCGGACGGCGCGCTTCATCTGCTGCCGTTCGAAACCCTAGTCGCCACGCCGCCCTCGGAGAAGGAAGCGGTGCGTTACTGGCTCGACGTCGGGCCGCCGATCCGCTACGAGGCCTCCGCCACGTCGCTCGTCCAGCTCCAGGCACGGCGCGCGCCGGCCGCGGCCACCGGTCCGGAGGTGCTCAGCGTCAGCGATCCGAGCTTCGCGGGCCACGGCACCGCGTGGCTGCCGCTCCCGGGCACGCGGCTCGAGACCGCTGCGATCCGCGCCGCGCTCGGTGCGGCTCGCGTGGATTCACTGGGCGGCTCGCGGGCCACCGAGCCCGCGGTGCGCGCGGCGCTCCCCGGCCATCGGGTGCTCCACCTCGCGACCCACGGCTTCGTCACCGAGCGCCGCAGCGAAGTGCTCGCCGGGCTCGTGCTCGCGCCGTCGTCGGCCGACAGCGGGCGCGCCGAAGGCGACGGCCTGCTCCAGCTCTACGAGATCTACGACCTGAAGCTCGACGCGCAACTCGCGCTGCTCTCGGCGTGCGAGACCGCGCGTGGGCCGCGCGTCGCCGGGGAAGGCGCGTTCGCCCTGTCGCGAGGATTCCTCGCTGCGGGGGCCGAGCGCGTGATCGCGAGCCTGTGGCGTGTGAACGATGCCTCGACCGCGGATCTCATCGGGGCGCTGTTCCGCGGCGCGTCGGGCGGTGGCGACTGGAGCGCGCGCCTGTTCGCCGCCAAGCGCGCGGTACGCGCCCGACCGGATACGGCGGAGCCCTTCCACTGGGCTCCGTTCGTGATCACCGGCGCGCGTTAGCCCCGCGGCCGGAAGAACGTCTCTAGTCCGAGACCCTGTCGGTGCCGCGGTAGAGCTGCTTCACCGATCCCCACGTCTTCTTCATCACGGGGGTCGCGGCGTCGGTGTAGATCGTCACCGTCAGCTCGACCTTCCCGGGCAGCCGGTCGTTCACGTCCCAC
>DAIUEO010000181.1:0-2997 GCA_036845125.1 Candidatus Eiseniibacteriota bacterium | reverse complement strand
GTGAGCACGTAGGGCTGTCCGGCATGGAGGCCTTCGACGCTGACCTGCGTGGAGGCATTCTCGCCGGTACCCTGGGTGTCTTCTCCGAGGCCGAGCATTCCGTTGGCGCGGGTGTCGTCGCCCCCTCCCGCCGGCCCTCCCGGCGAATTCTCCCAGTGGGCCCCGTGGTCGATGTCCCACCGGGCGCTCGGATCGGCGGCGAACGTTTCATCCAGCGGCTGATCGCCGGCGTTTTCGAAATAGAAGACCGACGACAGGTGATTGTCGGGATGAGGGAAGTAGCAGTCGTCGCTGTAGGTCCCGAGATTCGTGGTGTAAACGCTCTGCGGCGAGACGTAGATGTTGTCGAGGTACTGATCGGTGAAATGGAAGGACTGGTCGGAATCGTCCTGGTACCAGACGTTGGTCGAGAACTTGATGATGACGGTCGTGCTGATCGGCGTGAACTCGAGGTCGAACGGCAGGGGGCACCATGTGCCCTGCGGATACTTGCGATCGGTGATCTTGGGCTGCAGCAGCTCCTGCGCGGAAGCAACGGAGCCGAGGATCAGGGCGAGAACGAATACGGCCAGGGCGGCAGGCAGGGTGGGACGGGTGTGCAGTCGCATGGTGGACCTCGGTTTCAGAGGGCGGCGCGTCCATTGCCGGTGGAAAGGGGGGAAGTATAGCATCCACGTGTCCCTCCCGATCCGGACTTTCTTTTCCCGAGGCTCGTCATGACCACCACGCAGAGAACCAGCGTCGTCCCCCGCTTCCTCAAGTACGTCACCATCGACACCCAGTCGCAGGAGGACTCGAAGACCTTCCCCTCGACCGCGAAGCAGCTCGTGCTGCTCGATCTGCTGGTCGAGGAGCTCAAGGCGATCGGACTCACCGACGCGAACCGTGACGCCAACGGCTACGTGTTCGCGACGGTGCCGGCTACTTCGAAGAAGAAGAACGTGCCGGTGATCGGCTTCATCGCCCACGTGGACACCTCGCCCGAGATGCCAGGTGTGGGCGTCAAGCCGATCGTCCACGAGAACTACCGCGGCGGCGACATCGTGCTGCCCGACGATCCGACCGCCGTGATCCGCGCCGCCGACACGCCGGCGCTCAAGGAGCAGATCGGGAACGACATCATCACGGCTTCGGGCAAGACGCTGCTCGGCGCCGACAACAAGGCCGGCGTCGCCGAGATCGTCGCGGCCGCCGAGTACTTCCTGCAGCATCCCGAGATCGCGCACGGCGTGATCAGGCTCGGCTTCACGCCCGACGAGGAAGTCGGCCACGGCGCCGATCTGTTCGACGTCGCGCGCTTCGGCGCCAAGTACGCCTACACGATGGACGCCGGCCTGCGCGGTGAGGTCGAGTCCGAGTCGTTCTCGGCGGACTCCATGACGCTCACCTTCCAGGGCCACAACACGCATCCCGGCTACGCCAAGGACCAGATGGTGAACTCGATCAAGATCGCGGCCGACTTCATCTCGCGACTGCCGAAGGATCGCTCGCCCGAGAAGACCGAAGGCCACGAAGGCTTCGTCCACCCCTACGTGATGGAAGCGTCGGTGGATCGCACGTCGGTCAAGTTCCTGATCCGCGACTTCTCGACGCCCGCGCTCAAGGAGAAGGAGCAGATGCTCGAGGAGCTGGCGCGGAAGACGCTCAAGGACTGGCCGGGGGCGACGCTCACGGCGGAGGTGAAGGAGTCGTACCGCAACATGAAGGAGATCATCGATCAGCATCCGCAGACGATCGAGTACGCGCGCGAAGCGGTTCGCCGCGCCGGGCTCGAGGTGCGGGAGCGCTCGATTCGCGGCGGCACCGACGGGTGCCGGTTGTCGTTCATGGGGCTGCCGACGCCGAACCTGTTCGCCGGCGAGCAGAACTTCCACTCGCGGCTCGAATGGGTCTCGGCCCAGGACATGGAGAAGGCGGTCGAGACGATCGTGAACCTCGCGCAGATCTGGGAGGAGCGGTCGTGAGCCCGGCGGTGGCGGCGCCCGCCATACCCGACATCACTTCGTGCCTCGAGACGCGCCGCCGGCGCGTTGCCGAGGCGTGGAATCTCTCGGACGACATCGTGCTGTTCGGCGCCGGCGAGCTGATCTCCGTTCCGGGCGGCGCCGACCAGGTGTACCCGTTCATTGCGCACGCCGAGTTCTTCTGGCTCACCGATCACGAGACCCCGGGCGGGGTGCTGGCCTTCGATCCGAAGGACGGCTGGGTCGAGTTCGTCCCCGACGTCACCGAAGCCGAGCGCGTGTGGGAAGGCAAGCAGGACACGCCGGGCCGCCCGCTCTCGGATTTCCCGGGCTGGCTGGCGACACGGCGCGGGCGGCGGATCGCGCTGCTCGGGGTGCCGATCCCGGGCCTGAAGTACGACGCGGCGCGCAGCGAGGAGCTGCGGGTGGTGCTGCTCCACGCGCGTCGGCCCAAGGACGCCGTGGAGATGGAGCGGATTCGCGCCGCCGCGGCCGCCAGCGCGGCCGGGTATGCAGTGGCCGCCGAGCGCATCAAGCCCGGGATGACCGAGCGCCAGATCCAGATCCTGATGGAGGCCGAGTTCTTCAAGCACGGCGGAGACCGCACCGGTTACGGCACCATCGTCGCCGCCGGGGCGCATTCCGCGGTGCTGCACTTCACGCCGGGCGAGCGCGTGATCCGCGAAGGCGACGTGGTGCTGATCGACGCCGGCGCCGAAGTCCGGCGCTACGTCATCGACATCACGCGCACCTACCGCGCGGCGGGCGGTGACGACGGGTTCTATCGCGAGCTCTACACGGTCGTGAAGGGCGTCACCGAGCGCACCAACCAACGCTGCGTAGTGGGGGCCGAGTGGCGCGAGCTGCACGTGAAGGCCGCCACCGAGATCGCGGACGGGCTGCGCAGCATCGGTCTCCTGCGCGGCGATCCCGCGACGCTCGTCGAGCGCGACACGGTGGCGCTGTTCTTCCCCCACGGCATCGGCCACATGGTCGGCCTCGGGGTGCGCGACGCCAGCGGCTACCTGCCGGG
>DAIUEO010000180.1:4220-5614 GCA_036845125.1 Candidatus Eiseniibacteriota bacterium | reverse complement strand
CTCGAAGACGACGCGCAGATCCCCGGCGATGAGCGCTCCCTGCACATCGGGTGGCGGGCCACCGAGCATGAGTTCGGGTCCGGCCGCGCGGGCATGAAAGCGCACCGGCTGGTACCCGCGGGACGGTGCGGGTTCAACGAACGGGAGAGCCCGAAAGTTCTCGCCCGGGAGGTGTTCGACGCTTCCCGTGTTCAGATCGAGACGGAGGATTCCTTTCGCCTGGGATTGCGCAGCCGATGGCGCGATCCCCGTGGCCACAAGCTCCTGCGCGTCGTAACCAATTTCGAGAACGTTGCCGCTGCGCCGCGCCCGAACTTGGAAGGTGGTCCGCCTTCGACCGCCGCCAGGTTCGGCGAGTGAGGCCCACGCCGGCAACCCGGCATTGCAAGGCCAGGTCTTGATCCTGCGTCCGCCCCGAGGTTCGTAAGCAGCCGCCTGCAGCCGGCCGCCGCGTTCCTCGAGAAGGAAGACTTCGTGGCTCCCGACGAGCAGCGCGCGCGACGGTGCGTCGGATTTCCACAATCGCCTGCCGCTTGCAAGATCGAGCGCCTCGACTCCACCGGTCAGCGTGCGAACGCAGCCAATCGATCCCGAGGGGTTGGTCAGCCCGACTGGGAAATAGGCCGGCACCTCCTCCTTCGGCATGATGGTTGGATGTGCCGTGCCCGCGGCAACCATGCACAACAATGCGATGGAACGGATCAAGAACCCCGACATACCGGCGGTTATCGGCTGCCGGAGATGCACTCGCTACAACTCAGGCTTGCGGCCTAGAATCGGCCGTCGCGGGAGTCGCGATGTCGATCCCGACGATGCGAGGCGGAGGACGGGCGATGCGAGCAGCGGTCAACACGCGCTACGGATCCCCGGACGTCATCGAGATCCGGGAAGTCGCCAGGCCTGTGCCGAAGGCGGGCGAGGTCCTGGTCAAGGTTCATGCGACGACGGTCAACCGGACCGACTGCGGTGTCCTCCGCGCTCATCCCTTTCCGATGAGGCTCTTCACGGGGCTCTTGCGACCGAAGCGGACGATCCTCGGCATGGACTTCGCTGGCGTGGTCGAAACGGTTGGCGCGGACGTCCAGTCGTTCCGTCCCGGCGACCACGTGTTCGGCCTGTTGCGAATGCGCGAACTCGGCGCCCACGCCGAATACGTCTGCGTGCCCGAAGCCGGGTACATCGCCGGGATGCCGGCGGGCGTGACCTTCGAGCACGCCGTTGTCGGCGAGGGCGCCTTCTATGCCTACGCTTCGCTGATGCAACTCGGCCTAAAGCGCGGACAACGCATTCTGATCTATGGCGCGTCGGGCGCCATCGGCACGGCGGCGGTGCAGCTCGCGATTCTCCTGAACTACAAGTGCGCGGATTTCGTGGGCCACAAGTATGGCCCGGAA
>DAIUEO010000180.1:0-4210 GCA_036845125.1 Candidatus Eiseniibacteriota bacterium | reverse complement strand
ATTCGGCGCTGTTTCCGAAATTCGAATCCGACGCGACGATCGCCATGATCGAGCACGAGCCTCTGGGCGAAGACAGCGTCGCCGACCTCGTTCTGCTCAACTACAAGTGCGCGGATTTCGTGGGCCACAAGTATGGCCCGGAATCGGAGGAGCTCCGTGTCACGCTCGCCGAGATCGACCGTCAGCTGGCGCGGGTCCTGCGTGCGCTCGAGGCCAAAGTGGGGAAGAACTATCTGCTCGCGGTGACCGCCGATCATGGCATGCCGTCGCTGCCGCCATCGCCCGACCACCGGCATTTCGTGACGACGATCGCCGATCTGCTGCACGACAAGTTCGATCCCGAAGGGAAGGCATTGGTCACGTCGTTCGAATCGGAGAACTGCCAGATCTACATCGACGAGGATCGCCTGTCGAAGCTGGGCCTCACCCTGCGCGACCTGGCTCAGTTCCTGGAATCCCAGCCCTACATGTTCGCCGTGTTCACGAACGACGAGGTGGCGCGTGAGGCCGCGATGGACAAGCCCCCGACTTCTGGGGCTCATCGAAAGTGACGCAACCCGTCGAGCAGTCGCCCAGGAGCAGCGGGAGGGTGGGCATGCGCGCGATCGTCGTCCGCTCCCTCGGGGGTCCCGAAGTGTTACAGCTCGCGGAGGTGCCCGTTCCCGGTGCGCTCGCGCCCGGCGAGGTCCTGGTGAAGCTCGCGGCGGTCGGAGTCAACTTCGCGGACACGGAGCGACGGAGTGGGAAGTATTCTCCGCCGCCGCTGCCGTGGATCCCGGGGCGTGAGGCCGCGGGCGTGGTCGTGACCGCCGGCCCCGGTGTCGATCCGGCACTCGTGGGCGCCCGCGTGGCGTACTTCGCCCCGCGCGCGAGCGGGTCCTACGCCGAGCTGGCCGCGGTCCCCGCCGACGCGTTGTTCCGCTTCGAGACCGAGCTGCCGTTCGAGGTGATGGCGGCCCTGCCGCAGCAGGGCCTGACGGCCCACGGCGTGCTGCGCCTGGCCGCGATGCGGCCGGGCATGACGGCGCTGGTGCTCGCCGCGGCCGGCGGCGTGGGGCAGATCCTGGTGCAGCTCGCGCGCCGCGACGGCGCGCGGGTGATCGGGGTCGTCTCTACCCGGGAGAAGGCCGACGCGGTGGCCGCGCTGGGGGCCGAGGTCATCACGGGATACGAGAACTTCGAGGCGGTGGCGCGCTCCCTGACCGAGGGTCGCGGCGTCGACGTCGTCTTCGATTCGGTCGGTCGCGCGACCCAGGGCGCGAGCCTGGCGTCGCTCGCCCGCTACGG
The DNA here is from genome assembly GCA_036845125.1 of Candidatus Eiseniibacteriota bacterium. GTDB lineage: Bacteria > Eisenbacteria > RBG-16-71-46 > RBG-16-71-46 > RBG-16-71-46 > DAIUEO01. The sequence continues at coordinate 2,923 of DAIUEO010000180.1, read as the reverse complement.
CCAGATCATCTACTACGGCGACGCGAGCGGATTGCCGGCGCCGATCGACGTGGACACGCTCTACTCCCGCTCCCTACGCGTCGGAGCCTTCGGCCTCGACATCGAACGTGACCCGGAAGGCACGGACCTGGCCCGCCGCGATCTCGTGACCGCACTCGATCGCGGCCAGCTGCGGATCACGGTCTCGAGGTCGCTCCCGCTGGCAGATGCGGCCACCGCGCACGCCGAAATGGAAGCCCGCACGACCACGGGGAAGATCATCCTCGTCCCCTGACCCGCGCGTTACACCACCGAGCTTGGCTACTCGAGCCGGAGGAACTCCCGGACCTCGGGAATGCGCTCGATCTCGTCGGCGATCTGACTGGCAGACGCCGGTCCCAGATCGAGGGCGGCCGGCACCTGCGTGACCTCGCCGCTTTTGGCCATCAAGAAGACGCGCCCCCCCAGGAATTCGAAGGTACGGTCGGCGAAGACGGCTCGCGAGGGCGTCGCGCGCCAGGTGCGGCTGCTGTCCGTGCCACCCACCTGAACATCCACCGAGGCCAGGTTTCCAAACAACGTCTGCGTCGAGCTGCCACCATGGAGCGATGCCTGCGAGTACAGGACGAACAGGGGCTCGCCACTCACCACGCAGGTCACCGCATGCACGCCGCGGTAGGACCACTCGGTGAGCTCCAGCGTGTGGCGCGGGTAGGTGGCCGCCTGGACGGCGCCGCGTGTCACCGTTCCGCTGGAGTCGCCGTGCTGGCGGAGCCATTCGCCGACCGCCGGCAGGGCCGCGGCCTGATCCAGCAGGAGCCGGCCGCGCATGGCATTGAATTCCACCTGGCGCGCTGGCGTCGAATCCCTCGTGGTCAGCAGGAACACCGCGCCGAACGGCAGCTCGAACTTGGTTCCGTCGATCCAGATCGAGCGCCCGCTCCATTCGAGCGGGATGCGGCGACCGTCGGCGGTCACCAGATCGCGCCCCGCGTTCACGCTCGGGCGGCCATCGAGGATCAGCGCGTAATGGAATCGCCCCCGGTGAAATCGCAGCGTCGTTTCGCCGTTCTCATGGGTCCGGTTGAACGCGTCGGACGTGCCCTGGGATGTGGCCGCGGTTGCGAGAAGGACACAGGCCGCGCCGACCGTAACCCGCGAGAGGCGTCTCGACAGAAGCGTTTGCGCTGTCTTCATGTCCCTCACCTTACACTCCTCGCTCGGGAGGCTCATCCGAGTTAGGGAACGTTGGATTTGTAGCCGGGAACCACCTTTCAACCAAGTGCATTCGGACCGCGTCTAACGGATGGGCGAAGTCCGGTCTCGCGTTCGCGACAGGTCGAGGCGGCGGCAAACATGCCACCTCCACCGAGCCGGCGACGAGGGGGGCCGCAGTTTCCGCCGTCGATGGAGGTACCGAATGAAGAGGATTGCCGCGCTGACCCTGGTCGTCGTGTGCCTGTGCTGTAGCCAGAATGCCACGGTCAGCGCTGGACAGGACGCTACGGAAATACCAGCGCTCAGCAAGCAGCAGTGGCGCGACGACCTGCGCTACTTCGCGCGGGAAATGCAGAAACGGCACATGAATCTGTTTCACCGCATGTCACGCGAGGAGTTCGAGCGCTCGGTGAGCGAACTGGAGGCTGAGATCCCCTCGCTGGAGGCCCATCAGATTGTGGTGAGGCTGCAGCAGATCGCTGCCCGAGTCGGTGACGGTCATACCGGCGTGCATTCGCCCCCGTGGTTCCGACTCTATCCGCTCGCGTTGTACTGGTTCGGCGGCGAACTGCGCGTCACGGCAACCACCAAGGACTACAAGCGAGCCCTGGGTGCGCGGGTCGTCCGGATCGGTGAACTCCCGATCGCCGAGGTGGAGGAGCGCGTCCGCAGCTGCTTCCCCAGCGCCGAAGCCGAGAACGAGTGGTACGCGCTGAACACGAGTCCCTCGTTCATCACACGTCCAGAAGTTCTCCACGCTTTGGGCGTGATCACCGACCCTGCGCGCGCGCCGTTCACGTTCGAGGATGACCAGGGTGACCCGTTCGTTCTCGAGTTGAAGCCGGTCGTCATGCCACCCGTGGCGCACGGGACGGTGGTCATTCCCGGGATGCTGCCGGTGGTGGCACCACCCATCTTCCGGCAGAAGCCCGTAGAACGGTTCTGGTTTACTTCGTTGCCCGACTCGACCGTGTACGTGAGCTGGCGCGGATACGAAAAGCTGGGCGAGCAGGCGCGCAGTCTGTTCCACTTTCTCGACAACCATCCCGTGAAGCGCGTCGTCATCGACCTTCGACAGAATGGGGGTGGGGACTTCCTGGAAGGGCGTAAGCACATGATTCGGCCGCTGCAGCAACGGGCGGCGCTCAACCAGAAAGGGCGCTTGTTCGTGATTGTCGGGCGCCGAACCTATTCGGCGGCCCTGGCCAACGCGGTCGATTTCCGCAAGGACACGAACGCCATTCTGGTGGGCGAGCCCATCGGCGAGAGGCCCAACAGCTACTCGGAGAACGACGAGCTGACCCTGCCCAACTCACGCCTGGTGGTCTCGTACTCGACGCGCTACTACAAGTTCGTGGACGAGGACGTGCCTGCCGTGCTGCCGGACGTGCGGATCGACCCCAACTGGCCGGAGTGGCGCGCGGGACGCGACCCCGTGATGGACTGGATCCTTCAGCAATGAAACTCGTCAACGAACCACGCAAATGCGCTGGCTGATCGCGACGCCATCGCGTGACAGCCGCAGCCAGTACATCCCGCTCCCGGTGACCGCTCGACGATCGAAGTGCTGCACTTGTGGTCCTCCGTTCGTGGCCTCGACAGCCCGGCGGGCGACGATGCGTCCGGCGAGGTCGATGAGCTCGATCTCGGCTCGTCCCGGCGCGGGCAGCGTAAAGGTCACGGCGAAACCCTCCGAGCTGGGATTGGGAACCACCCGGGCGATCGC
>DAIUEO010000179.1:0-5659 GCA_036845125.1 Candidatus Eiseniibacteriota bacterium | reverse complement strand
TGCCACGTGGCCGGCACTTCGTCGCTGCCGGTCGAATCGAGGGCGGCCGCCAGGTCCGTGGAATATCTCCGGCGGCTCGCCTCGACGCTCTCCGCCGCCGCGTGATGTCCTGCGGCGTGCAGCAACCGCGTGGTGGCGCGATAGCCGGCGATGTTCCAGAGATCCGCGCTCAGCGGGCGCACCGGCATCTCGTCGGGGTCGTTCATCGCCGGCATCATCCCAAAGAACCTCGCGTGGCCCGCCGTGCGCGTGCCCTCGCACCAGGCCCAGGCGCGCCGCGCCGACTCGGCGTAGCGCGTCACCTCGGGGCTCGGCGCCGGCCGCAGCATCACCTGCTCCAGCGTCCACAGCACGAGTCCCGTGCCCTCGGGCCCGCCGTTCGGAACGCCGAAGGGTCCCTGCGGCCACTGCCAGTCGCTGAAGGCTTCCGTCATGAGACGCGCCTCGCGCACGTAGCCGTGGAGCGCCAGCGCCTGGAGCGCCCGCGCGCCGCCCGACCGCCAGGTCCCGCGCCCGCCGAACGCATCGCCCGGCATCAGCCAGCGGCTGTCGTGCTTCTCACGCATGCCGAGCAATGCGACGCGCGCCGCGTTGATCGCATTCACGAGCTCGGGTTCCGGGATCTCGAAGCGGGCGCCGCGCGCCACCTCGGCCCGCCAGAACGCGCGCGCCTCCTGCATGCGGCGCGCGTGCGGAACCTCCGACCAGCGGGCGAGCTCGGATCGCGGCGCCGGGTAGGCCGGCAGCACGAAGCGGATGCGGCGGCTCTCACCGGGGCCGAGCCGCCACGACGCCACCACCTGCCGCCCGGTGCGCGACGCGTCACTGAAGCCGAGCACGGTGTCCACCGCGCCCGGGTCCCAGCCGAAGACGTGCGTCTCATCGCCGCGGGCATCGGGGGCCGTGAAGGGCTGGCGTGCGTCGGGCGCTTCGAAGCGTGACTCGAGCCGCACGTTCCGCGCGACGGCGCCCAGGTTCCGCACCCTCACCTCGAGCGACGCCGCGAAGTCCGGCGCACCCGTGGAGCCGGTGAGGCCGTTGCGCGCTTCCGCCGTGGGAAGTGCTGCCGCTTCGAAGTCCCAGCGGATCTCGCCCAGCCGCCGCGTCCAGTGTGCGACCGGCAGCCAGCGATCCTCGAACGCGATCCGCTGCGGTGGCGGCACCGACGCGCCCTCGACCGCGGGGTCGAGCCGCACCTGCCAGGCCCCGTTGTAGACGTGGCCCTCGGCGGTGACCAGCATCGTGCGGGTGGCACCCGGCCACAGCAGAGCCGCGGACGGGTGCGCGTAGGCGTCGGGGATCGAATCGGGCTCGAACGAGGCGCCGGGCGCCGGCGGCTCGCACCCCGCGAGCGGCAGGACGGCCGCCATCCCGAAGATGAGCGCCAGCACCGGGATATGAGAAACTGCCCGGCGCTCAACGCGGTGGGCGTGACAGGGAGGCCGCATGTTCGTCGAAGATTACCTGAAGGAGCTGCGGCGCGAAGGATTCAGTCCCGCCGCTTCGCTGCGGTACCTGCGGCGCGTCGCCGCCCGCTTCCGCGACGACCTCCTCGCCAATCCGGCCGGCGTGCGCTCGATCTGGACCACGGCACTCGTCTACTTCTCGGCCGACTTCGTCATCGCGGTCGGCCTCGCGCTCAGCCACGATCGCGCGCTCGCCTACGATTTCTTTCTGTGGAGCGCGGTCGGGATCGTCGTCACGTTCGGGATGGTGACCTGCGGGATCGATCTCCTGCGGGACCGGAACGGCTACCGGCTCTCCGGCCTCAACCTGCCGACGCTGATGACCGCCACGCGCCTGGCGTTGCTGCCCGCGCTGATCCTGTTCCTGCTCGAAGGCCGGCTCGCGCTGGCGCTCGTGCTCTACGTGGTCACGGCGCTCAGCGACATCGCCGATGGGTGGCTCGCGCGGCGCACCGGGCAGATCACGCCGCTCGGCGCCGTGCTCGATCCGTTCGTCGACATTCTCTTCAACCTCTTCACGCTGCTCGGGCTCACCGCGGCCAGCATCCTGCCGTTCTGGGTGCTGGGGATCGCCGCGCTCCGCTACGTGATCCTCATCGGCGGCGGCATCGCGCTCAATCTCTTCGTGGGCCCGGTGCGGATCCGGCCCACCCTGTTCGGGCGGCTGACGGGCGTGCTGCTCTCGACGCTGGTCGGCTTCGACGTGCTGCTCCACGTGCTCGCCGCGCCGGCCGCCCATGGGCTGCTCCCCATCACCGAGGTGGCCCTTGGAGCCCTGCTGGCCGCGACCGTCATCCACGTCGTCGCGCTCGGCTGGTACAACCTGCGCGAGATGACCCGCCCGCAGGAGACTCGCGGCCGCGTGGTCGGGGACATCCGGTTCGGCTGAGGCCCCGGCCCCGAAGATTCTTGCGACTTTCCACGCCCCTCGCGGCGTCTCCTTCCCGGAGACCGAGAGCGGCAACTCGATTCCAAAGGGAGCAATGGAGCGACAACCGGACATCCGATGGGCACGGCTCCTCGACCTGCTCGGGCCGTTTCACGGGCAGGCCGTGGCCACCGCGCGCCGTCTCAGCCGCTCGCACGCCGACGGCGACGACCTCTACCAGGAGACCGTCCTGCGCGCGTTCGAGAAGCTCCATACCCTGAGGGACGAGACCCGCTTCAGGTCCTGGTTCTACGCCACGCTGATCCGCCGGCATCGGACCCGCCTGCGGCGCTCGTTCTGGACCCGGCTGCTTCCCTGGGAGGCGGCGTTCCCGAACGGCGCCGACCCGGTGGGCGAGAACGGCGAGGCGTGGGCGGAACGCGCCGGAGACGCCGCCCGCATGTCGCGGGCGCTCGCGAGCCTCGGCGCCGAGCAACGCGAAGCCATCGTGCTGTTCGAGCTGGACGGTTTCTCGATCGAGGAGATCGCCGAAATGCAGCAGGCGTCGGTTCCGGCCGTGAAGTCACGGCTGTCGCGCGGGAGGCAGCAGCTTCGCCAGTGGTACGAGCGCCGGGGATTCCTCGGTGCGAAGGCCTCCGGCGGCGCACCCCGCGGGGAATCGGCGCCGCTCGGAGATCGCTCGAACTGGGCCGCCGTACCGGCGACAGCTCAGGAGACCTCTCATGACTGACGAACGGCACCAGGTTCCACGCGGCGACGAGCTGCCGCGCGAGATCCAGCGCGACATGATGGCCTTCCGCGAGGCGACCGCCCGCGACCTCCCCGAGCTGGCGCTCGACGTGACTCCCGTCCGGCACCGCGTGCGCGCGGGCCTCACCTGGAAGGAGCGCCTCATGAACAATCGTCCCTGGTTCGCGACCGCCGCGGTCGCTGGAATCATCGTCATCGCGTCGCTGGTGGTGCCGTTCTCCTACGAGAAGGTGACCGGCCACGACCTCACGCTGTCACTCTCGGGCACGCAGGACATGGCCCAGGTCCAGGCGATCGCGAAGGAGTTGAAGGCGGCCGTCCATGCGGGCGGTGTGCAGGTGCGCATGGAGAACCAGAACGGCGCGCTCACCTACGTGTTCACGGCGCGGGTTCCGGCATCGGCCGGGATCGACGCGGCCGCCGTCGGACACACGTTCGCGAGCCAGCTCGAGGAGCGCGGCTTCACGGCGAGCGCCCAGGCGACGCCGGTGCGCGAGAAGGTCTCGGGCAACGTCTATGCGTATGCGCGCGACGTCGTCGTGCGCGTCGAGATGAGCGGCAAGAACGCTTCGCAGATCGAGGCCGAGATCCGCCAGCAGCTCGCCGCTGCCGGCATTACCAACACCCAGGTCAACGTGGTGGACGAAGCCGGACAGCGCAAGGTGACGGTCGAGGCCCAGTCGACCGGCAGCGATCCGAACGTCGAGCACCCGAACCTTCAGCTCGAGCTGACGAAGGACGGCCAGGTCATGCCGCCCGGCGACGGACAGTCGATCGAAGTGCGGAAGCTGAAGACGGACACCGGAATGAACCTGGAAATGACGTTCAAGAAGGACGGCCGGAGCACGCAGGCCACGGTGCCGAACGTCGACCGCATGAGCGACGCCGACCTCGCCGCGGCGCTCCAGAGCCAGCTCGTGGCCGCCGGCTTCAACGTGAACGTGAAGGTCGAGGGCGGCAAGATCTCGATCGAACCGCGCAAGTAGCACAGCGCTGCAACCCGGGACGCCGCGGGGCTCACGCTCCGCGGCGTTCCTGTTGCTGACCCCTTTGCGCCAGCGCAAGCCACCGCGGCCTGTGAATCCGCGCTGAAACACGCCATTGGCCGCGATCGCAGGGTTGACCGGCAACTGACTTGCCGCGCCGCGGGGCGGTCCCTAACGTGATCCGCTCATGTCCTTCCCGCTCCATCTCGCGCCCAACGTTCCCTGGCTGATTTTCGTGCCCGTCGCGCTCGCGCTGATCGGGCTCGCGTTCTGGGCGTACACCTTCCGGGTGCCGCCGCTCCGGATCGGCATGCGGCGACTGCTCACGGTGGCGCGAGCGGTAGCCCTGCTGCTGCTCCTGTTCCTGCTCATGCAGCCGGTGCTCGAGCGGCCGCTCAACGTGAACGCGCGGGTGGTCGTGCTCGACGATCGCTCGAACAGCATGGACCTGCCGTCGCGTCCCCGCGGGCCGTCGCGCCGCGAGGAGTCGGAGCGGGCGATCCAGGACCTGCGGCGTGCGCTCGGCGGGCGCGCCACGCTCGACGTGCGGCCCTTCGGACGCACGCTGGGCGGCGACTCGCTGCCGGCGCGGGAGCGCGGCGCCACCGCACTCGGCGATGCGCTCGATGAGCTCGCGCGGGGCGGCTCCGAGGAGCTCGGCAGCGTGGTCGTGGTGAGCGACGGCGCGGTCAACGCCGGTCAGGACCCGGTGGCCGCGGCGCGCGCGCTCGGGGTGCCCGTGCACTCGGTGCGCGTGGGCGAGGAGGGTCTCACCGATCGCGCGGTGTCCGCGGTGGAATCGTCCACCGAAGCCCAGGTGGGACGCCCGGTGCCGGTGCGCGCCACCATCACTTCTTCGGAGCCGGCCGGTCGTTCCATCGCGGTGCGCCTGCTGGACGGCCGGCGCGAGATCGGACGCACCACGGTGACCGCCCCCGGAAGCGGCGCGGAAGTGACGGCCGAGTTCCGCGTCGCCCCCGAGCGCGCGGGGCTCGCCGTGTGGACGGCAGCGGTCGATTCGCTCGAGGGCGAGATCACCGCGATCAACAACGAGCGCCAGGTGGCGATCGAGGTGGCGCCCGGGCGTATCGAGGTCGCCATCCTGAGCGGCGGTCCCAACTGGGATCTCGCCTTCCTGCGGCGTGCGCTGGCCGGCGACTCCGCCCTCGCGATCTCGGTGTGGACGAAGGAACGCGACGGCTGGCGCGGTCCCGGCCGGAAGGCGGCGCCGCTGCCGGCCGACCTCGGCGGCAAGGCGGTGCTGATTCTCGATGCGGTGGCGCCGTTCGAAGTGTCGCGCGAATTCGATGCGGCCAGCGGCGATTTCGTCCGGCGCGGCGGTGCGGCCATCGCCATCGGCGGGCCGCTGCCCGGCATCGGGCGCTTCCGCGGTGGTGCGTTCGCGGACGGGCTGCCACTCGAGGTGAGCGCGGATCGCATCGCGCCCAATGCGACGCCCGAGCCTTCGGACGCCGCGCGCGAGATGCTGCAATGGGACGACGATCTCGCACGCGGCGATCGTGCCTGGCGGAGCGCCGCGCCGCTCGCGGACCTCGTACCGCTTTCAC
>DAIUEO010000178.1:3229-5778 GCA_036845125.1 Candidatus Eiseniibacteriota bacterium | reverse complement strand
CACCGCATCCGCCTCGCCGCGGGCTACGAGATCGACCCCAAGGTGGGTGAGCCGGTGCTGCTGAAGGGCCAGCGCCTGGCCGCGCAGCCGACGAGCGCGCGGCGCACGTACCTCGTCTACTACGGGGATGCCGACCCCGATGCCGCACGCGACCAGGTGATGAGCGCGGGGGGCAAGGTCGTCTCGTACGTGCCGGACCATGCGTTCCTGGTCCGCATGCCGCCCGGCAACTCGACGCTCGCGAGCCCCGGCGGATGGACCGGCGACTTCCAGCCGGCGTACAAGCTGAGCACCACCCTCGATCTCCAGCCCGGGCTTCCGTATGAAGCGACCGTGGTGGTGTTCACGGACGGCGACCTCGCCTCCGTGCGTTCGGCGGCCGAGGCCGCGGGCGCCACTGTCGTCGCCAGCTCGAGCAACGGGATCAACAAGCTCCTCCGCATCTCGGGATCCGGTCCGGTGATGGAGTCGCTGGCGGGACACCCGGACGTGGAATGGATCGAGCGCCACGTGCGCAACGAGGCGTTCAACGTGACCACCCAGTGGATCGTGCAGACCATCGTCGCCAACAACCGGCGGCTGTGGGACCTGGGGATTCACGGCGAGAACCAGGTCATCCACCATTCGGACACCGGCATCAACATGAGTCACGAGCTGTTCAGCGACCCGCTCGTTCCGATCACCAATTACGGGAGCTATCCGACGCACCGCAAGGTGATCTCCTACGACAACGGCTCGCTGAACCCGGGGGCGGCATTCGGGGATCACGGGGACTTCCACGGATCCCACACGGCCGGCACCGCTGCCGGCAGCGATCAGACCATTCCGATAGTGACCCTGGAAGGCGTGGCCAGGGCCGCCAAGATCTGGCACTCCGATCTCTCGGGCGGGGCGCTCGGCACCGGGCTGGATCCGCTGCCCGACCTCAACGACCTGTTCGAGCCGTCCTACATCGGGAACGCCGCCGGCGCCGCCCGCATCTCGACCAGCTCCTGGGGTGCTCCGGTGGCCGGGGCCTACACCGTGGACTCCTGGAACGTGGACCAGTTCATGTGGAACCACCCCGACTACCTGATCCTGTTCGCGAACGGCAATTCCGGACCGGGCGTCAACACGGTGGGCTCCCCGGCCACCGCCAAGAATCTGGTGGGGGTCGGCGGCACCCAGAACGGCACCGGCACCGGCACGGTCAACAATCCGCGGCGGATCTACGCCGCCACCAGCCGGGGCGCGACGGACGACCAGCGGAGGAAGCCCACCATCTGCGCGCCGGCAAATATCGTGACCTCCTCGACCACCGGTACCGCTGACTACCAGGGCTACTCGGGGACCTCCATGGCGACTCCGGCTGCCGCAGGAGCCACCGCGCTGCTGAGGCAGTACGTCACGGAAGGCTGGTATCCAACCGGTACCAAGGTGCCGGCCAACGGCTTCACCCCGTCTGCCGCGCTGCTCAAGGCGATGCTGGTGAATTCCGGCTCGAACGACATGGTGACGTTCGTCGCCCCCGACCAGAACATCGGCTACGGCCGAATCTGTGCCGACACCGTGCTCTACTTTGCGGGCGACAAGAAGCGCCTGCTGCTGATCGACAACACCGAGGGGCTCGCCCAGGGCGAGCAGATCGAATACAAGGTCAACGTCGTCCACGACACGACGTCGCTCGAGGTGGTCCTCTGCTGGACCGACTATCCCGGCAATCCGGCCGTGTTGAACCAGCTCGTGAACAACCTCAACCTCACCGTCACCAACGGCGTCGTGACCTACCGCGGCAACGTCTACACCAACGGATTCTCCTCGACCGGCGGCAGCTTCGACGTCGCCAATGTCGAGGAAGCGGCCCTCGTGCGGTTCCCGGCTCCCGGCCTCTGGACGGTGCGCGTCCAGGCTCCGACCGTTCCCGCCGGTCCGCAGCCGTTCGCGCTCTGCATCACGGGCGGCGTGGGAGTGAACGCCGGTGCGCTGGCGCTCGACCGCGCTTCCTACGGTCCGACCAGCACGGTCGAGATGCAGGTGGTCGACCACAACGCCGGAGCGAGCGTCAACGTGACGATGACCTCGACCAGCGAGCCGGGCGGCGAAACCGTGAATATCCCGGGCGCGGGCGGCGTCTACACGGGCAGCATCCCGCTCTCGCCGCTGGTCGGCGCGGTGGGCGACGGCACGCTCCGGGTCTCGCACGGTGACGTCATCACCGCCACCTACAACGACGCCCTGCCGGCCGCCAGCCTGATCTCCACCGCCACGGTGAACATGCAGGGGCCGATCATCACCAATGTGGGGTCCACGAGCTTCGCTGACGGCCGCGTGGCCGTCAGCTGGAACACCGACAAGAACGCGTCGACCCAGGTCTACTACGGCCTCACGCCGGCGCTCGGCAGCTCGACCACGCTCGATCCGCTCGGTGCGCTCACTCACGGGGTGGTTCTGAGCGGTCTTGTCGCCGAGGGGACTTACTACTACGACGTCGAATCCACGGACCTCTTCGGGAACACGGTCCGGGAGGACAACGACGGCCAGCACTTCAAGTTCACGGTGAGCCCGCCCGG
>DAIUEO010000178.1:0-3219 GCA_036845125.1 Candidatus Eiseniibacteriota bacterium | reverse complement strand
GCTCATCTATGCGGGAGAGTCTTTCGAGCGCGACAGCTACTACGCGGCCAGCCTGGATGAGCTCGGCTGGTTCTACGACGTCTGGAGCGGCTCCAGCTCCGACACGCCGCGGCTCGGCGATCTCGCCACCGGGATGCGCTCCTACGACGTGGTGTGGTGGCAGCCCGGTCTCGAATGGTACCCGGGGTTCAGCGACGTCGCGCGCGACTCGGTGAGCGCCTACCTCGACGGCGGCGGCCGGCTCGCGGTCACCGGCCACGACATCTGCTGGGGCATGGCCGATCCGACCTCGGCCTTCTACACGGCGGCTCGCGCGGCGTGGGTGACTGCCACGCTGCGGACCCAGTACGACAACGACCCGCCGCCCCCGGGATGGGGCACCGTCACCGGCATCGCCCTCGATCCGATCTCCGGCGACTACGTCGGCGGTGTCCCCTACGCGGAGCATCGCGCCGGCGCTTCCGGCGACGAGATCCTGCCCGTCAGCGGTGCGGTCACGTCGTGGATGAGCGGCGACCCGGCCGGGTCCGCCCCCGCCGGCCTGCGCTGGGTGAGCCCGACCCCGGTGGGCACGCCGGGCAGCGGCGTCTGGGGTGGCGCGAATTCGCGGCTCGCAACCATGTATTTCGAGTGGAGCGGGATCAACCCCGCAGCGTTCCCGTCGAGCGTGACCCGCCGCGACGTGATGAAGAAAACCCTGATCTGGCTCATGGGCCGCGACAAGCCGAATGTCGCGGTCACGGCGCCCAACGGCGGCGAGGTGATCACGACCGCGTCGACCAACATCACGTGGACCGAGAGCTCCGACGGCGCCACGGTGACTGCCCGTACGCTCGAATACTCGCTCGACAACGGCCGCTCGTGGACCATCATCACCACGTCCGCGGGTCCGAGCCCGTACGTCTGGAATCTGGGCAGCGTGACCAACTCCGCACTCGCCCGCGTTCGCGTGCGGGTGACGGACAACGGCACCCCCGGCTTCTCCGGCCACGACGTCAGCGATGCGGTCTTCACGCTCAACCGCGTCGGGGGCGATCTCGTGGGTCCGGGCGTGGTCGCGGGCAGCATCCAGTCGAGCCCGCTGCCGATCGTCAATACTTCGGCGGCGACGCTTACCGCGCAGATCTCGGACGCGCTGAACGGCGGCTCCAACATTACCGCCGCCGAGTGGACCTTCGCGGCGTCCCCGCTTCCGGCGGGCAACGCCAACCCCATGACCGGCACCTTCAGCTCGCCGCTCGTCACCGTTTCGGCTTCGCTTCCGACCGGGGTCTTCGCCCCCGGCACGAACAAGCTCTGGGTGCGCGGGCAGGACGCCGCGGGCAACTGGGGGCCGGCGAGCGCGCTCGACATCCTCGTCAACGGCAACGCGGTCATCGGCGTCGACCCGCGGGTCCCGCGGGCGCTCGAGCTGTCGCAGAACGCGCCCAATCCGCTCCAGCGCACCACGCTGATCTCGTTCGGCCTGCCCTCGGCCCAGCGGGTCCGGCTGTCGATCTTCGACGTGGGCGGCCGGCGCATCCGTGATCTCGCAGACGGCGCCTACCCGGCGGGCGTGCACTCCCTGATGTGGGATCGCGCCGATGAGAGCGGCCGGCCGGTGCAGCCGGGCGTCTACTACTACCGGCTCACGACCCAGTTCTCGAGGCTCCAGCGGAAGATGGTCGTGCTGAACTGATGCGCGCAAGGTGCTCACGACGGGGCGGCTCCACGGCCGCCCCGTCGATGTTTGTCGGGGGCGCCGGGTGCCGCTCCTTGGGGTCTGGTTGTGTCCACTGCCGTGAATCGCTGAGAATGCCCCCCGAAATTCTGCAGCCCGCGGGCCGGGATCGTCCCGGACTGCAGCCGTTCCTGTCGGGGTCGTGAATGAAACCACCGCATCTCCAGATTCGCGCGGCCACCGACGTCGGACTGCGCCGCTCGCATAACGAGGATCACCACGGCTGGTGGATGGCCGACGGCCAGCCCGGGGACGAGGAGATCGCCGTCCTGGTGGTGGCCGACGGCATGGGCGGCGCCAACGCGGGTGAGGTGGCGAGCCAGATCGCCGTCTACTGCGTGCTCGAGGGCTGCCGCGAGCACGGGCGGAGCGTGGCGCTCAAGGACCTCGCCGCCGCCGTCGAGAAGGCCAACCACACGGTCTACGAGCAGGGGCTCGAGCAGCCGGACCAGCGCGGCATGGGCACCACCTGCACCGCGCTGCTCGTGCGCGGCAGCCAGGCCTGGCAGGCGCACGTCGGCGACAGCCGCATCTATCTCCTCCGCGACGGCATGCTGAAGCAGCTCACCCGCGATCACTCGCTGGTCGCGCAGCTCGTCGAGGGCAACCACCTCACGCCCGAGCAGGCCCGCCAGGACCCGCGCCGCAACGTGGTCACGCGGTGCCTCGGCGCCGGCCCCACCGTCGACGTCGACCTCGCCGAGATCGAGGGCGGCATCGTGCCGGGCGACACGTTCCTGCTCTGCACCGACGGGCTCCACGGCGTGGTGGACGATCGCGAGATCCAGATGCTGGGTTCCGAGAAGGATCTCGGCAAGGCGTGCTACCGCTCGATCGACCTCGCGCGCGACCGTGGCGGTCCGGACAACATCACCGTCATCGTGATGCGGGCGGGAGGCGCGCGGTGAAGGGTACCGTGGTGGCGATCCGTCTCAACGTGGGATCGCGCGCGCCGCTCGAGCCGGCCGATCGCGCCACCGCGGTGACCGGCGCCGGCCTCCAGGGCGACCGCCACTCGCGGCCCGGCGGCCGCCGCCAGGTCCTGCTCGTGGAGGAGGAAGTGCTCGGCCGGCTCGGTCTCGGGCCCGGCGCGGTGCGTGAGCAGATCACCGTGCGCGGCGTTCCGCTCGACTCGCTCACCGAGGGCGGGCGGCTCCGTCTCGGCGCCGCGATCGTCGAGGTGCGCGAGATGTGCGAGCCGTGCTCGCGCATGGACGAAATCCGCTCCGGGCTCCGCGTCGAGCTGGAAGGCCGGCGCGGCCGTTTCGTGCACGTGGTCCAGGGCGGCGACATCGCCGTCGGGGATCCGATCGAGGCTCTCTAGAAGGAGCGACTCCCTGCAGCGCACCCTGGCGGCGACCGTGGTCTTCGCGCTGGTCGCGATCTCGGTGGTTGCGCTGCTGTCGTGGGTCTCCTACGGCCAGGTGCGGGGCGCCCTCGAGGATGCGTTCGAGGGCCGGCTCCTCGGAATCGCCGACGCCGTCGCCTCGCAGGTCGCA
>DAIUEO010000177.1:0-5839 GCA_036845125.1 Candidatus Eiseniibacteriota bacterium | reverse complement strand
GGGTTACGAGCCGGCGTGGAGCCGGTACAGCGTCATGACGACGGTCGTAGCGGAAGCCGTGCGCTGGGCCATCGAGCGGGGTCTCAAGATCGTGAATTTGTCTTCCAGCAAGGACGTTTCCAAGACACGGTGGCGCCCGACGGAGCGCTGAGATTCTGCCCCACCTGGGCGATCACTCCGCCCCGCACCAGCAGGTCGGCCTGCTCGAGGATTCCGCGCGGACCCGCGGTCCACACGGTGGCGTTCTTCACGAGCAGCACCTTCGGCTGCTCGGGCCGCGGCGCCCGCCACGCCTCGGGATCGCCGGCCACCTGCGAGGCCGGGATCGGCTCATCGGGACGCCGGGCGCGCGAGCGATCCTCGAGCACCCGCCACAGGGCCGCGCGGCGCGTGGTCTTTCCCTCGATCACGCTTCCCACGAGCCGGTCTTCGCGAAGCACGAAGTCGTAGCGGCTCGCCCCGTCGCGGAACGTCAGGGAGCCGGGGCGAACCACCGCCTCGGACGCCCGGGCCGTGTCCGCGCCCTGGATGATCCGCACCGAGGTCTCGGCGGCGGCGACCACCCGCAACACGCGGCCTCCGTCGAGCGCCCACGATCCGGCGACCGAGGTGTCCGCCGTCGGCACGACGTGACGGTTCCCCGCCACCCACACTTCGCGCACGCTGCTGCTCTCGGAGAACAGGTCGCCGCGCGTGACGGTGAGGTTGGCGATCTTGCCGGCAGCGATCGTCCCCAGGCGGTCGGACATTCCGAGCATCCGCGCCGGCTCCGTGGTGACGGCAGCCAGCGCCAGATTCGCATCGAGCCCGCGCCGGATGGCGCGCGTGACGTTGCGGCGGAACGTGCGCGGATCGCGCAGGCCGTTCGCAGTGAGCGCAAAGGGGATTCCGGCCTTCGCGAGGGCCGCCGGGTTCTCCGCCGCGTGCTCCCAGTCGCGAAGGTCGGTGAGACGGACGTCGAGCGCCACGTCGGGGTCGCTGACGTCGGGCGGATCCGGGTAGGCGACCGGAACGATCAGGGGGACCTTGGTGGCGGCGATCTCCTTCGCGCGCTTGTATTCGTCGCCCCGCCCCACGATCACGGCGCGCACCTGCGCTTCGCGCGCGATCTCGGCGGCGCGCAGCACCTCCAGCATGTGGTCGGTGACGAACAGGGCGGGACGCCGTCCATCGACCACCGACTCGAGCGCCTCCAGCGCGGTGTTGGCACCGGGCGGCTCACGACCGGGCGCCTTGCGATAGAGCTCCCACGCGTCGTGATACCAGCGGGCGTCCGAGAGCGTCTGCCGCACGACCGCCACGACCCCCATCAGCGAGCCGGGGTATTCGTTGTCGCCCGCGGGCTGGAGCGCCACCGCCTGCGCGGCGTCGTCCGCCAGCACCTCGTTGCGCGCGCCGTCCGATCCCAGGCCCACCACCGCGCTCGAGCCGCGGAAGATGCCGCCGCGCGGCGCGACCTGCGCAACCGCGAAGCCGATGTTCCTCAGCGTGTCCGCCGTGAGACGCGGGAGCGGCAGGTCGGTGACCACGCGGCGCTCGGGACGCACGGTTCCCAAAGTGTGCTTGCCCTGCGGCGCGGGTGCGGGAGTCGCCGGTCCACGCCGCGGCGCAGCCGGGGCGCGGGTCGCGGCGGCTTCCGGTGAAGCCTCCGGCGCCTCCACGTAGGCATCGATCAGCCCGGGATAGACGGTGAGGCTGTCGCCGGGCCAGATGCGCGCGTCGGCCGGGACCGCCACGCCGGGTCCGACGGCGACGATGACGCCGTCGCGGATCACGATGGTGGCGCGCTCGAGGACGCTGCCGGGGGCGGTGATCACGCGCGCGCCGACGATGGCGTGGACGCGGGGGGTCTCGGCGCCGGCCGGAACGACGGCGGCGACGGCGAGGAGAGCGAGGGCGATGGGGGCGGAACGCATCCGGCAACTCCTGTGAGGCTGGGGTGAAACGAGATCAGGGGAGGTCGCGGGCGCGGCGCGGCCTCCCCCGGGGTCTACTTCTTTTCGGCGTCGGCCTTCTTCTTCGCATCCGCGGCCGCCACCTGGCGAGCCGTCCACGGCGGGGTGACGCCGTTCGAGCGGGCGTAGGCGATCGACTGGCCGAGGTGCTCGTGGGCGTGCGAGAGAATGAGCAGGAACGCGCCGCGCCGGGTGGTCTTCATGCCGAAGAACTCAGCGGGCTGCTCCATGTCGGCGTCGCTCGACTTCTCGATCACCGACTTCACGTGAACGAACGAGGCCTGGAGGGCCTTAGTGATGTCCTCCTTCTTGGTCATCGACTTCTCGTAGCCCTCGAACTTGAATCCCTCGGGCGGCGTCACGCCGAGGAAGCTCGGGATGCCGAAGTTGGCCGACGCCACGTGCAGGTAGATCTCGCCGACCGACCGCACGTCCTTGCCGGGCCGCCACGTGTACTTGCCTTCGGGCATCGCCTGGGCCAGCTCGTTGAGCTTGCCCTCGGCATCACTGATCCACACCAGGATCTCGCTCTTGACGCTCGAGGCCGGGGCGCCGCCTTCCTGCGCGGCGGCCACGATCGGTAGGGCGGCGAGAGCAGCAATGGTGAGTGCAATCGCAAACGGACGGCGCATCGCAAAACTCCTTGGGTCATGAACCGGTCCACGACGACGGAACGCCGCCGCGGAGTCGCGCGGGCGGTTTTCCAACCACGGGGGCGAAAGACTAGCTCATGCCGGCCGCCGCCGTCAGCAGGAACGCGCCATCCGGTTCATCCGGGCGCCGGTTGCGTCCGGCACTGCGGTAGGGCAGTTTCTGCCCCGCCTTTCCGCCGACCCGTCCCCCCGGAGGTTCCGAAGCGTGCTGCGCGGCATCCTGCTGGCCGGTTCCGAGAACCCGTGGCTCCGCGAGCAGGCCTCCCGGCGGCGCTTCGTGCGCCGCGCGGTGTCGAGGTTCATGCCCGGCGAGACGCTGGACGAGGCGCTCAGCGCGGCAAAGAACCTCGCGCCGCAGGGACTCGGCACCATCCTCACCCAGCTCGGCGAGCACGTCAGCGACCCGGGCGAGGCCGAAGCCACGGTCGAGCACTATCTCGACGTCGCCCGCCGGATCGCGGCGGCCGGCCTCGACGCCGAGATCTCGGTCAAGCTCACGCAGCTCGGCCAGGATCTCGACAACGCGCAGGCGGTCGAGCGCGCGCGGCGGATCGTGGAAGCCGCGCGGCCCGCGGGAACGCGCGTCTGGCTCGACATGGAGAACACTCCCTACGTCGACCGCACGCTCGATACGTTCCGCAAGCTGCGGCAGACCCATTCCAACGTCGGGGTGGCGCTCCAGGCCTACCTGCGGCGCACGGCGGCCGACGTCGAGTCGCTCCTGCCGCTCGGCCCCGCGGTCCGGATCGTGAAAGGGGCCTATCGCGAAGCGCCCGACCACGTGTACCCGAAGAAGTCGGACGTCGACGAGAACTTCCACCGGCTGTGCGCCCGTCTGCTCGATCCGGGGGCGCGCCGCCCCGGGACGTGGCTCGCCGCCGGCACGCACGACCTCCGGCTGATCCGGAGGATCGTCGCGCTCGCGAGCGATCTCGCCGGCGGAGAAGGCTACGAGATCGCGATGCTCTACGGCATTCAACGCGAGGAGCAGCGCCGGCTCGCGGCCGGGGGCGTGCGCACCCGCATCCTCATCAGCTACGGGTCGTACTGGTTCCCCTGGTACATGCGGCGGCTGGCCGAGCGTCCCGCGAACCTGCTGTTCGTGATGCGGAACGCTTTCGGCGGCTGATCCTTTCCCGCGTGCCTCCCCTTCGCCGCTCCCCGCCGCGCCACTCCGCGGTCGATCTCCCGGGCCCGGTCGCCAACGTCGCCGAGCGGTCCGCGATTCCGGAGCGCTACCGCTGGGACCTCACGCCGCTCTATCCCTCGGTCGAAGCCTGGAAGGGGACCTATGAATCGCTCGCGCGCGACATCCCCGCGTTCGACGGCTTCCGTGGAACGCTCGGGGCATCGGGCGCAGCGCTCTACACCGCGCTGTCGCGCCTCATGGACCTCGACGGCTCGCTGTCGCGTCTCGCGGTCTACGCCAGCATGCTGAGTGACGAGGATGTCCGCGTCGCCGCGCACCTCGCGATGCGGCAGGACGCCGAGCAGCTCGGCGTGGCCCTGAGCACGTCCGCGGCGTTCGTCCGCCCCGAGCTGCTCGCCCTGGGCTCGCGCAGAGTGCTCGAGCTCGTCGCGGAGGAGCCGCGGCTTGCGCCCTACCGCCCGTGGCTCGACGACATCCTCCGCTACGAGTCCCACACGCTGAGCGTCGAGCAGGAACGGATCGCCGCGCAGGCCGGACGCTTCGCCGGCGCGAGCGAGACGGTGCGCAGCGTGTTCACCAAAGCCGAGATGCCGTATCCAGTCGTGACCCTGTCGAGCGGCGAGCGCGTGCGCCTCGATGCCGCCGGCTACTCGCGTTACCGCGCGCTGCCCGAGCGGGCCGACCGTGAAGTCGTCTTCCACGCCTTCTGGTCGAAGCACGCCGAGTTCTCGGGGACGCTGGGAGCCGCGCTCAACGGGCGACTCCAGACGCACGTCTTCCATCGCGACGTGCATCGCTTCGGTTCGTGTCTCGAAGCCTCGCTCTTCCGCAGCAACATCCCCACCGCGGTCTACCACCGCCTGATCGAAAACGTGCGCGCGAATCTCGGAACCCTGCACCGCTACTTCGGGCTGCGGCGGCGCCTGATGGGAATCGACACGCTCCGCTACAGCGACCTCTACGCTCCGATCATTCCGAAGGTCGAGCTGAAGTTCACGCCCGAGGAGGCGCGCGACCGCGTGCTCGCGGCGCTCGCGCCGCTCGGTGCGGCCTACGGCGACGCCCTGGGACGCGCCTTCGAGGAGCGCTGGGTGGACTGGCTGCCCAGCACCGGGAAGTCGAACGGCGCCTACAGCACCGGGGCCTACGGCGTCCACCCCTACCAGATGCAGAACTTCACCGGGCTCTACGAGGAGGTCGGCACGCTGGCTCACGAGTGCGGCCACTCGCTCCACACCTTCCTCTCCGACCAGGCCCAGCCCTACGTGACCCACGACTACGCGCTGTTCGTCGCCGAGGTGGCCTCGACCCTCAATGAGAACCTGCTCTTCCATCACATGCTGGAGCACACGAAGGATCCCGCGACACGCCTCTTCCTGCTCGGCAGCCATCTCGACCACCTGCGCGGCACGCTGTTCCGCCAGACGATGTTCGCGGAGTTCGAGCTGGTCATTCACGAAAAGGCGGAGGCCGGCGAGACCCTGACCGGCGACGAGCTGGCGCGTCTCTACCTGGACCTGGTGCGCCGCTATCACGGCCACGACCAGGGCGTGTGCGAGGTGGACGCGCTCTATGGCGGCGAATGGGCCTACGTCGATCACTTCTTCTACAACTTCTACGTCTACCAGTACGCCACGAGCGTGGTGGCCGCCGAGGCCCTGGCGCAGGGGATCCGCGAGGAGGCAGCCCGGGGCGGGGGAGCCACCGGGCGGCGGGACACCTATCTGAAGATGCTCGCTTCGGGATCCTCGCGTTACCCGATCGACCTGCTCCGGGACGCCGGGGTCGACATGACGACCGACGCACCGTTCCGTTCCGCGATCGACGGCATGAACGCCGTCATGGATGAGATCGACCGCCTGTCGAATGGCAATTGAACGGGGCCGCCAACCGCTGTAACCTCCCCGATCCATGGTGGAGGGCCGCTTCCCACGGAGCTTCGATTCTCTCGCCGCGATTTCCACGCTGATCGACGGATTCGCCGTTCGGGAGAACATGAGCCCCGACATTTCCTTCGACCTCCAGCTCGCGGTCGAAGAACTGTTCACGAACCTCGTGAAGCATCATCCCGAGAGCCGTGA
>DAIUEO010000176.1:0-5975 GCA_036845125.1 Candidatus Eiseniibacteriota bacterium | reverse complement strand
TGGGACGGCGGTAGACGACGCCGCTCATGATCGCGAATCCCTCGCTGTGATCGAAGAACGCGATCGGCGCCACGCTCGCGGGCGGACTGCCGGAGCAGGTCGCGAGGGGATCCGGGCCCTCGCGCCACGGCCAGCCGCCGTTCTGCCCGCCGGCCGAAAACCGGTCCAGCTCCTCCCAGACGTCCTGTCCCACGTCGGCGACGAACAGCGCGCCGTTGGCGGGATCGACGTGGAAGCGGAACGGATTCCGGAGACCCAGCGTCCACACGAGACGCGCCTCCGAGTCGGCATGCGCGGGGAATGGATTCCCCGGGGGAATCAGCAGCGCGTAGGGACCCGGCCCGCCCGGCCCGGCGGGGAGCCGGCTCGTGTCGAGCCGGAGGATCTTACCCACCGGCACCGCGACATCCTGGGCGGGGCAGCCCTCCGCGTCGTCGCCGAGGCTCACGTAGAGCCGCTGGTCGGGCCCGAAACGGACGGTGCCGCCGTTGTGATTGTCGGCGTCGTCGGGAAGGTTGTCGAGCAGGTCGTGGCGCGAGACGAGATCGAGCGTCAGCTGGCCGGACACGGTGCCGGAGAGATCGCCGGTGAGCGTGAACCGCGAGATCACGACGTGGTTCCCGGAGCGATGGTCGGTGGCGTGGATGTAGATGTAGGGCCTCGCGGGCCATGCGGGATCGACCGCGATCCCGAGCAGTCCGCGCTCAGCGCCCCCGGCTTCCACGCCGGGCACGGTTCCCACGGTGGACTGGGCGTAGCCGACGACGAGCCCGATCCGCGCGGTGCGCTGCTCCACGAAGAGCACGCGCGGAATGACGCCGGCGGGATCGGGGATCAGCGCGAGGCCGACGGGCTCGCTCAGCCCCGCGGCGATCTGATCATCGGTGAAGCCGGTGGGAAGGTCGGCGGGCCCGGCGGAAACCGGCGGGACGAAGATCGCCGCCACGCAGGCGGCGCCCAGGGCAACGCGACGGAACATGGCAGTCTCCCTCGATCCTGACGATTCTCCGCGCCAGGACGCGAAGGAGAGTCACCGGGTGTTTGCTACCTCACTCTCACGATGCGGGTCTGTGCCGCGCCGTCGCGGGTGGTGGCGCGCGCGAAGTAGAGACCGGCCGCGGTCGATCGACCTGCATCGTCGAGACCGTTCCATTGTAGGGAGAGCATGCCGCCCGGGGTCATGCCATGGTGAAGTGTCCGCACCCGGCGTCCGGAGATATCCAGTATCTGGACGTCGGTAAATACCGTACCCGGCAGATCGATCACGAGCGTCACCTCGCCCGAAGTGGGATTGGGCCACGCGCGACGGAACGCGAGCGGATGGAGCGCGCCGTCCCCCACCGCCAGGGCGGGCAGTGATGCGTCGTACAGGGTGACGTCATCCACGGCGGCCTCGACCACCGAGTTCTCGCCAAAGTCGGCGGCCACGAACCGTACGCGCACCTGAGTACCCGGCGTCACGTAGGCGGCGACGGGAATCGCGCGGTGCTCCCAGTGGTTGTGAATCCCGCGCAGCGTGTCGACCGCGGTCCAGCTCACCCCGTTGTTGCCGCTGATCTGGAGGGCGAGCCAGTCGTTGCGGTCGCGGAACTGGCTGTAGAACCAGAGCCACACCCCGATGGTCGGTGTCACCATGCCGGTGGCGTTGAGGGCCGGCGAGGTGAGCGTGGTGCGACCGTTGTCCAGGTCGGCTTCGTCGATCGCGGAAGGGTTCGCGCCCTGGCCGGTGAAGAAGCAGGTGGAATCGGGACTGGGGCTGCGATCCTTGTCGGGCTGCACCGGTCCCGAGGTCGCACCCTCGCCCTCGTGGCCCTCGTGGAACGGCGTCATGCGGCGATCGCGGCTGAGTGAAGCGTTGAGCGCGTCGTTGGCCCATTCGTCCGACCGGCGGGCCCGGCTCGGGAGTGCCACCGGCGACGCGACCCCGGTCCCGAGCGGCTCGCCCCAGGTCCAGGTGCCGGCCGACGCGCTGTCGAGCCCCGGCGCGCCCACGGTCCAGCCCGTGCTCGAGGCGAGGCTGTTCCAGTAGGGCGCCGCCCGCAGGAAGTAGTCCTGGGTGCCGTCGAACCCGGAGCCGATCCGGCGCTCGTAGGCGAGCGGCGCATAGCCCGGCCGCTGCACATCGACGCGGTAGAGGTCCTCGGGCACGCCGACCAGCGAGTATTGCCCGTTGGTGCCCGTGTGCTGGTGGACCGGAGTGTAGGCGAGCGAGACCTGAGCCTCGGCGAGGAGGGCCTGGCTCGACGCATCGCGCACCGTGCCCGCGAGGCTCGCCGTGGCCTTCGGGACGAGCGTGAGGATCACCGTGTCGCGGCTGCCGGCCGTGAGCGCCACGTTCGCGACCGCGTCCTCGTAGCCGAACTTCCGCACGCGGACCGTGTGGAAGCCGGGGCTCGGCGCGAACTGCACGATCCCGTCCGGGCCGGTGAGCGCGGAGTCGCCCTGGGTTTCGACATAGACCTTCGCCTGATCGAGCGCCGCCATGGCCGCGTGCGCACAGGTGCAGATTCCGGGCGCGCAGCAGCACTCGCCGTTGAGGCCGCAGGAAGCCGCGCCCGCCACACCACCCGGCTCGTGCACGACCACCCGCAGAACCCCGTAGTTACGATTCACGCGGTAGACGTAGAGGCCGGTCTGCATGTCGCTCGAGATCACCGTCCCCGAGGGGAAGTACGGGCACACCCCCCACACGCCGCTGTAGCCGCCGGAGGTGCCGCCGTAGGTGTCGCTCCAGGCGAACTCGGCCGGGTGCGCGGGGTCGGAGACGTCGAGCACGCGAATGCCCTCGGTGTAGTTCGCGAGGAAGAGGTCGTTCCCGAGCACGTGCGCGTTGTGGACGATGGCCTGCGGGTTCGAGGTCCACTCGTTCACCAGCACCGGCGCCAGCGGATTCGAGATGTCGAAGACGCGGAGCGTCTGCCCGTTCTGCTCGTCGGTCACGTAGAGGTAGTTGCCGTTGCTCGAAGGCCACGAGTTGTGGGTATAGAAGGCGCCCGGATAGGACCAGGAGCTGAGGGCCACCGGCGCGGCGGGGTTCGTGACGTCGAGGATGCGCTCGGTCCCGATGTAGATGGAGGAGGCGTAGAGGCGGTTCCCCACCGGCACGCAATCGTGCACGTAGTTGGTGGCGTCGAAGCCCGTCGGCGGCCAGTGACCGACCTCCACGGGTGCTTCGGGGTTGGCCAGCGAGAGGACGCGAACTCCGCGCGGGCCGTTCGGCGGAGACGGCGCCTGAAGGGTCGTGCCGTTGCAGTAGAGCAGGGCGCGCGTCGTATCGACCGAGACCGTGTGCGAGCGGTTGAACGTTCCGACGTAGGTGTTCACGAGCACCGGGTTCTCGGGGTCGGTCATGCGGATGATCTGGAGTCCCGGCTGCGCGCCGTTCCCCGCGGCGCTCGCCTCGGTCACCACGTAGATCCAGTTCCGGTAGGACTTCATTTCGCGCCACACGGAGGGCGGACCGGGGATCGAATCCACGAGGTAGCAGTTGTTGACGTTGGTCACGTTGTAGATCGCGGTGCCGTTGGCATAGCCGATCACCGCGTACTCGCGGCCGTCGCCGTGGACGTACATCCAGCACGAGGCGTAGCCGGCACCGAGAAACGCTCCGGCGCGCGGGGGGAAGTCGTTGAAGTGGGCTTTGAGCTCGAGATTGCGGCCGGGCTGGGCGAGCAGCGGCGAGGTCGCAGCGGCGACAAGGATCGCGGCCGCGAGCATTGCCAGACGACGGTGCATGAAGGGGGTGGGCTCCGAGGTGAAGGACCGGAGGCGATGATACCGCCCGGGCGGGTGCTGCCGCCACCGTTTCGTGCCGGCCGCGCCGCGGCCTCTGCTAATGTCGCCAGGGCATGCTGAAACGTCCACGACATTCCCGATCGGCGGTGTGGCTCGGCGCACTGGGCCTCCTGCTCAATGGCTGCGCCAAGGAGACTGCCCCGGCCGGCTGCGGGGACACCGGCGGCACCCGTCTCGTGGTCTTCGCGAGCGACCGCAACCAGACCGTGGGCCAGCACGACCTCTATCTCTATGACCTGGACGCCGGCGGCTTCCGCCTGATTGGCGGGATCAACACCGGCTCGCCCGAGGGGAATCCCTCGATCTCCCCGGACGCTGAGCTCATCGCCTTCGAGGCCACGCGCGGCGCGAGCGGCTCGGACATCTTCCTCTACAGCCGCTGCGACCAGACGATCGTCGGGCTCCCCGCGGGCGTCAACACCGCCGCTGCGGAGACCGAGCCGGCGTTCAGCGGCGACTCCAACAAGCTCGCCTTCACGCGTGTCGTCTCCGGTTTCCGCCGCATCTTCCTGGTCGACGGCGTCGGCGACACGCTCATTCCGCTGCCCGGTCTCGATACCACGGCGGCGTACTCGGACTGGGCACCGTCCCCGAACCAGGACGGCAGCCTGATCGCGTTCGTCTCCGACCGGAACGGCACGCCGGATGTCTTCGTGTGGGATCGCGCGCTCCGCATGGTGCGCCTGATTCCGGTGCTCCAGTCGGATTCGCTCGACCTCGAGCCTTCGCTGACCCCCGACGGCCACTACCTGACGTTCGCGTCCAATCGCGCGGGCGGTGCCGGCGGCTTTGATCTCTACCTCTTCAACCTGTTCGCAAGCGCGATGGTGCCGCTCTCGGTGAACGCCGCAACCGATGCACGCAATCCGTCGATCAGCCGGGACGGTGAACGCATCGCGTTTCAATCGGACCGCGCGACGACTCTCGGCGGCTGGGATCTCTGGATGCTGAACCGCGTGAGCGGCAACGTGACGCAGCCGGCTCAGCTCTCGAGCAACAAGGACGACATCGCGCCCTCGCTGCGCTGGCCATGACGTGCGGAGCATCGCGCGCGTCCCGCGGGGATGGCGACGCGCGCCTGCGTCGTTCTTGAACGAAAGTCGGAGACCCCCGGCGCGCGCGCAATTCTCGCGGAGAAAATCCTGCTTGCATCACGGACCGATCCGGGTGTTATGTACGCCCCCACGTCGCGCGCTGGACCACGTTCCAGTCGCCGGCCGCAAGCACTCTTCCCGACACGCCAGAGCACAAGTAGTTGTCATGAATGCGGGTCACTCCGAGTCGGCGCCGATCCCCCGATGAACCGCCGCCACGGCGTGGCGCAATCAAGGAAGATGCGTCATCATCTAATGGTCTGACAGGGGGTTCCGCATGACGAGCACGTACGTTCCCAACACTTCCGCCACCGACACGCCCCACTCCGGGGCCGGAATCCGGGTGCCGCGCCGCCTGACCAAGCCCGGGGTCAACCCGCTCGAGCAGGTGCGCTGGGACAAGCGCCGCACCGTGATCTCGAACCCGGACGGATCGGTCGTCTACCAGATGGACGACGTCGAGGTCCCGGCGACCTGGTCGCAGCTCGCGACCGACATCGTGGTCTCCAAGTACTTCCGGAAGGCCGGTCTGCACACCGCCCCGGGCCACGAAACCAGCGTCCGCCAGGTGGTCCACCGGCTCTCGCACACGGTCCGTCGGGCCGGCGAGGAGCTGGGGGGCTACTTCGCGACCCCGGCCGATGCCGACGCCTTCGAGGCCGAGCTGGCCTACATGCTGGTCCACCAGATCGGGGCCTTCAATTCGCCGGTCTGGTTCAACCTCGGGCTCTACCACGAGTACGGCATCCGCGGCTCGGGCGGGAACTTCTTCACCGACCTCGCCTCGGGCGAGACCCAGGCGACGACCGATTCCTACTCGCGTCCCCAGGTTTCGGCGTGCTTCATCCAGTCGGTCACCGACGACCTGATGTCCATCTTCGAGCTCGCGCGGAACGAGGCGCGGGTGTTCAAGTTCGGCTCGGGCACCGGCACCAACTTCTCGAAGCTCCGCGGACGCATGGAGAAGCTGTCGGGCGGCGGCACGTCGTCCGGCCTCATGTCGTTCCTCGAGGTGCTCGACAAGGGCGCGGGCGCCACCAAGTCGGGCGGCACCACGCGGCGCGCGGCCAAGATGGTCGTGCTCGA
>DAIUEO010000175.1:0-6314 GCA_036845125.1 Candidatus Eiseniibacteriota bacterium | reverse complement strand
GCACGCACCCACAACACGCGGAGCGGAGTCGCCCACTTCATGGCGCAGGACGACGCCGACTGCATCCGCAGCGTGAAGCGCCTGCTCTCGTTTCTCCCTTCGAACTGCATGGAGGAGCCGCCGCGGCGCGCGACCTTAGACCCGATCGACCGCCGGGAGGCCGGGCTCACCACCCTGGTGCCGGAGTCGGCCGACAAGCCCTACGACATGAAGGAGCTGGTGCGGCTGGTGGTGGACGAGGGCGACTTCTTCGAGGTGCACGAGCACTTCGCCGCCAACATCATCGTCGGCTTCGCGCGCCTCAACGGCCGGCCGGTTGGCATCATCGGCAACCAGCCGAGCGTGCTCGCCGGGGTGCTCGACATCGATTCCTCGGTCAAGGCGGCGCGCTTCGTCCGTTTCTGCGACGCGTTCGGAATCCCGCTCGTCACCTTCGAGGACGTGCCCGGATTCCTGCCCGGCACCCGCCAGGAATGGGGTGGCATCATCCGCCACGGCGCGAAGCTGCTCTACGCCTACTGCGAAGCGACGGTGCCGAAGCTCACGGTGGTGGTCCGCAAGGCCTACGGCGGCGCCTACGACGTCATGTCGAGCAAGCACATCCGCGGCGACTTCAACGTCGCCTGGCCGAGTGCCGAGATGGCGGTGATGGGCGCCGAGGGCGCGGTGAATATCCTCTACCGCGAGGAGATCGCGAAGGCCAAGGATCCCCTCCAGGCACGGAAGCGGCTCGTCGCCGAGTACAACGACAAGTTCGCGAGCCCCTGGGTGGCCGCCGAGCTGGGTTATCTCGACGACGTCATCGAGCCCGAGGAGACCCGGCCGAAGCTCATTGCCGCGCTCGAGATGCTGCGCGGCAAGCGCCAGAGCCTGCCGTACAAGAAACACGGAAATCCCCCGCTCTGACCGCGGGCCCGCGCATTCTGCATGCGCCCGTGCAGTTCGGCAGAGGCCGGGCGTGTCGCAAGGCGGCGCGCCGGTTTTCCCACCGCAAGCGGCGCAACCACTTGCGCCAACCCCCGGGGGCGGCCTCCTCCTTGCAATAGTTTCCGGTCATGAACACGCCTTCCCGCATCCGTGCCTGCAGGGGCTTCACCCTGATCGAGTTGATGATCGTGGTCACGATCATCGGCATCCTGGCCGCCATCGCGATCCCGAACTTCATCTCGATGCAGAACCGCTCCAAGGAAGGCAGCGTCAAGCTCAACATGCATACGTTCCAGCTCGCTTCGGAAGATCAGGCGATCCTCAATGACGGCGTCTACGCATCCAGCGCCTCCAGTGTCGCCGCCAACCTGCCTTCGCTCGGCGCGAACTTCCGGAATCCGTTCACCCAGGGCACCTCGGACGCCTGGGAGGACCGGGCGAGCTTCTCGGCGGCCCCGACCACGACGTCCGGCATCGTGAGCTACGCCGACTCGGCGGGCGCGACGTACAACATCAAGGCCTACGGCAGGAATTCGACGCTCAACCTGGTGCTCTCACCGGGTCAGTAGTCTCCTGCGGCGCCGACCCCCCGCGGCGCCGCCCGGGGCCATGGGGCCCCGAAATGCCCGGCGCAATCCGCATGCGACTCCGCGTCGAGTCTCCGCGAAATGACCGCGCGCGAGATCACCCAGCGCGGCACCTCACCAACTTAGAGCTGGCCCTCCGCTTGCAGTTCTCGTCTGCGGAGATGGACCCAGGCTTGGCCTTCCCGTGCCCCGGGGGAGACCGCCCATGCATCGCGTACTCATTGTCGCTGCGGCCATGGTGACCGCAGCGTCCGTCGTTCATGCATTCGAATCCGCCCCCTTCCCCGCTTCCGGATCGGAGGCGTCGTCGTTCGGCTCATCGTCGCTCGGTTCCGGGATACCCACCGTCTCGAGTCCGGGAGCGACGCTTCTGCTTCCGGGGGACCGTGCGCCACGGTTCTCGTATCTCGACGAACGGAGTCACTGGCGCCCTTTTGACGAGCTCCGCGCGAACCGCGCGGTCCTGCTCGTCTTCGGCGCCGGCCCCGCCGACCTCGCGGCACTCGAGGGCCGGCGGGACCGCCTCCAGCGCCTCGGGGTCGAACCCGTCGCCGTGCTGGATCTCGGATCGCGCTCGGTGGCCGCGTGGATGCGGCACCACGATCATGCCGGTCCCGTGATCAACGACCCGAAGGGCGCGATCGCCGGGCTCTTCAACACCGTGGACCCGGCCACGCACCGCCACGCGCCGTCCTACTTCGTCATGGACGAACGGGGCGACATCCGATCCCTGTGGCGCGGACCTCTGCCGGGCGCCGATGAGCTGGTGGCGGAAGCCGCACGCAGCCTCGGAAGGGTCGAGGACGACGTGCGGCTCGACGACACCCCGATTCGTTAGCTACAGGATGAGCATCGCGTCGCCGTAGGAATAGAAGCGATACCCGGCGTCGAGCGCGTGCGCGTAGGCGCGCCGCGTGGTCTCGACGCCGGCGAACGCGGCGACCAGGAGCAGCAGCGTGGTGCGCGGCAGGTGGAAGTTGGTGACCATCGCGTCCACCGCCCGGAACGCATAAGGCGGGTGGATGTACTTGCGGGTCCAGCCGCCTGCCGCGGCGAGCGCTCCATCGTTCGCGTCGCAGGCGGACTCCAGGGCCCGCACGGCCGTGGTGCCGACCGCCACGATCCGACCGCCCCTCGCGCGCGCGCCGTTCAGGGTCGCGGCGGCGGACGCGTCGACCTCGAACCATTCTTCGTCCATGCGATGGTCCCGCGGATCCGCGGCGGTGACGGGACGGAACGTGCCCGGTCCGACGTGGAGGACGATGCGCGCGGTCGCGATCCCGATCGCCTCCAGCTTCCCCAGCAGCTCGCCCGAGAAATGGAGTCCGGCGGTGGGCGCGGCGACCGCGCCGTCGACGCGCGCGAACACGGTCTGGTAGCGCTCGCGATCCTGCGGCTCGGCCCCGCGCCGGAGGTACGGCGGCAGCGGCATCTCGCCGCGCTCGGCGAGCGTCGCCTGGAGATCGCCGTGCGTCACCCGGACGAGGCGCTCACCTTCATCGCCGGCTCCGGTCACCTCGATCTCCAGGCTTCCATCCTCGGTGGCCAGCCGGTCTTTCGTGCGCATCAGGCGCGCGGGCCGCGCCAGCACCCGCCACGCGCCGTCGGCTTCGGGACGCACGAAGAGCAGCTCGACCCGCCCGCCCGTGGCACGGCGCACCTCCAGGCGCGCGGGGATCACGCGGGTTTCGTTGAGCGCCAGAGCGTCGCCCGGACGAAGCCACTCGCCGAGCCGTTCGAAGTGCGAATCGCTGAGCCGGCCGCTCGCGCGTTCCACGACCAGCAGTCGCGAGGCCTCGCGGCGGGCGGTCGGGTGCTGCGCAATCCGGTCCGCGGGCAGGTCGTAATCGAGATCTTCGAGGCGCATGTCGGGGCAGCCGGCGGAGCGGCCTTAGGATCAGGCCAGCGGCAGCTCCGGCTGGCGCGCCGGCCGCGCGGCCGCCGGCGCATCGAGGCCCAGGTGGCGATAGGCCAGCGCGGTGGCCTCGCGGCCGCGCGAGGTGCGCTGGATGAATCCTTCCTGGATCAGGAAGGGCTCGTACACTTCTTCCAGCGTGTCCGCCTCCTCGCCGACCACCACCGCCAGGGTGCCGATGCCCACCGGGCCACCGTGGTACTTGTGGATGAGCGCCTCGAGCAGGCGGCGATCCATGTCGTCGAGCCCGCGCTCGTCCACCTCGAGCAGCGCGAGCGCCTGGCGCGTGACGGGCAGCGTCACCCGCCCGTCGGCCTTGATGAGCGCGAAGTCGCGCACGCGCCGCAGCAGCCGGTTGGCCACCCGCGGGGTGCCGCGCGCGCGGCGCGCGATCTCGAGCGCGGCCTCCGGATCGAGCGAAACGTCGAGGATCCCCGCCGAGCGCCGCACGATGTGCGCCAGATCCTCGGCGCCGTAGTAGTCGAGACGAAGCGACACGCCGAACCGCGCGCGGAGCGGCGAGGACAGGAGGCCCGAGCGGGTCGTGGCGCCCACCAGCGTGAAGCGCTCGAGATTGATGCGCATGGTGCGGGCATTGGGACCGCGATCGAGCAGGATGTCGAGGGTGAAGTCCTCGAGCGCCGGGTACAGGTACTCCTCCACCACGGCACTCAGCCGGTGGATCTCGTCGACGAACAGGATGCCGCGCGATCCGAGATTGGTGAGGAGTCCCGCGAGGTCGCCGGCCTTCTCGATCACCGGTCCCGAGGTCTGCGTCATCTCGACCCCCAGCTCGTGCGCCAGGATCGAGGCGAGCGTCGTCTTGCCGAGACCCGGAGGGCCGTGGAGCAGGACGTGGTCGAGCGCCTCGCCCCGCCGGCGCGCCGCCTCGACGAAGATGCGGAGCTGCTCGCGGACCCCCTGCTGGCCGACGAACTCGTCGAGACGGGTCGGCCGCAGCCTCGGCTCCTCGCGCAGGTCCTCTTCGAAGGGCTCGGGATCGGCGAGGCGCGCGGCGTCGTTTTTCGGGGCGCGCTTCGGAGTCGGTTGGGTCATCGGGGTTCCTTCCCTCGGGACTCGCGGCGACCGGCTCAGCGTACGGCGGCCGGCCTCGTCAGGAAGCCGAGCGACCGTCGCACCAGGTCCTCGGCCGTGAGGTCGTCGCCTTCCTCGCTCACTCTGCGCACCGCTTCCTCGGCCTGGGGCGCAGTGTACCCGAGACGCACGAGCGCCGCGATGCTGTCGTCGAATCGGGCCGCGCGCGGGAGCACCTTGGCGCCCTTGGCCGGAGCGGCCGACGGCGCCGCGACCGCCATGCCTTCGAGCTTGTCGCGCAGCTCGACCACGAGCCGCTCGGCGGTCTTGCGGCCGATGCCGGGAATCGCGACCAGCGACCCGATCTGCTCTTCGCGGATCGCGCGCACCAGGGCGCCCGGTCTCAGGCCCGAGAGCACCGCGAGCGCGAGCTTGGGGCCGACGCCGCTCACCCCGATCATGAGGTCGAAGAGTCGGAGCTCGTCGGCATCCGCGAACCCGAAGAGGAGCACCGCGTCCTCGCGGAACACCTGGCGGGTCCGGAGCCGCACCGTTTCGCCCTCGGCCGGGAGCTGGCTCAGGGTGTGCGAGGAAACGTGCACCTGGTAGCCGACGCCGCCCGCTTCCACGACGCAGGCGCCCGACTGCTTCTCGGTCAGCACGCCCCGCAACGATGCGATCAAAGGATCCCTCCTCCGCTACGCGGTTCCCTGCCGCCTTCGCTGAAGCAGCGCCTCCAGCCCGCGGGCCGCCGCCTGCACCGCCTGCTGGCGCGCCGGGCCGCGCGCGCGATTCAGGTGGCAGAGCGCGACAGCCAGCGCATCCGCGGCGTCCGGGGCGACCGTGCCGCGAATGCCGAGCAGGCGCTTCACCATGAAAGAGACCTGCTGCTTGGAGGCGCCCCCGTTGCCCGTGACCGACATCTTGATCTCGCGCGGTGAATACTCCGCGATCGCGGCGCCGCGCGCCACCACGGCCACCAGGATCGCTCCCCGTACGTGGCCCAGCACCAGCGTCGAATGGACGCTCTCGTGGTAGAAGGCCTCCTCGACCGCCACACACTCGGGCGCATGCTCCTCGATGAGCGCGCCGACGCGTTCCGCGATGTGGTGGAGCCGCGGCGGCAGGTCGAGCCGCGGAGGCGGCGCGATCGTGCCGTGCGCGACCAGCGCGAGCCGGGTGCCGTGACGATCGACGACGCCAAAGCCGGTGCGCCGGCTGCCGGGATCGATCCCGAGAACGCGCACGATCAGGTCTTTTGCGCGAGGCGCGCGAGCACCTCTTCCGTGACGCTCAGGTTCGAGTGCACCTTCTGCACGTCGTCGTGGTCCTCGAGCTCCTCCATCAGTCTGAACACCTGGCCCGCGTGCTTTTCGTCGAGCGGCACCTCGACCGAGGCGATCCGGGTGACCTCGGCGCTCTGAACCGGGATGCCCTTGGCCGCGAGCACCGCCTTCACCGGCTCGAGGGCGGCGGGCGCGGCCAGGATCTCGTAGGTGTCGCCGCCGGGGATCACGTCGTCGGCGCCGGCTTCCAGCGCCAGCTCGATCAGGGCCTCCTCGGCCACCGCGGACTTCTCGACCAGGATCAGCGCGCGCGACCGGAACATGTAGGAGACCGCGCCGGCCTCGGCCATGGCGCCGCCGAATCGGGTGAGAATGTGACGGATGTCGCCCGCGGTGCGGTTCTTGTTGTCGGTCGCGACCTCGACCAGCACCGCAACGCCGCCGGGCGCGTACCCCTCGTACGTCGCCTCTTCGTAGTGCGTCCCTTCGCCGCCGCCGGCGCCGCGCTGGATTGCGCGATCGATGTTCGAGCCCGGCATGTTGACCGCCTTGGCCGCGAGGATC
>DAIUEO010000174.1:0-6327 GCA_036845125.1 Candidatus Eiseniibacteriota bacterium | reverse complement strand
TCCGATCTCACCGTCGAGAAACCCGAGCCGAACGCCGAGGCGCGGTGGATCTTGGTGACGAGGTCGGGCGGGATCGGCTTGCCCTCGGTGGTGACGAGGAACTTGAGCACCTCGGGCGTCAGCAGCCAGTGCTCGTGCACCTGCGAGGGGAACTCCACGAAGTCGCGCGCCACCTTCGTTCCCGACAGCCCCGGGTACTTCACGCGGCTGTTGAGGCCATGGAGCGCGTGCCCGAACTCGTGGAACATCGTCTCCGCGTCCTCCCATGAGATGAGAACGGGAGTGCCGGGGGCGGGCTCGATGAAATTCGAGTTGTTGGAGACGATCGTGGTGATCGGATTCTCGAACGCCTCCTGGTCGCGGTAGGCGTCCATCCACGCGCCCGAGCGCTTGCCGGGGCGCGCGTAGGGGTCGAAGTACCAGAGCCCGACGTGGGCGCCCGCGGCATCCTTCACCTCGAAGGCCCGGACGTCCTCGTGGAACACGGGCACGCCGCTCGCCGGCGCGAAGGTGAAGCCGTAGAGCTGGCCCGCCATCCAGAACATCGCCTCGCGCACCTTCTCGAGCTGGAGGTAGGGCGTGACGTCGTTCATGTCGAGGTCGTACTTCGCCTTCCGCACCTTCTCGGCGTAGAAGCGGTAGTCCCACGGCTCGATCTTGAACCCGCCGCCTTCCTTGTCGACGATCGCCTGCATGTCGGCGACGTCCTCGTGCACCCGGACCACTGCCGGCTCCCACACCTTCATGGTCAGCGCCAGCGCGGTCTCCGGCGTCTTGGCCATCTTGTCGGCGAGCTTCCAGTGCGCGTACGTGGAGTAGCCCAGCAGCTTCGCCTTCTGGGAACGCAGCGCGAGGATCTCAGGGATCACCTTGTTGTTGTCGTGGGCGTCGCCGTTGTCGCCGCGCGAGGTGAACATGTGGAACGCCTTCTCGCGCAGGGGCCGGTTCGCGGCGTACGTCAGCAACGGCTCCATGGACGAGCGCGTATTCGCGACCATCCACTTGCCCTTCTGATCGCGGCGCGCCGCTTCGGCGGCGAACGCATCGATCTGCGCCTTCGGCATGCCCGCGAGGTCCGCCTCGCGGTCGATGGTGAGCGCCTGGGTTTGCTCGTCGGCGAGCTGGTTGGCGCGGAACTTCGTATAGAGCTGGGCGAGCTGCTGGTTGATCGCGGCGAGCTTGGTCTTCTCCGCCGCTCCCAGCTTGGCGCCCTGGAACGTGAAGTTCTTCCAGTAATTCCAGATCAGCCGCTGCTGCTCGGCGGTGAATGCGGACTTGTCCGGTGAGTTGTAGACCGCCTCGATGCGCGCGAACAGCCGGCCGTTCTGCGTGATCTTGTCGGAATGCGCGGCGAGCAGCGGCTCCATCTCGGTCTCGACCGCCTGGAACTCGTCGCTGTTCATGCTCCCCGACCAGACGTCGTACAGCGCGCGCACGCGCCCCAGCGAACGTCCGGAGCGCTCGAGCGCGACGATCGTGTTGTCGAACGTCGGTGCGTCGGTGCGCTTCGCGATGGTCTCGATCTCGGCGAGGTGCTCGGCCATCGCCGCGATCAGGGCCGGCTTGAAGTCAGCGACGTTGACCTGGTCGAACGGCGGGACGCCGCCGTAGGGTCCCTTCCATTCCTTGAGCATCGGATTGTCTCCCTGCGATGGAGCCGCTGCGCGCGCCGGACCGGCGGCCAGGCCCAGCAGAACGATTCCCGAAAAGAGCGAGCGAATCACCATGGCATCCCCGAGGGTCGAGTAGGTCACGAGGCGAAGGACGGGTCCACGGATCGGGCCCGCGCGGCGGCGGACTTTATCACCCTCGCGCGGTTTCCCGGAGGGCGCGATTCTCGGTGGGCACGCGCACGGCGAGGGCGATCGCATTGAGCAGGCTCGCGCCGAGCGCGGTGCGCCAGGCCCCGAACATCAGGGGGCCGGAAGCCAGGTCGAGGACGACGGCCACGTAGTTCGGGTGCGGCAGCCAGGCGTAGGGACCGGTCCGCACCAGCGGCTCGCCCGGGACCACCAGGATCCGCACGTTCCAGCGCTCTTTCAGGCTCCGCATGGCCCAGACCCGCAGGGCCTGCGCGGCGAGCCAGACCGCGAAGGCGACCGGCCAGGCGGCCGGAGGGCGGGCGTGGCCTCCGAGCACTTCGGCCACCAGAGCGATGGGGTAGAGGGTGTGGAGCACGACGAACATCCAGAAGTGGCCGGCCCCGGATTCCCGTGCGCCGCGGGCGAGCAGCACGACCCTGGTCCGCGAGGAAACGTACAGCTCGGCGAAGCGCTCGACGATCGTGTACGCCAGGAACGCAACGAGGCCGGCGAGCGGCGGTGCCGTCGCCATCACGCCCCGCGAGCGAGCAGGTATTCGCCGCTGAAGCCGGGGCCGAGGGCGGCGATCAGCGTCGCGTCGCCGGGGCGCATCTCCGAAGAGGAGAGAATTCGCTCCAGCACGAAGAGACAGGTGGGAGAGGACATGTTCCCGAACTCGCGCAGGATCTCGCGCGAGACCTGGAAGCGCTCGAGCGGGAGGCCGAGCGCCTCGGAGTACGCGGCGAGCACCTTTACGCCGCCGGGATGGATCGCGAGATGCCGCAACGTCGCGCACGTGAGCCCATGGGACTCCAGGAACTCGTTGAGACCGTCGCGCAGGTGATCGCGGATCAGCGCCGGGATGTCGCGCGAGAACACGACGTGCAATCCCAGCTCGTCCACGGTCCAGCCCATCACGTCGAGCGTGTCCTTCCACATCATGCTGCGCGCGGCGATCAGCTCGAGCGCCGGGCTTCCGTTCCGCGCCGGCGGCCCGTCGGCGCCCACCACCACCGCGGCCGCCGCGCCGTCGGCGAAGAGCGAAGAAGCGACGATGTTGCGCGGAGAGGAATCCTGGAGCTGGAAGGCGAGGCTGCAGAGCTCGAGCGATATGAGGAGCATCCGGGTCGAGGGGTCGCCGAGCGCGAGCTGGCGGGTCAGGGCGAGACCGGCGGCGCCGCCCGCGCATCCGAGCCCCCAGACCGGCGTCCGCCGCACGTCCTCCCGCAGCCCCATGGTGTTCGCGAGGCGCGCGTCGATGCTCGGCGCCGCGAGCCCGGTCGAGGTCACGAAGACGATCTGGTCGATGTCTTCCGGCGACATTCCCGCGCGCTCGAGCGCACAGCCGCCCACCTGCTCGCCGAGGCGGCAGGCGGTCTCGACGAACGCGTCGTTCTTCTCGCCGAAGTCGTGGGATTGCCCGAACCACTCGAGCGGCATGCTGACGTGACGCTGGTCGATCTCGGCGTTCTCGAAGACGTCGAGCAGCCGCGGGTGGTGCGCCAGTTCGCTCGCGAACTTCTGGGCGGCGAACTGGCGTGCCTCGGCCTGCGACACGACGTACGGGGGGGTACCGGTGGCGATCGAGATCAGGCGTGGCGATGTCATGTCCTTGGCCACCTTACCGGGCGCGATTGCCCCGGAATGTCTGAGGGGTGCAAAGGCCGGACGACATGACCCTTTGCCCTTTTGCACGATTGGGATCCCCGACCACCCTGTCCCTGTCGGGTCCGCCCTTGCGCCCCAAGCATATAGAAGAAGGCCAAAGGTGGCATTGGTTTCGCATTACCTGCCCCGCCCCTCACACGTAGGGAACCGAATCTCCCCAAGGAGGAACCCGTGAAGCTCATCTCCATCGCGCTCCTGGCCCTGGCTGCCGCGAGCCTGCCGTCCGCTTCGAGCGCCGAAACGACTTCGATCGGATTCATCGTGGGAGTCAGCAACGCACCGCCGGCGCCCAAGGTGGTGTTCACCGTAGCGCCACGCATGGTGGTGGTGCCCAGCACCACCGTGTACGTCATCTCCGACCGCGGTTACAGCGACGACGTCTTCCGTTACGGCTCGACCTGGTACATCTACCGCTCGGGCTACTGGTATCGCTCGGCTTCTCACGCCGGTCCGTGGGCGGTGGTGGACGTGCGCGGCATGCCGCGCGCCGTGATCGACGTGCCCCCGAGCCATTGGAAGCATCATCCGCACGGGGCGCCTCCGGGACAGGTGAAGAAGGCGAACTCGCCGGCGAACGGCAAAGCCCAAGGGTCCAAGGGACACAAAGGCTAAGTTCCGCAGTCTCGCGCTTGATCGCGGCGGACTCCCGGGCAAGAATGCGCCCGTGAAATCCGCCGCGATCGTCTTTCCCCTCGCCCTCATCGCCTCGTTCGCATCGGCCGCCGGACTCAGCTCCGTCGAGCAGAAGCTTCCGGCCGCCGTCGAGCGTCGCCTGCCCGAAGCGCTCGCCTTCCTCGAGCGTGTGGTCAATCTGAACAGCGGCACCATGAACTTCGAGGGCGTGCGCGAGTGCGGGCGCTTGTTCGCGCCGGAGTTCGAGAGGCTCGGCTTCACCACCCGCTGGGTGGACGGGAGCGCCTGGAATCGCGCGGGACATCTCATCGCCGAGCGGCCGGGGAAGAAGGCGAAGCTCCACGTGCTGCTGATCGGGCACCTCGACACCGTGTTCGAGAAGGACGCGCCGTTCCAGCGCTGGGAGATGGTGGATGAGACCCACGCGCGCGGGCCGGGCGCGATCGACATGAAGGGCGGCAACGTCGTGATGCTGCTGGCGCTCGGCGCGCTGCGCGAGGCCGGCGAGCTGGACCGTCTCAACGTCACTGTCGTGTTGAGCGGCGACGAGGAGAGCCCCGGGAAGCCGATCGAGCTCGCGCGGAAGGACCTGATCGCGGCGGCCGAGGCGGCCGACATCGCGCTCGGCTTCGAAGACGGTGATGGCGATCCGCGCACCGCGGTGGTCGCGCGCCGCGGCAACAGCGAATGGCGGCTCCGCACCGCTGGCGTGCCCTCGCATTCGTCCCAGATCTTCAGCCAGGACATCGGGAGCGGGGCGATTTTCGAAGCAGCGCGCATTCTCACCGCGTTCGAGGATTCGCTGGCGGGGGAGAAGTTCCTGTCGTTCAACCCGGGCTGGGTCGCGGGCGGCACCTCGATCGACGCGGACTTCGAAGCGAGCCGCGCCTCGGCGTTCGGCAAGAGCAACGTGGTGGCGGAGAGCACGATCGTCGCGGGCGACCTGCGCACGATCTCGCCCGAGCAGCGCGAGCGCACGAAGGCCGCGATGGAGCGCATCGTTTCGCGCCACCGGCCGCACACCGAAGCGCGCATCGAGTTCATGGACCGCTATCCACCGCTCGCACCGACCGACGGCAACCGCCGCCTGCTCGCGATGTTTGATCAGGCGAGCCGCGATCTCGGCCAGGGCCCGGTGACCGAAGTCTCGCCGGACCAAGCCGGCGCCGCCGACATCTCGTTCACCGCCGGCCTCGTCGACATGGCGCTCGACGGCATCGGCCTCATGGGCACCGGCGGCCACACGGTGCGGGAGACCGCCGACCTCGCGACGCTCGGCATGCAGGCCTCGCGCACCGCGGTGATGCTCTCGCGCCTCGCCCGCGGCAAGCGATGACGCACGGCGTTCCCGAGCCGCTCGAGCCGATCGATCGCCGGATCACGGCGTGGATGGCGCGGAACGGCGTCACGATCACTCGGATCGCACTCGGAATCGTGTTCCTGTGGTTCGGCGCTCTCAAGTTCATCCCGGGCGCGAGCCCGGCCGCCGAGCTCGCGACCCGCACGATCGAGCGCCTGACCGGCGGGGTGGTCGTGCCGCCCGCGAGCCTGTACGTCCTGGCCACCTGGGAATCGCTGATCGGTCTCGGGCTTCTGACCGGCATGTTCCTGCGGGCGACGCTGCTGCTTCTGTTCCTCCAGATGCCCGGAACCATGCTGCCGCTGGTGTTCTATCCGGCGGAGACGTTCCAGCACTTCCCGTGGGCGCCCACGATGGAAGGCCAGTACATCATCAAGAACCTGGTCCTGATCGGCGCCGCGATCGTGGTGGGCGCGACCGTGCGAGGCGGGCACCTGACGTCGCGCCCGGGTGCTGCAGGGTGAGGTACCCGCGCTGGAGCGGGTAAAAAATAGCCCCACGGAACGAACATCACCTTTCTTTACCTCCCCGGGGCAGGTTGGCCGATTCCAGCCCTTGCATCGCGCCGCCTGATCCCCTAAATTGCTCTGCCAGCAACGAGCTCTGTCGTCCTTTAAGGCGGCCCCGAGAGGCCGCAAAGGGGAGGTCCCGATGAGCATGACGATGTCGCACGCCCCGGCGCACGAGCGTTCGGGGATTTTTCATGCCCGGGCTTTGGTGAACCGCGGCCCGGAAGGCCTCGGGAACGACCGCCGGCACCTGCTCGGCCTCGAATACCTCGACCGCGCCGAGATCCTGGCGCTCCTGGACGACGCCGAGTACGACCTCGCGAAGCTCCAGCGCGATCGCATCCCGAGCCACGAG
>DAIUEO010000173.1:0-6380 GCA_036845125.1 Candidatus Eiseniibacteriota bacterium | reverse complement strand
GTCCGGCGGAGCGCCGCCAGCGCCGCGCCGCAGCCGAGCGTCTGGCCGAGATCGTGGGCGAGCGTCCGCACGTAGGTGCCCTTGCCGCAGTGGATCCGGAAGCGCGCGAGCGGCAGCTCGAACGAGAGCCATTCCCACGAGTGCACGGTGATCGTGCGGGGCGTGCGGTCGACCTCGATGCCGCGCCGTGCCAGGCGGTGCAGCCGTTCGCCGCCGACCCGCACCGCGGACACCATCGGCGGGAGCTGCGCGGTCTCACCGAGCATCGCGTCCGAGGCCGCGCGGATCATGGCTTCGTCCACGGTGACCGGGCGCTCCTCGAGCACCTTGCCCATCAGGTCCTGGCTGTCGGTGACGACGCCGAAGCGGATCGCGCCTTCGTAGGTCTTGTCGCCCGACTGCCACACCGCGACACAGCGCGTGGCCGCGCCGATCGCCAGCACGAGCAGCCCGGAGGCGCCGGGATCGAGCGTCCCGGCATGACCGATCGCGCGCGTGCCGAGCCGGCGCCGGACCCGGTCCACGACGTCGTGCGACGTCATGCCGACCGGCTTGTCGACGAACAGGAGCCCGATCACGACCCCTCCGGCTCGTCCCCCGGAATCGGTTCGCCGTCCCGGAGCTTCCGCAGGATCTCCTCGATGCGCGCGCCGCGCTCGATCGAGGAGTCGTGGAGGAAGCGGATCTCCGGCACCTCGCGGAGACCCAGTCGCGGCGCCAGCTCGTGGCGGACGAATCCGGCCGCGCGGGTGAGGATCTCCAGCACGCGGGTGCGCTCGGGCTCCTCGGGAAGAATGCTCACGAAGATGCGCGCCACCGAGAGATCGGGGGTGACCTCGACGTCGGTCACGCTCACCCAGGCGTGAAGCCGGGGGTCGCGGAGCTTGTTCTCGATCAGCTCGGCGACTTCACGCCGGATCGTCTGCGCCACCCGCTCGGGTCGGATTCTCACAGCCGCTGCTCCTCCCAGTCGAGCACCTGTGCCGCGGGCTCGCCGTCCACCACGTTACGCACCGACTGGAGCATCTCGCCGATCTGCGAGGCATCCCCCGAGACCACGGCGACGCCGAGTGCCGCGCGCTGCCACAGATCCTGGTGATCCACCTCGGAGATCGCCGCCTGCACGCGGTGGCGCACGCGGTCCTTCAGCGCGCGCACCACGGCACGCTTGTCCTTGAGGGATTGCGCCCCCGGCAGGTGGAGCTCGATCCGGACGATGCCCACGAACATGCGGGCCCCGCAGCGCGTCGAAGGACGCCGCGCGTCACCCGAGGGTGCGCGCCAGCTCCTCGATCGTGTAGGACTCGATCAGGTCGCCTTCCTTGAGGTCGTGATACCCGTCGAGGCTGATGCCACACTCGAAACCGGTCTGCACTTCCTTGACGTCCTCCTTGAAGCGCTTGAGGGCGTCGATGCGTCCGGTCCAGATGGTCTGACCATCGCGCAGGACCCGCACCTTCGCGGTGCGCGGGATGCTCCCGGAAGCCACCCGGCAGCCGGCGATGTTGCCGACCTTCGAGATGCGGAACACCTGGCGCACCTCGGCGGTCCCGAGCACGACTTCGCGCAGCTCCGGCTTCAGCATGCCCTCGAGCGCCTGCTTCACGTCCTCGACGGCCTTGTAGATGATGTCGTAGAAGCGGATCTCGACGCGCTCACGCTCCGCCAGCTCGCGGGCGCGCGGATCAGGCCGCGTGTGGAAGCCGACGATGATGGCCCCCGAGGCCGCGGCCAGCAGCACGTCGGACTCGGTGATCTGGCCGACCGCCTGGCGGATCACCCGCACCGCCACCTCGCTGCTGCCGAGCTTGCCGAGCGACTCGGAGAGCGCCTCGACCGAGCCGTCCACGTCGCCGCGGATGATCAGCTTGAGCTCGCTCAGCTCGCCGGCCGCCATCTTGGAGTGGATGTCGGCGAGCGAGATCGACTTCATCGCACGGTGCTCGTGCTCGCGGTGGAGCGCCGCGCGCTTGAAGGCGATGTCCCGCGCCTCGCGCTCGTCCTCGAACGTGCTCAGCATGTCGCCCGCGGCCGGCGTCCCGTTCCAGCCCAGCACCTCGACCGGGGTCGAGGGTCCGGCCGACTTCACGAGATGCCCGCGCTCGTCGAACAGCGCGCGCACGCGGCCGTGGTTCTGGCCGGCGACGAACGCGTCACCGTTCCTCAGCGTTCCGTTCTGGATGAGCACGCTCGCCACCACGCCGCGTCCCTGCTCAACGCGCGCCTCGAGCACCACGCCACGCGCGCGGCGGTCGGGATCGGCCTTGAGGTCGAGCAGCTCCGACACCAGCAGGATCATCTCGAGGAGGCGCTCGATGTTCGTGCCCTTCTTGGCCGAGATCTCGACCGCCACCGTCTGTCCGCCGTACTCCTCGACCATGACCCCGTGGCCGGACAGCTCCTGCCGCACGAGATCGGGCTTGGCGCCCGGGAGATCGATCTTGTTGATGGCGACGACGATCGGCACACCGGCCGCCTTCGCGTGATCGATCGCTTCGATCGTCTGCGGCATCACCCGGTCGTCGGCGGCCACCACCAGCACCACGATGTCGGTGACCTGGGCGCCGCGTGCACGCATCGCGGTGAACGCCTCGTGGCCCGGGGTGTCGAGGAAGCAGATCTTGCGTCCGTTCGGAAGCACGACGTCGTAGGCGCCGATGTGCTGCGTGATGCCGCCCGCTTCGCCGGCGATGACGTTGGTCTTCCGGATGTAGTCGAGGAGCGAGGTCTTGCCGTGGTCGACGTGGCCCATGACGGTGACCACCGGAGCGCGCGGCGTGAGGCCCTCGTCGCTCTCGGCCTCCTCGGCTTCGCCTTCATCCTCGCCGTACTCGGTCTCGAACTCGACCGCGAAACCGAACTCGTCGGCGACCGTCTGGAGCGAGTCGCGGTCGAGCCGCTTGTTGATCGTGGCCATGAGCCCGAGGCGCATGCAGGTCGCGATTACTTCCTGCGGCTTGACCTCCATCAGGTTCGCGAGCTCGGCCACCGTGATGAACTCGGAGGCGCGGATGACCTTCTGCTCCTCGGTCGCGATCTCCCCGTTCTCGTCCTCGCGGCGGCGATGCCGGCGCCGGGTCTGGCCGGTGTCGAGGCTCGCGAGGGTCTTGCGCACGCTCTCGAGCACCAGCTTCTGGTCCACGACCTTCTTCTTCTTCTTGTCGCGGCGGCGTCCGCCGCGCGGGTCGACCGTGCGCGGCGCGGGACGCGGTGCCGGAGGAATGGGCGCCGGACGCGGCGCGGTGCCGGTGGCCGGGGGCGCCGCGGTCGCGGCAGCGGCACGCGCCGCCTGGGCCGCCTGCGCGGCGGCCGCCTGGCGGGCCCGCTCGTCGCGCGCGCGCTGCTGCTCCTGCTCGTGCTTGCGCGCATCGGCCTCGCGCACGGCGGTCTTCTCCGAGGCCATCTCGGCCTGGA
This sequence comes from Candidatus Eiseniibacteriota bacterium, assembly GCA_036845125.1. Taxonomy (GTDB): domain Bacteria; phylum Eisenbacteria; class RBG-16-71-46; order RBG-16-71-46; family RBG-16-71-46; genus DAIUEO01. The sequence goes on along the minus strand of DAIUEO010000173.1, from coordinate 2,966 downwards.
TCTTCTCGACCGTCGCCGGCTCGAGCGTGCTCATGTGGTTCTTGACCTCGACCCCGAGCCCTTTGACGATCTTGAGGATCGCCTCGCTCGAGACGCCGAGCTCCTTCGCCACCTCGTACACGCGGAGCTTCTTCGCCGCCGCCTTAGTCACGCGCACCACCTTCTCCGTCGGTCTTCACCGTGCCGTTCTCACTCGTCTCGTCTGCCGCCACGTGGGCCGGGCTCGCGGCCTCGGATTCTGCCTCCGGCGCCACCTCGGACTCCACCTCCGGGATCGCCTCGGATTCCATCTCCGGGATTGCCTCGGAGTCCACCTCCGGGATTGCCTCGGATTCCATCTCCGGCGCCACCTCGGAGTCCACCTCCGGGATCGCCTCGGATTCCGCCTCCGGCGTGGCCTCGGTCTCGGGGGTGAACGCGAGCTCGACCGGCGCCGCCATCACCGGGACGTGCGAGGCCAGGAATTCCTGGGCGACCGCCAGCACCTTCTCCGCCGTCTTCTCTCCGATGCCGGGAATCTCGATCAGCTTCTCGAGCGGCGTGGAGACCAGCTCCTGCACGGTCTCGATGCCGCCGGAGATCAGCTTCTCGGTCGTCGCGTCGCCGAGCCCGAGCTTCTCGACCTCGAGACGGCTCGCGCGCTCGATCTCCTGGCGCTTCTTCTCCTCGCTCTTCGAGGTGAGATCGATCTTCCAGCCGGTGAGCTTGGCCGCCAGCCGCGCGTTCTGCCCGCCCTTGCCGATCGCGAGCGAGAGCTGGTCGTCGGCCACCACCACGTTCATCGTCTTCTCGGCCTCGTTCATGCGCACATCGGTGACCCGTGCCGGCGACAGCGCGCGCGACACGAACACGGTCGCGTCCTGGGACCACGGCACGATGTCGATGCGCTCGCCGCCCAGCTCCCGCACGATGCTCTGGACCCGCGAGCCCTTGAGCCCCACGCACGAGCCGACCGCATCCACCCGCGGGTCGTTCGAGAACACCGAGATCTTGGAGCGCGAGCCGGCCTCGCGGGCCACGGCCTTGACCTCGACGATGCTCTCGGCGATCTCCGGCACCTCGCTCTCGAACAGCCGCTTGAGGAAGTCGGGATGGGTGCGCGACAGGATCACCTGCGGGCCCTTCGCCGCCTTGTCGACGTTGATCACCACCGCGCGGACGTACTCGCCCTGGCGGTGATAGGAGCGGGCGATCTGCTCGCGCGCCGGGAGGAAGCCCTCCGAGTGGTCGAGCTTGACGATCACGTTGCCGCGGTCCACCTGCTGGACGACGCCGCGCACCAGGATCCCGATCTTGTCGGCGTATTCGCGGAACACCCGGTCGCGCTCCGCCTCGCGGACGCGCTGGATGAGCACCTGCTTCGCGGTCTGGATCGCGTTGCGGCCGAACTCGGCGACCTGGAGCGGGAACGTGAGTGTCTCGCCGACCGCGGCGTCGCGGCGGTGGGCACGCGCCTCCTCGACGGTCATCTGCAGCGCCGGGTCCTCGACCGTGTCCACGACGATCTTCCGCAGCGCCACGTCGATCTTGCCGTTCTCGGGCGTGAACTTGACCACCACGTCGGCGGTCGCACCGAACTTGCGGCGCACCGCGCTCGCGAGTCCGAGCTCGAGGGTCTCGATGAGGAGCGCGCGATCGACGCTCTTCTCCCGCGTGATCTGGCTCAACGCATCCAGAATCTCGTGGCTCATCGTGTCCCCCTTTTCGCTCCGCCGGGGCGTGTCTCCCGGCGCCATGGATCCATGACCATCAAACGTGCCGACCGCACCTCGGCCCATTCGAACCATTCCTCTCGACCGTCCTCCGATCGAAGGCCCACTCGCTCGCCTTGTGGCGTGAGCAGGACTCCCTCCCAGTTCCGGCGCCCTTCGCGCGGCTCGTGCAGGCTCACCGAAGCCGGATGTCCGGCGAAGCGCGTGACGGCTTCGAGGGTCCGCAGGGGACGCTCGATCCCCGGCGAGCTGACCTCGAGCCGGTAATGCCCGGGGATGGTCTGGTTCATGTCCAGACCATCCGCGAGACGCCGGCTGAAACGCGCGCAATCCCCGACCGTTATTCCGCCTGGTTTGTCGAGCAGCACCCGGATCAAGCGATGCCCGCCGTGCACTACGAACTCGACATCCACGAGCTCGTATCCGGACTCCTCCGCAAGGGGGCCGGCGAGCCGCCGAACCTCTTCTCTTACTTCCAATTCTGCTCCGGGCCAGGACAAAAAACGGAGTGGTCGTACAACCCCACTCCACGGGCACGGAACGTACCTTAGGATTGGGCCCCGCGGCAAGTGGCGGGCCATTCGGCCGGGTGAGCGGCCGGGGCGAATTTTGTGCACCGCAAAATGTGTCGCGCACGGTCCCTGCAGTGATCGAGGGGCATGGAGCGACGCTTCGTGCCCCCGCACTGTCCCAACCCATCGTGCCCGCAACACCTTCCGCGGCCCGGCTGGCACTACAAGCGGATCGGCTTCTTCACCCGCCGCTGTGCACCACAGCGCATACAACGGTACCTCTGTTTACACTGCCGGCGCAGCTTCAGCACCCAGACCTTCAGTGTTTCCTACTGGCTGAAAAAGCCCCAGTTCCTTTCCAGCCTCTTCTACCGGGTGCTGGCCTGCTCGGGCTACCGCCAGATCGCCCGCGAGCTGGCGGTCAGTCCCAGCACTATCCAGGGCCAGGTGGCCCGACTGGGGCGCCACTGCCTGCTGTTCCAGCACCGGATGCGGCCGATCCCTCAGGAGCCGGTGGTGCTGGATGGCTTCGAGAGCTTCGAATACAGCCAGTACTTCCCCTGCCACTTCCACGTGTTGGTGGGAGCCGAGTCGCATTTCTTCTATGGGTTTACCGACTCACCCTTGCGTCGCAAAGGCAGCATGACCGGGTTTCAGCGACGGCGAAGGACTGAGCTCGAGGAGCAGCTGGGGCGGCCGGATCCGGGCTCGATCCGTCACGAAGTGGCGGAGCTGCTGAGGC
>DAIUEO010000172.1:323-6468 GCA_036845125.1 Candidatus Eiseniibacteriota bacterium | reverse complement strand
CGTCGACAACGACGCAGCGCGGCTCAAGACCACGCTCTCGGCCACGCTGCGGCTCGTCGCCCTGCTGACGATCCCCGCGGCGTTCGGGCTGGCGGCGCTCTCGCAGCCGCTGATCGTGCTGCTCTACGAGCACGGCCGCTTCACGCCGGTGGACACCCTCGCGACTTCGCGGGCGCTCGTCATGTACTGCGTCGGCCTGCCGGCGTTCGCTGCCGTCGGCGTGCTGACGCGCACCTTCTACGCACTCGGCGATACGCGCACCCCGGTGCAGGCCACATTCGTGGCGGTCGCCCTCAACATCGCGCTCAATCTCGCGCTGATGCGGCCGCTCGGCCACCTGGGCCTCGCGCTCGCCACCTCGCTCACCTCGATCGCGAACCTGCTGCAGCTGACGTTCCTGCTGCGGCGCCGGATCGGGCCGATCGAGGGAGGGCGCGCGCTCTCCACCGTGCTGCGCGTCGGGGTCGCGGGTGCGCTGGCCGGTGCGGTGGTGCTCCCGGGGGCGCTCGCGCTGACCGGACGCTGGCGCGGCACGCTGCTCCTCGAGCTGCTCGGGACGTCGCTCCTCGGCCTCGCCTTCCTCGCCGTGTGCTGGTTCATCATGCGGCGGCTGCGCGTGGCGGAGGTCGCCACGCTCGAGGACCTGGTGCGCGGACTCAAGCGGAGATTGCTGCCGCCCCGCTAGGCCTCGATGTCCTGGCTGGCCTGGGGGCGCGGCAGCAGCAGGGAGGCGACCGTCGACGTGACGATCACTCCGATCACCACGGCGAGCGTGACGACGATCGGGATCTTCACCCACTCGGCGACGAGCATCTTGGTCCCGACGAACACGAGGATCAGCGCGAGGCCGTAGTGGAGGTAGTGGAACAGGCGGAGCAGGTGGGACAGCGCGAAGAACATGCTCCTGAGCCCGAGGATCGCGAACACGTTCGAGGTGTAGACGATGAACGGGTCACTGCTGATGGCGAGCACCGCCGGGATCGAGTCGACGGCGAACACCAGGTCGGTGGTCTCGACCATCAGCAGGACCAGGAACAGCGGCGTGGCGTAGCAGCGGCCGAGCCGGCGCAGGAAGAAGCGGTCGCCGTGGTAGCGGCGGGTGACCGGGAAGAAGCGCCGGAAGAGCCGGAGCACGGGGCTCTTCTCCGGCTCGATCTGCGCCTCGCGATGACGGAACATCTGGATGCCCGACCACACCAGGATGAATCCGAAGATGTAGAGCACCCAGTGGAATGTGGCGAGCAGCTTGATTCCCGCGATGATGAAGGCGAAGCGCATGATCAGCGCGCCGAGGATGCCCCAGAACAGGACCTTGTGCTGCTGCCGGGCCGGCACCTGGAAGTGGACGAAGAGCAGCAGGAACACAAACAGGTTGTCGACGCTCAGCGATTGCTCGACCAGGTAGGCGGCGAAGAACTCGAGCGCCCGCTCGTGCCCGCGGGTGACGTAGATGCCCGCTCCGAATCCGACCGCCAGCAGCACCCACAGCGACACCCACAGCAGCGATTCGCGGAGCGAGACCTCGTGCGGCTTGCGGTGGACGACGAAGAGGTCCAGGGCCACCATGCCCAGGACCACGACCGCGAAGGCGATGCCGAGAATCACTGTGCGCGCCGGAGGTCGGGGCGGGGGCGCCTTCCGGCAGGATCGCGACGGGAATCGATCATGGGTCCTCGTTGGGTTGAAGGCGGCGGATGATAGTGTCCAGCCGCCGCGGGACCGTCAAGCGATTCGAGATTCCGCCGTGATTGACCGCGTGACGATCGGGAACCTAGGATGCGCGATCATGATTCTGGGGAGATTCCCCGCGCGCTATGGGCGCCCGTGTTCGTCGATGGTCGTCGCGTCGTTCCGACCGTGCTCTCGGTGAGCCGGCCGCTTGCGGTCCGGGCCCGTGTCGCGGGCCGTCCGGAATCGGCGTCCGCGCGGCTGTACGACCCGCTCCTGGCCGAGCTCGTCGCCGGGGGGCCGTTGGCCCGTGAGCGCTTCGCGGCGCGCTGGCCGGACACGGCCGCGCTGACCGATCTCGCGAGCTCCAAGCAGCGGCCGCTTCCGCCCGCCCTCGCAGCGGCGCTGCGCGCTCTCCACGCGCGCCTGGAGGCATCACCGGCTTCGCTCGCATCGCTCGATCGTCTCGCGCGCGGCGAGGCGGTGTGCGCGATCACGGGACAGCAGCCCGCGCCGCTCGGCGGGCCGCTCTATTCGCTGCACAAGATCGCGACCACGGTCGCGCTGTCCGAGGCCGTCCGCGCGCGCACCGGGAAGGCCTGCGTCCCGGTGTTCTGGATGCACGGCGAGGACTCCGACTTCGACGAGGTCCGCTCCGCCATGGTCGCCGACGCGGCCCTGGCGGTGCGGGCGCTCGAGATTCCGGGCACGGCGCGCCGCGAGGGAGGCCTCGTCGGAAACCTTCCGGGCGACGCCACGGCGCCGGTCGAGAGCGCCGCGCTGGAGGCGTGGTCCACGTTGCCGGCGTTCGATGACGTGCGCGCGCTGCTGGCGGCCGCCGCCCGCGCCGGACGCGATCTCGGCGAGGCGTTCGCGGCCCTGGTGCTCCGCCTCTTCGGCGAGCGCGGCATCGTGGTGGTGGATCCGCGCCTGCCCGAATTCCGTGACGCCGCGCGCTCGGTCATCGACCGCTACCTGGCCGAGCCCGCGCAGCTGGCGGAGGCGGCGCGTCGCGCCGGCGACCGGATCGAGGCGGCCTTCGGCCGCCGTCCGCTCAACGATGCGGCGCTCGATTCGTTCGTGTTCGAGATCGAGGGGGACGCGCGCCGCAAGATCTCGCCCGAGGAGGCGCGCTCGAGCCGGAACCCGCTGTCCCCGAGCGTGGCCCTGCGGCCGGTGGTGCAGGACGGGGTGCTGCCCACGGTGGCGATGGCGGTCGGCCCGGGCGAGATCGCCTACCTCGCACAGCTCCGTGAAGTGTACGAGGGAATCGGCGTGCGCCCCGCGATCGCGGTGCCGCGATTCGGCGCCACCTGGCTGCCACCCGCGGCGGTCGAGCTGATCGAAGCCGCCGCGGTGTCGCCCTGGGAGGTGGTCGTGGACGCCGACCTGGTGCTGCGAACGTGGTCGGGCGGCCAGGTGCCGCCGGAGTTGACGGCCGAGCTCGAGCGCGCGCGCCGCGATGCGAACCACGGGCTCGAGCGCGTCTCGCATCTCTCCGCCGAGCTCGATGCCAGCCTCCCTCAGCTCGTCGAGTCGGCACGCGGGAAGGTGGACTACCAGTACGCCCGGCTCGTGGAAGGCATGGTGGCGAAGGCGCGGCACCGTGCCGAGCGGCGCCATCCCGAATGGTCGCGCCTCCGCTACTACCTTCTTCCCGGCGACCGGCTCCAGGAGCGACGGCTCGCCTCGCTCGAGGTCGTCGCGTGGCGCGGAGCGGCGGCGGCGGGCGAGCTCTGCGACCTCGCGCGCGATCACGTCGACCGCGTGGCCGGCGGCGTCCACGAACACTTCCTGCTGGAGCTCGCGTGATGGCGGACGCCCTGTTCTTCGGCGCTCATCCCGACGACGTCGAGCTCACGAGCGGCGGGCTCGCGGCCCTTCTGGCCTCGCACGGTCACGCCGTGGTGGTCGCCGATCTCACGCGCGGGGAAATGGGCAGCCGCGGGACGCCGGAGGAGCGCCAGCGTGAAGCCGAGGCGGCAGCCGGCGTGCTCGGGGTGTCGCGCCGGCAGCTCGGACTTCCGGATCTCGGATTGAGCCGCCGGGATCCGTTACAGCTCCAACCGGTGGTGGCGATGCTCCGCGAGCTCAGGCCGCGTCTGGTGGTCGCTCCCCATCCGGAGGACCCCCATCCCGACCATGTCGAGGCGTCTCATCTCGTGCGGCGGGCCTGCTATCTCTCCGGGCTCGCGCGCTTCGGCTCCGGGGTCACCTTCCGGCCCGGCCGTCTGCTGCTCGCGCTCTACCGAACTCTGCGCCGGCCGGACATGATCGTCGACGTGAGCGCCGTGTGGGAAGTGCGCATGAACGCGCTGCGCGAACATCGCAGCCAGCTCGGCGCCGGTGCCGGTCCGCCCACGTACCTGACCACGCCGGATTTCCTGGTCGAGGTGGAAGCGCGGGCGCGCGCCTGGGGCGCCGCGATCGGGGCCGGCTTCGGCGAGGGCTACTGCTCCGCGACTCCGTTCGCGATCCACGACGCCCGCGCGCTCCTCCAGGCCTCGTCCGCGGGGACGCGATGAGCCCGAAAGCCCGCCGGTCCCGCGCCGCGGCACCGGAACGCCGTCGCCGGCGAACCCGCAAGCGGCGCGTCGGCATCACCTGCTATTCGCACTTCGGCGGCAGCGGCGTGGTCGCGACCGAGCTCGGACTCGCGCTCGCGAGGCGCGGCTACGAAGTGCACTTCATCGCGCACCGGCTGCCGTTCCGGCTCCGCTCCTTCGAATCGAACGTCATCTTCCACGACGTCGCCTCGGCCGAGTACCCGGTCTTCGAGCAGTCGCCGACCAACCTGGCACTGGCGACCAAGATGGTGGAGGTCGCGGAGAACTACTCGCTCGATCTCCTGCACGTGCACTACGCGATGCCGTTCGCGGCGAGCGCCTATCTCGCGAAGCAGCTGCTGCTGCCGCGGCAGCTCGGGGTGGTCACCACGCTCCACGGAACCGACATCACGGTGGTCGGTCTCGAGCCGGCGTTCTTCCGCATCACCCAGTTCACGATCCAGCAGAGCGACCGCATCACCGCGGTCAGCCGCTTCCTGAGGGAGCGCGCCGAAGCCAGCTTCGGCATCACGCGCCCGATCGAGGTGATCTACAACTTCGTCGACCCGAAGGTGTTCGCCCCGCGGCGCCGTTCCAGCCTGCGCCTGGCGCCGCCCGAGAGCCGGGTCCTGATGCACGCCTCCAACTTCCGGCAGGTGAAGAACATCCCCACCGTGATTCAAGTGTTTGCCGAGGTGCGGAAGCGCATCCCCTCGAAGCTGGTCATGGTGGGGGACGGGCCGGAGAAGCCGGGCGCCGAGCAGCTCGCGCGCGACCTCGGCGTCGAGCGCGACGTCCTGTTCCTCGGCAACCAGGACTGCATGGAGGAGCTGCTTCCGCTCGCGGACGTGTTCCTGCTCCCCAGCTCCTCCGAGAGCTTCGGCCTCGTCGCGCTCGAGGCGATGAGCGCCGAGGTCCCGGTGGTCTGCTCCAATGCCGGGGGACTTCCGGAGGTGGTGTCCCACGGAGAAACCGGATTCCTGCACGATTCGACGCACGTCGCCGGCTTCGTCTCCTCGGTGCTGCGGCTGCTCCAGAACGAGCGGCTGCGGCGCACCATCGGCCGGCGCGGCCGGCGGGTGGCGCGCGCGCGGTTCAGCGAGGACGAGATGGTGAGCCGGTACGTGCGCCTCTACGACTCGCTGATCTGACCGACATGTCGAGTCGGGGACGTCGCATCGCGATCCTCGCCGAAGGGTGCTTCTCGCCGCGCGACGCCAAGACGGCCGTCGGCATGCTCCGTTACCGGCCGGGCGAAGTCGTGGCGGTGATCGACTCCACGCGCGCCGGCCGGACCACGGCGGAGTGCGCCGGCGTCGGCGGCGCGACACCGGTGGTGCCGGGCCTGCAGGCAGCGGCGGCGCTCGGAGCGGACACGCTGATGATCGGAATCGCGCCGCAGGGCGGGGATCTGCCGGCGCCCTGGCGCGCGTGGGTGCTCGATGCGCTCGAACGCGGATGGAGCGTGCTCTCCGGCCTGCACGCCTTCCTCGGCGACGATCCCGAGCTCGCGGCGGCGGCGGGCCGCAGCGGCGCCGTGATCCACGACGTGCGGCGGCCGCGCCCGGGACGGCCGGTGGGGTCGCGACGGGCGCGGGAGATCGACGCCCGGGTCGTGCTGACGGTCGGCACCGACTGCAATGTCGGCAAGATGACGGCGGCGCTCGAGCTCGAGCAGGAGCTGATCCGCCGCGGGGCGCGCGCGCGCTTCGTCGCCACCGGGCAGACCGGGATCTTCATCGCCGGGCGCGGGGTGCCGGCTGACGCCGTGGTCTCGGACTTCCTCGCGGGCGCGGTCGAGCAGGAGGTGCTGGAGGCCGCCGGCGGCGCCGACGTGCTGATCGTCGAGGGGCAGGGCTCCCTCCATCACCCCGGCTACTCGGCCGTGACGCTGGGCATTTTGCATGGCGCCTGCCCCTCCGATCTGATCC
>DAIUEO010000172.1:0-313 GCA_036845125.1 Candidatus Eiseniibacteriota bacterium | reverse complement strand
GATCCTCTGCCACTGGGCCGGGCGGGCTGGAATGACCGTTGCCGGGGCCCGCGAAGCCCTGCCGCTGCCGACGCTTGAGGAAAGCGCCCGGGCGGCCGAAACCGCGAGCGAATGGGGGGCTCCGGCCCGGGTCATCGGATTGGCTCTCAACACGCTGGATCTCGACGAGAAGACGGCGCTCGAAGCCTGCCGGGAGGGGTCTGCCCGCCTCGGCGTGCCGGCGACCGATCCCGTGCGTTTCGGCGCCGCGGTCCTGGCGGAGGCCGTGACGCGCTCGCGCTCGCGGCCCGCTGAGCATTGAGGGGGAACACGT
>DAIUEO010000171.1:0-6556 GCA_036845125.1 Candidatus Eiseniibacteriota bacterium | reverse complement strand
AGCTCGTGATCCTGCTCGCGGACCCGATGAGCCTCGACGTCCAGGGCGTGCTCGAGGCGTTCCACCAGCATCACCGCGGCATGCGCATCGTCGGCGGCATGGCCAGCGCCGGCCAGCGCCCGGGCGCGAACGCGCTGATCCTGAACGACTGGCTGTCGCGCGAGGGCGGAATCGGCATCGCGCTCGGCGGCGCGATCACGATCGACGTCGCGGTGTCGCAGGGCTGCCGGCCGGTGGGGCCGGCGCTCGAGGTGACGCGCGCCGAGGGGAACCTGGTGGTGGAGCTGGATGGCCAGTCCGCGCTGGAGCGCACCGAGCAGATCCTGATGGAGCTCGGAGAGAAGGATCGCGAGCGGCTGCGCAACGGGCTCTACGTCGGCCGGCCCCTGAAGGTGGGCGCGGCGGGCCACGGCGACTACCTCATCCGCAACCTGCTGGGCGCCGACCGCAATCGCGGAGCGCTCGCGGTGGGCGACTTCCTGCGCCCCAAGGAGCACATCCGTCTCCACGTGCGCGACGGCGAGAGCGCCAAGGAAGATCTCCAGATGGTGCTGTCGCCCCAGGCGTTCGACCGCAAGGCCGAAGCGGCGCTGCTCTTCTCGTGCAACGGCCGCGGCCAGGGCCTCTTCGGCGAGCCCGATCACGACATCCTGACGCTGCAGGACGCGCTCGGCGGCGCCGTTCCGTGCGCCGGCATGTTCTGCGCGGGCGAGATCGGCCCGGTCGGCGAACGGAACTTCGTGCACGGCCACACCGCGAGCATCGCGATCGTGCGCTCGAAGACCGAAGCACCCGCCGCCTGAAGTCTCGAAGCTAGTTCGAGTGAATGGGAACTGTGTCGCGCCGCATGGCGTCGAAGCCGCCCGCGACGTCGGCCACGTCCACGAGCCCCGCACGCCGGAGGATCGAAACACCGATCGGCGAGCGGCTGCCGCCCGAGCAATGAATGGCGATCTTGCGTCCCTTCGGAAGCTCCGCCACGCGGCCGGGCAGGTAGCCCAGGGGGATGTGCACGGCTCCCGGAACGCTGCCCGCGTCGTATTCATTGGCGCCCCGCACGTCGAGCAGCGTCACCTCACCGGACTGAACACGCTTGAGCGTCTCGGAGGGTGACCACAGCTCGGTCTTCGTCAGAGGGCCGCGAGCCGTGGACCATGCGGACAGCGCCTGCTCGTCGAACCATCCCGCGACGTCGTCGAGTCCGATCATCGCGAGGTCGCGCACCGCGCGGCGCACGTCCTCGGGCGTCAGCGCGAGGAGATGCACCGGCTGCCCGTAGGGCAGGAGCCAGCCCGCCCACGTGGTGAACAAGCGGCCGATCGGGATGTGCAGCGTGCCCGGGATGCCGCCCACTTCGTAGGCGCGCGACGGACGCAGGTCCACCACCACGCCGCCGCGGTCGAGCACCGTCAGGAGGGAATCCGCCGGCAGCCGCGGGGGCTCGCGGAAACCGCCGAGGATCGGCGGGCCGTCGCGGTTGATGCGCTTCATCTCCTTGAAGTAGACGGGCGGCTCGGGCTGACCGGCGAGCACCTCGGTGACGAAGGCGCTCTCGATGGTGGTCTTCAAGCCCCAGTTCGCGAACTTCTCGTATTCGAGCGTGGTCGAGGGCAGCGAACCGAGTGACTTGCCGCAGGCGGACCCGGCGCCGTGGCCGGGCCACAGCGTCAGGTATCCGGGCAGCGCGCGAAAGCGCGACAGAGAAGAGAACAGAACCCGCGCGCCCTTTTCCATGGTGCCGGCCATGTTCGCCGCGCGCTCGAGCAGGTCGGGCCGGCCGACGTCGCCCACGAACACGAAGTCGCCGGTGAACGCACCCAGGGGCTCGGTCGTGGAGGCTTCGTCGGTGAGCATGAACGAGATGTGCTCCGGCGTGTGGCCCGGCGTCTTCATGACTTCGAGCTTCACCGCGCCGGCGCGGATGACGTCGCCGTCCTTCACCAGCGTGACGTTGGGCTGCTTCGCGTATCCGTACTTCCACTCGGCATCGCCTTCGTCCGAGAGGTAGAGCCGGGCGCCGGTGCGCTCGGCGAGCTCACGGGCGCCGGAGACGAAGTCGGCGTGGATGTGGGTCTCGGTGACGCCGGTGATGCGCACCTTCTCCTTGGCCGCCGCGCGCACGTACTGCTCGATGTCACGATTGGGATCGATGACGATCGCCTCGCCAGCCGCGGGACATCCCACCAGAAAGCTGGCCTGGGCGAGAGGATCGTCGTAGAAGCGCTCGAGAATCATGCGCGGGCTCCGGGTCCGGGGGGTGCCGTGGGGCCGGCCGATTCCCGGCCCCGGAGCCCGCAGCCTACAGTGCGGCCATGGGACTTGTCCCGGCGGTCCGAGGGATGCGGGCGAGGTTCGTTTCGAGCGCCTGCCATTCGCGAATCTGCAGGCGGGCCCAATGATCCTCACCATTGGCGCGCTGATTGAGTCCGGCGCAGCGCGCGTACCACGCGGCAGCGTCGCGAATGCGACCTTCCGCCTGGTTCCGGAAGCCGATGTAGTAGTAGGTCTCGCTCAACGCCCGCGCGTTGGGCGCGGTCGCCAGGATCCGGCTCTCGGTTTCCATTCCCATCAGATAGCGGCCGAGTGCGTGGTAGCGGCTCTCCGAAGGCTCCGAGTAGTGGCGGGTGAGTTCGCGCTCGTGAGACTCGTGCTGCGCGGATCTCGAACGGATGTGAGCCGCGCTCCGCAGCACCCAGAAGAATTCCAGGGACTCGCCCCTGATCGCGGGCCACGGCAGCTCCCACAGCAGATCGTCTGCGTGTTTCTGGAAGGCCGTGAGTGCCGTCATATCCGATTGACGTGGACCCAGGGAGTCGGTCCGCGGCCGCACCCACGACAATGCGGCGTCGCGCCCGCGGGCTTCGAGCAGCGCCTGATACGAAGACACAAGATCCAGCGCCATGTAGGCAGCGTCGGGCGGCAGACTCGACTGGACGGCAAAGGCTAGCTCCGGTGCACCCGCCTTGCGCAGGTGGTTTGCGAGCGCGCGGAACGAGATCCCCGTGGCCCGGTTCGCCGCCAGACCGCGGCGGATGAAGTCGGGCAGAGCCTCGGTGCGCTTCTCGAATCGCGCGCGGAAGTCGGGTACCAAGTCGTTGCGCACGCTTTCCACGTCGAGAATCGCACCGCCTTGGCACCACGCCCGAAACGCCAGCGAGTCGTTCTGACGCCGCAGCGCCAGCCGGATGACCAGCAGCCGTGCCCCGTCGGTGAGCGGATAGCGGCCCCACGCCAGCGCGGCGAGCGAATCCGCCGCACGATGATCACCGAGATCGTCGAGGATCAGGGCCGCCCGTTGCATCGCCCCGAACTGCCAGGTCTCGACTGCCGGAGTGATCACGGCCAGCGCTTCGTTCAATCGTCCCGCGGACTGCAACAGCCGGGCCGCCCGGGCCCGGCCGAAGGCGTCGTCCAGCGGATCGTTGCTGCGATCCGGACGCTTCAGCCAGCCGAGGACGACGCGCGCGCCTTCCGCATAGCGCCCGCGGGACTCGAGGTATTCGGCGTAGGGGCGAACCGCGGTGACCTCGCGCGGGTGCGCGGCCATGAGTCCCTGACAGGCGGCGACATAGGCCGTGCTGTCCACCAGGTTCCGATCTTCGAGACGGGCGAGCGCGAAGGTGCGCATGTCGAGTGCGTTCGTGGAATCCCCCGCGATCTGCAGCAGTAACCCGCCTTGACCGAAGTGGGCGGCGCGGACGATCGACCTCTGGGTGGTTCCGGGACGTATACGCTGCATGAGCAGGCTGTCCACCCGCTCGGTGGCACCCAGGTCCCAGAACGCAGTGACGATCGCATCGGAATAGGATTCGAGGCTCCTTGGGCGCGTGTCCAGCCGCTCGACGAATGCGCGCCCAGCGGCGGTGGCCGTGCCACCGGAATTGATGGTGGAGCGGGCGAGCGAGAAGAACGAAGTCGCGAGCAGCGGCTCGCCGAAGTGGGGGAGGCTCGTGAGGTCCGCGGCCAGACGCTCCGCGACCGGGCGGCCGGCCTCGAAGTCGGCGATGTTCCGCAACCAGCGCGCGAACTCCTCGCCCGCTCCCTCGCGCGTCGTTCGCAGGGCGGCGGCCAGATCGTCCGAATCGGAGATCGAGGCGCGTGCGAACAGCTCGTGGTCGGCGATCGAGCGGAGCGCCGAATAGAGGCAGGTTCGGTAGTAGGACCGCATCACGGCGCGATCGATGATCGGTCCGTCGGCGCTCGCCGGCATCTGGTCGAGCAACGACTCGAACGTTGCGATCAAGCTCGCGAGGGTGACCTTGGCATGGGGCGCCAGTCTGATCGTGTTCTCCACGACCTCCAGCTCGGTTGCAATCGCCATCAGCATGGTGACGCCTGCCACCCAGTAGTCCCCGAATCCTCTGAGCATCAGTCCGCTCCCGAGAATCGGCAGGGTCAGCGAGGGCTCGCGCTTCAGGAGCGGCTCCGAGAGAGCCGCCCAGGCGACGTCGTCGTTCCTCTGGCCGGCACGAATCAGACGGAACAGATCCGGGGTCGGATCCGGCGACTTCGCCGCGGCACGTGCGAGCAGCAGGTCTTCGCGCCGCACGAACGCTCGAATCGGATCCGACTCCGGAAGGGACGCGGCCATGGCGTACGCCTCGGAGGAGTACCCGAGCTGGTTCGCGATCAAGCACTCGGCCGGCGAAAACGACGAGTCGTTGGCGGCCGCCAGCATGCTCCAGGCGAGCGCGCGACCGGCGAGGGAGTCGGAAGCCCCGACGCGGTCTTCGCCGACCATCAACAGCGCATACGCGCGTGCCGCGAGCGGCGCAAGACGGAGATCGTGCTCGCCGCCCGTCCACGCGCGATCCAGCTCCCCGAGCGCCTGCATCGCGCGCAGCGCCGTGATCCGCGCGTTGATTCGTCCGAGGGTTGTGGATCGCGCCGTCCCGGCAGTGAGGTTCATGGCCGGCAAAGACTGCCGCGCCCAGCCCCGCACCACTTCGCGGATCTCGATGAACCCGGGGAACTCGGAGAGGCGGCCCACCGCGACGCCGTCGCACGTGACATCCCAGCCATCGCGAGCGGGCGTAGCGGTGACATCGCCCGTGCTCCCCGCAAGCCGCGCGAGATCGCGCACGGCGATGAGCACCCGGCGATCGAGGCCGGGTCGGGGTAACGGTTTCTCGGCGCTGTCCTCGGGACCGAGCGAAGTCGAGACGGATGGAGCCGGCGGCTCCTGGGGTGCGGCCGGTGCGGACGAACGCTTCAACATCCACCATCCCGCCACCGACACCGTGGTCAGTGCGAGAAGGAGGAGGGTCATTCGAACCCGAGGGGTCATGGCAGCCTCATGAGTCCGGCCACCGCGGATTCGGCGGCCCGGAAGGTTATCGGCGACGGGCGATGCGCGCTGGAGGCTTCGGAGCGGCGGGAGGTGTCGCCGGCCCCGGCGTCGTTGTACACTTCGGGCCGCAAGTCGCAGGTTCGCCTTCAACGTCCTCTCGAGGACTTCCCCTACACGTCAGCAAAGAGGTTTTTCCATGAAGTATCCCGATGTGTTCATCGTGGGCGCGGCCCGCACGCCCATCGGCAAGTTCCTCGGCGGCCTCGCGCCGCTCAAGGCCTCCGATCTCGGAGCCGTCGCCATCAAGGAGGCGATGGTTCGCGCCGGGATCGACGGCAACGACGTGGACGAGGTCCTTATGGGCCACGTGGTCCAGGGTGGCCAGGGCCAGGCCCCGGCGCGTCAGGCGCAGATCAAGGCCGGCATCAACCCCGTGGCCGGCGCGGTGACCATCAACAAGGTGTGCGGCTCGGGTCTCAAGGCGGTGATGCTGGGTGCGCAGGCGATCAAAGCCGGCGACGCCGAGTGCATCGTGGCCGGCGGCCAGGAGAGCATGAGCACCGCCCCGCACTACATGTTCTCCGCGCGCACCGGCACCAAGCTCGGCGACGCCACGCTGAAGGACGGCGTCGTCTACGACGGGCTGTGGTGCTCGTTCAACGACTGCCACATGATCGAGCTCGCGCAGTACACGGCCGAGAAGGCCAAGCTCACGCGCTCGGAGATCGACGAGTTCTCGGTGCAGAGCCACAAGAAGGCCGCCGAGGCGTGGACCGCCTGCCGGTTCTCGAAGGAAGTGGTGGCGGTCTCGATTCCGCAGCGGAAGGGCGACCCGATCGTGATCGCGAAGGACGAGTCGATCCGTCCCGACACGACGATGGAAACCCTCGCCAAGCTCGGCCCCGTGACGCGCGACAAGGGTGGCATCATCACCGCGGGCAACGCGCCCGGTCTCAATGACGGCGGCGCGGCGCTGGTGCTGATGAGCGCCGATCGCGTGAAGCAGCGCGGCGCGCGGCCGCTGGCGCGGGTGGTCGCGTACGCGACCGGCGGCGGCGAGCCCAAGGACCTGTTCTTCGCACCGGTCGACGCGGTGCAGAAGCTCATGAAGAAGATGGGCGTCCAGATCGGGCACTTCGACCTGATCGAAGCGAACGAGGCGTTCGCGGCGCAGGCGGTGGCCGACGGCAAGATCCTCGGCTGGGACACGTCGCGCGTGAACGTGAACGGCGGCGCGGTGGCGCTCGGACATCCGATCGGCGCCTC
>DAIUEO010000170.1:5124-6620 GCA_036845125.1 Candidatus Eiseniibacteriota bacterium | reverse complement strand
CGGTGACCCTCGCGGCGCGCTCGTTCCTCTTCGAGGTGGACCCCGCGACCCGCGTCGCCACGATCACCCTCAACCGGCCCGAGCGGCTGAATGCGCTGACCTTCGAGGTCTACGCCGAGCTGCGCGACACGTTCCGCGCACTGGACGAGGATGCGGGCATCAAGGCGGTGGTGATCACCGGCGCCGGGCGCGCGTTCTGCTCGGGCGGCGACGTCGAGGACATCATCGGCGCCCTGTTCGGCCGCGACCCGGACGGCCTGCTCGAGTTCACGCGCATGACCTGCGACCTGGTGCTCAACATGCGGCGCTGCCGGAAGCCCGTGGTTGCGGCGCTCAACGGCACCGTGGCCGGCGCCGGGGCGGTGATCGCCACCGCGTGCGACTTCCGGATCGCCGCCGAGTCGGCGAAAATCGCGTTCCTGTTCGTGCGCGTCGGGCTCTCCGGGGCGGACATGGGGGCGGCCTGGATGCTCCCGCGCCTGGTCGGGCTCGGACGTGCGACGGAGCTGCTCATGACCGGCGAATTCATCGACGCGAAGCGCGCGGAAGCGATCGGCCTCTACCATCGCGTCGTGGCGGACGGCGCGGCGCTCAAGGAGGCGCAGGCTTTTGCCACGAAGCTGGCGCAGGGGCCGGGCGATGCACTCGGCGTCACCAAGCGATCGCTCGACGTCGAAGCCGACTTCGATCTCGAGCGTGCTCTCGACCACGAAGCGCGGGTCCAGGCGAAGCTGATGGAGCATCCCGACTACCGCGAGGCCTACGAAGCATTCCGCGCCAAGCGCGCGCCGCGATTCGCGTGAGCCTGCCCGACTTCCATCCCGTCCGCGCCCTGCTCGAGCAGGCGCACGCCGGCTTCGTCGTCAGCGTGACGACCTATGCCGAGCGCTCGCTGGCCGGAAAGCCGGAGCCCCACGACGACGACGCGGCGCGGCGCGAGGCACGCGCGATCCTCGGCGACCTCGGACGCGCCGGCATCCTCGAGCCGATCCGCCGCCGTGACTGGCGGGGCTGCTGCATCGCGCGCGAAGCGCTCGCCGCCCAGTCGCCGCTCGCGGACGCGGTGTTCGCGCTCCAGGCGCTGGGCGCTCTGCCCGTGATGACGGGCGGGAGCGAGGAGCTCAAGCAGCGCTGGGTCACGGCCGCGATCGAGGGCCGCGCGATGGGCGGCTTCGCCATGACCGAGCGCGAGGCGGGATCCGACGTCGCGGCGCTCGCGACCACCGCGCGTCGTGTCGGCAACGAGTACGTGCTCGAGGGCGCGAAGACGTTCATCTCGAACGCCGGCATCGCGGACTTCTACAGCGTGTTCGCGTCCACCGACCCCGCCGCGCGCAACCGCGGCATCTCGTGCTTCCTGGTGCCGGCCGACTCGCCGGGGCTGCGCTTCACGGGATCGCTCGAGTTGTCGTCGCCGCATCCGCTGGGCGGGATCGCCTTCGAGGAGTGCCGCATTCCGGCCGCGAACCTGATCGGCGAGGAGGGCCGCGGCCTGG
>DAIUEO010000170.1:0-5114 GCA_036845125.1 Candidatus Eiseniibacteriota bacterium | reverse complement strand
CCGAGATCTACGCCGACGTTGGGCCCGACGACCGACTTGCCGAGCAGCACCACCTTGCTCCGAGCGTCCGGGGCACGACGCGGTGGGGACGGACTCGGCGCAGCAGCCTCGACCGGTGGATCAGCGCCCTCGCGGTTCGGCTCGGTCTGGCGGAGGAGGGGCGCGGCCTGGCACTCGGGCTCTCGGTGCTGGACCGGCTGCGCGCCACGGTGGGCGCCGCGGCGTGCGGAATGGCGGCGCGCGCGCTCGACGAGGCGCTTCAGCATGCCCGGCGGCGCCACCAGTTCGGGAAGCCGATCGCCGAGTTCCAGCTCGTCCAGCAGAAGCTCGCGCGCATGGCGATCGATCTGGCCGCGGCCCGCCTGCTCGTGTACCGCGCGGCGTGGGAGGCCGACCAGGGCGCCGAGCGCGTCACGATGGAAGCGGCGATGGCGAAGGCGTTCGCCACCGAAGCCGCGCAGCGGATCGTCGACGATGCCGTGCAGGTGCTGGGCGGAGCCGGCGTCCTGAAGTCGCACATGGTCGACCGCCTCTACCGCTCGGTGCGCGCGCTCCGCATCTACGAGGGCACGACCGAGATCCAGCACCTCGTGATCGCCGGGCAGATGCTCAAGGACGCCGACCGCGCCGCTTCGAAGGGTGCGTGATCCGGCTCCCGGGCGTGGGCGAAACCGTGAGGCCACGGGCGTGAAGGCGGTGTGCGTCGGCGGCGGTCCGGCGGGGCTCTTCTTCGCGCTGCTCCTCAAGAAGGCCGATCCCCGCCACGACGTCCAGGTCTACGAGCGCAACCGGCTCGACGACACCTTCGGCTTCGGCGTGGTGTTCTCGGACGCCACCGAGGAAGCTCTGGCGGCGGCCGATCCCGAGACCACGCGCCTGATGGCCGAGCGCTGCCATCGCTGGGACGACATCGAGGTCCATTACCGCGGCGAAACCCTGACGTCGTCCGGCCACGGGTTCTCGGGCCTCTCGCGGCGGGTGCTGCTCGAATTGCTCGCGGGCCGCTGCCGCGAGGCGGGCGTGAAGCTGTGCTTCGAGCGCGAGGTGGCAGACAACGAGACCTTCGAAGGCGCCGACCTCGTGTTCGCGGCCGACGGCGTGAACTCGCGGATGCGCGAGCGCTACCGGGAGCACTTCCGGCCGCGGGTGGACGAGCGCCCCAACCGCTTCGTGTGGCTCGGCACCACGCGCCCATTCCCGGCGTTCACGTTTCATTTCAAGAACGACGCGCACGGCCTGTGGCGGGTGCACGCGTACCAGTACGAGCCGAACGCCTCGACGTTCATCGTGGAGGCCCGCGAGGAGACCTGGGCCGCCGCCGGGCTCGACCGCGCCGACGAGGCGGCCACGCTCGCCTTCTGCGAGCGGCTGTTCGCCGACGAGTTGAAAGGCCACCGGCTGGTCTCGAATCGTTCGCTCTGGAGGAAGTTCCCGACCATCCGGAACGAGCGCTGGCACCACGGAAACCTGGTGCTGGCGGGCGATGCCGCGCACACCGCGCACTTCTCCGTGGGCTCGGGCACCAAGCTCGCGATGGAGGACGCCATCGCGCTGGCCGAGGCGCTGAAGTCCCATCCGCGCGACGTGCCGGCGGCGCTCACCACCTACGAAGCCGCGCGGCGTCCGCCGGTCGAGAGCCTGCAGCGCGCGGCGCAGGCGAGCCTCCAGTGGTTCGAGGACACCGAGCGCTACATGGATCTCGCCCCGATCCAATTCACGTTCGCGCTGCTCACGCGCAGCCTGCGTGTGACCCACGAGAACCTGCGGGTGCGCGATCCGGCGTTCGTCGGCCGGGTGGACGAATGGTTCGCGAAGCAGGCCGAGCGGCAGGCGGGGCGCCCGGTGACCCGCCGCCGGAACGCCGCACCGCCGCCGATGTTCACGCCGTTCCAGCTCCGCGATCTCGTGCTCGAGAACCGCGTGGTGGTGTCGCCGATGTGCCAGTACTCGGCGGTGGACGGCACCCCCAGCGAATGGCACCTGGTGCACCTCGGATCGCGGGCGGTCGGCGGCGCCGGCCTGGTGTATGCCGAGATGACCGACGTCAGCGCCGAGGCGCGGATCAGCCCGGGCTGCACCGGGCTCTACAAGCCCGAGCACGTTCCGGCCTGGAAGCGCATCGTGGAGTTCGTGCACGGGAACTCGCGCGCGAAGATCGCGATCCAGCTCGGGCACGCCGGACGCAAGGCCTCGACGCGCCTGATGTGGGAGGGAGACAACGAGCCGCTCGAGGCCGGGGGCTGGCCGATCGTCGCCGCCTCGCCGATCCCTTATTACCCGCACAGCCCGCTGCCGCGCGAGCTGACGCGCGGGGAGATGGAATCGATCGTCGCCGACTACGTGCACGCCGCGCGCATGGCGGAGGAGATCGGGTTCGACCTGCTCGAGATCCACATGGCGCACGGCTACCTGCTCGCGGGGTTCATCTCGCCGCTCACCAACCGGCGCACCGACGCCTACGGTGGCCCACTCGAGAACCGCATGAAGTTCCCGCTCGAGATCTTCGACGCCGTGCGCGCCGCGTGGCCGAAGGCGAAACCGATGTCGGTGCGCATCTCGGCCGTGGACTGGCGGCCCGGCGGGATGGAACCGGGCGACGCGGTCGAAGTGGCGCGCTTCCTCAAGGAACACGGCTGCGACGTGGTGGACGTCTCGGCCGGACAGACCGTGGCCGACCAGCAGCCGGTCTACGGACGGCTCTTTCAGACCCCGTTCGCGGACCGCATCCGCCACGAGGTCGGGATCGCCACCATGGCGGTCGGAAACATCTCGTCGTACGCGGACGTGAACACCATCCTCGCCGCCGGGCGCGCCGATCTCTGCCTGCTCGCCCGCGCGCACCTGTGGGATCCGTACTGGACGCGGCACGCGGCGTTCGAGCTGGGCTGGGAGCTGGAGTGGCCCGACCCGTACGAGTCGCTCGATCGCTACCGTCCGCGCTTCGTGTAAGGATCCTCGGGACTCGCCGCACGCAAGGGAGAGCAACATGTCCGTGACCTACTCGAGTTACCTGAAGCTCGACGAGCTGCTTTCGCTCCAGAAGCCGCTCTCGGACGGGCCGGAGCACGACGAGACGCTGTTCATCGTGATCCACCAGGTGTACGAGCTGTGGTTCAAGGAGCTGATCCACGAGCTGGACTACCTGAAGGTTCTGCTCGCCCGTGGCGACGCGCCGCGATCGCTCCATACGCTCAAGCGCGTGCTCACGATCCTCAAGGTCGCCGTGCACCAGATCGACGTGCTCGAGACCATGACGCCGCTCGAGTTCCTGTCGTTCCGAGCGCGGCTCGAGTCGGGGAGCGGATTCCAGTCCTTCCAGTTCCGCGAGTTCGAGTTCCTGCTGGGGGCAAAGGAGCCGCGCGCGCTCGATCGCTACGAGCCGGGAAGCGAGCCGCGGCGCCGTCTCGAGAAGCGGCTCGCGGAGTCGACCGTGTGGGACGCGTTCGTGCACTACCTCGCGAAGGCGGGGCACCCGGTTCCAAAGTCGGCGCTCGAGCGCGACGTACGGCTCGGCGCGGCGCCGAATCCGGAGCTCCAGCCGGTGCTGATCTCCATCTACCGGAGCGACCCCGCCGCGAGCACCCTGTGCGAGCGCTTTGTGGACCTCGACGAGGGCGTCCAGGAGTGGCGCTACCGCCACGTGAAGATGGTGGAGCGCACCATCGGCACCAAGGCCGGGACCGGTGGGTCGGCGGGAGCGCAGTACCTCAAGACGACCCTCGATCGCCCGGTGTTCCCGGACCTCTGGCAGATCCGGGCCTATCTATAGAGGGCCGATTTCGAGCCGACTTGGCCCGGCGCAGGTTCATAGCCCCAAAAAACACTGTTGACCATCCCCGAAAGCGCTGCTAAATTTCCAGCACAGTGCTAGCCAGTTAGCAGCCAACCGGAGGAAAACCCACATGCCTCGTTCCGACGAGTTGAGCCGCCGCGAGCGCCAGATCATGGACGTGCTCTACGCCGCGAGCCGCGCCACCGTGTCCCAGGTGCAGGAACGAATCCCGCAGCCGCCGAGCTACTCGGCCGTGCGCGCCCTGCTCCGGATCCTCGAGGAGAAGGGCCACGTCCGCCACGAGCAGGATGGCCCGCGCTACGTCTACGTACCCGTGGTGGCCGCGAAGCGCGCCCAGCGCTCGGCGGTCTCGCACATGGTGCGCACGTTGTTCCAGGGCTCGGCCGAGATGGCGGTCGCCGCGCTGCTCCAGGGCGCCGACACGCGGCTCAGCGATTCCGAGCTGGACCGCATCGCGCGCCTGGTCGAAGAGGCTCGCCGGAAGGGGGAGAAGTCATGAACCCTGCACCCGTGGTGTTCGCGTCCCCGGTTGCCAGCCTGCTGATCGTGCTGGCGCTCAAGTCGACGGTCGTCCTCATCGGGGCGCTGCTCGCCGCGTGGGCTCTGCGCGGTGCATCGGCCGCGGCACGGCACGCGCTGTGGACGATCGCCGTGATTGCGTGGATCGCGATTCCGACGCTCGAGCTCGCGGCACCGCCACTGACCGCCCGCGTCCCGGCGCGGCTCGCCGGGGTTCTGCCGGGGGTGCCGCTCTCTGCTTTGACGCGGACCTCCAGCGAGGGCGTACACGCGGCTCCCGTCGCCGACCGGTCCGTGGCGGAGAAGAAGCACGTCGCTCCGAGCGGGAAGGCGCACGACAAGGAATCCTGCGAGTCGACGCCGGCGAAGATGACGATCGCCGAAGAGTCCGGACCGATCGTCGAGTCCGGACCGGTCGCTCCCATGGCCGACGCGATGCCCCTGACCATGCTGCTGCTCGGGATCTGGATCGGAGGCGGGCTCGTGGTCGCCGGGTTCTTCGCGACCGGCTGGGCGATGCTGACCGGCATCGCGCGCCGCGCTCATCCCGTAGAGGACCCCGCGTGGCTCGAGCTGCTCGAGGCCACGCGTTCACGGCTCGGAATCCGCCGGCCGGTCCGCCTGCTGATCGGCGACGACATGGTGGCGCCCGTCACGTGGGGAACGCTGCGCCCCACGATCCTGCTCCCGGCGAGTGCTACCGGGTGGGCACCGACCCACCGCATTGCGATCCTGACTCACGAGCTCGCACACGCGGTGCGCTTCGATTGCGCGATCCAGCACGCCGCGCACCTGGCCTGCG
>DAIUEO010000169.1:0-6640 GCA_036845125.1 Candidatus Eiseniibacteriota bacterium | reverse complement strand
GCACGACACTGTGACGATGCACGATGGCGACATGAACGGCGCGCTCGTCTCCGTTCCCACGCTGCATGTCACGAGCTTCGAGATCAGTCGCGGGGAACTCCCCAACGGCCTGCGGGGAGGGTGCGTTGGCCTCGCGATCGGCGCACTCGTAGGTCTGGGGCAGCGGCTCTATACACGGCAACCGTCGATATGAGCGATGGGCCTGGCCCCGGAGCGTACTTCATGTTCGGCTCTGTGGTCCTCGGTGCCGCCGGTGGCGTAGTCGGGGCTGCGATTGGCGCCGCGAACTCATCAGAGCGCTGGCGCGAACTGCCGGTGGAAGACCTGCGCAACGCGGCGAGGCCTTGATGCGGTCCGCCTCGTCGTTCCTGTTCGTTCTGTGCATTCTCGGCGCCGTCCCGGCGGGTGCAGGCCCGATGCCAGCCCCGATGGCGCCACCGATAACGGCACCGGCGACGGCACCGGCGACGGCACCCGCCGCGGTCGGCGGGTCCAAATTGCTCAATCCGGGCATGCGCGTACGCCTCAGCGCACGCATGCCGGAGCGCGAGCAGGCGGAGAGTGCGGGTACCTCCGGGTTCGGGAGTGGCAGCGCCAGCCCCACATTGGTCCATTCGGAGTTCACGGGCTCGTTCGTCTCTGCCGTGCAGGACACGGTGACGATGCACGATGGCGACATGAATGGCGCGCTCGTCACCGTTCCGACGCTGCATGTCACGAGCTTCGAGATCAGTCGCGGGAAGCTCCCCAACGGCCTGCGGGGGGCACTCGTTGGTTTCGCGATCGGCGCTGTTGCAGGTGGAATCCTTGGAGCCTCAACCGTCGACGTGTACGGCTCGGACGGCATTGTGTTGGGCGCCGCGATTGTCGGCGGCCTCGGTGGCGCAATCGGGGCTGGGGTCGGGGCCTCGCGCCGCTCGGAGCGCTGGCGCGACCTGTCGCTGGAAGAGCTGCGCAGCGCGGCGAGGCCTTGATCCGTGTCTTGAGTTGAGGGGAACTGCTCCCCGCTGCTACCTTCGCTTCGCCCTGCAGCCTCATGCAGGGCGTCGTTCTTTTTCTGAAGGCCGAACCGCCACGGGCGCGATCCCGGGCGGGTTTTTTGCGTTGGTCCGGAGCCCCACGACCGTCAGATGACCGAGACCTATCTCAAGGACAGCCTCGCCGAATCGCTGGTTTCCTCGCTCGAGCAGGTGCCGGAGGCGATCGAGCTCCGCCGCCGGCTCGACTCCGAGGGCAGCCGGGTCGCGGTGCGCGGGCTCACCGGGTCGACGCGCTCGCTGCTCGCCTCCTGGCTCCAGCGTGAGACCGGCCGGCTCCTGGTGTACCTCACGCCGCACGGCGAGGCGTTCGAGGAGATCCGCGAGGATCTCGAGTACTTCCGTGGCGCCAGCGAGCTGGTGGTGTTCCCCGAGCCAGATCACCTGCCCTACGACCCCTCTTCGCCGCACCCCTCGGTGATCGCGGACCGGCTCGAAGCGCTCCACGGGCTCGCCGGCGGCAGGAGCGGCATCGTGCTCGCCACCGTGCGCTCGCTGATCCAGAAGGTGCCGCGGCCGGCGCGGCTCGAGCGCGCGGTGCTGAGCCTCAAAGTGGGCCAGAGCCACGATCCCGAGGTACTGGTCGAGCGGCTCGCCTTCATGGGCTACGAGCGGCTGCCCGAGGTGGAGTCGGTCGGCCACTTCGCGCGGCGCGGCGGGATCCTCGACGTCTACGCGGCGGGCCTCGCCGATCCCATCCGCCTCGAGTTCGACGGCGACACGCTCGCCTCGCTCCGGCGCTTCGACGCCGGCACTCAGCGCTCGATCGAGCGGCTCACCGATGCGATCGTGCTGCCGCGTTACGAGGTGGTGGTCACCGCCGACGAGCTGAAGGCCGCGCGCGCGAAACTGCCCGACGGCCAGGCGCCGTTCGGGGACGGCATCGAGCGCTACGCGAGCCGCTACGACCCCGACCTCGGAACGCTGCTCGACTACCTGCCACCGGACGCGCTCATCGTGCGCGACGATCCGGGCGCATTGCGCAAGCGCCTCGAAGACCTCGAACGCATGATCGAGAAGGGCTTCGAGGAATCCCGCGAGAACTATCCCGGCATCTCACCGCCCTCCGAGCTGTTCGCGCCGGCCGAGCTCGACCGTGCGGTGGAAAGACCGGGCGCCGATTTCCTGGCGGGCGTGGTCGAAGCCGGCACGCGCCCGCCTTCGGGCGGCGAGATCTTCATCGACTCCTCGCCCGCCGAGCCGATGCAGCGCTCGATCGAGCGGCTGCAGTCGCACCTCGCTTCGCTCCAGTCGCAGGGGATCCGCGCCGTCGTGCTGTGCGACAACACCGGGCAGCGCGACCGGCTCGCGGAGATGCTGGGCGACACCGGTGCCACGCTCGGCATCGGGCTCCTCGCGCACGGGTTCACACTGCCGGCCGCCGGGCTTTCGATCCTCACCGACCACGAGATCTTCGCGCGCTACCACCGCCGCCGGAAGCGTCGCCGCAAGGCGGGCGGCCTGTCGCTCGCCGAGCTGTCGGCTCTCAAGCCCGGCGACTACGTGGTGCACGAGGACCACGGCGTCGGCGTCTATCGCGGCATGAAGCGCCTGGTGCTGAACGGACAGGAGACCGACTGCCTCGAGGTCTCCTACGCCGAGACCGACCGCCTGTTCGTGCCGGTCGGACAGCTCGCGCTGGTGTCACGCTATGCGGCGGGCGAGGGCGCGCGCCCGGCGATCCATCGGCTCGGCTCGGGCGCCTGGCAGAAGACGAGAACGCGGGCGCAGAAGGCGATCCAGGAAATGGCCGAGGAGCTGGTGCGCGCCTACGCGGCGCGCCGCGCGCTGCCGGGGTTTCGCTTCCGCGCCGACACGGTATGGCAGCGCGAGCTGGAGGCGGCGTTTCCCTACGACGAGACGCCGGATCAGCTCAAGGCGATCGAGGACGTGCGCGAGGATCTCGAGTCGGGGCGGCCG
Source organism: Candidatus Eiseniibacteriota bacterium (assembly GCA_036845125.1). Taxonomy (GTDB): domain Bacteria; phylum Eisenbacteria; class RBG-16-71-46; order RBG-16-71-46; family RBG-16-71-46; genus DAIUEO01. The sequence continues at coordinate 3,683 of DAIUEO010000169.1, read as the reverse complement.
ATGGATCGCCTCGTGTGCGGCGACGTCGGCTACGGCAAGACCGAGGTCGCGATCCGCGCCGCGTTCAAGGCCGTCCAGGAGGGGAAGCAGGTCGCGGTGCTGGTGCCCACCACGATCCTCGCGCAGCAACACGCGCTCACCTTCCGCGAGCGCTTCGCGGACTTCCCGATCAAGGTCGACGTGCTCTCGCGGTTCCGCACCGCGACCGAGCAGAAGGCGGTGATCGCTTCGCTCGAGCGCGGCGAGGTGGACGTGCTGATCGGCACCCATCGCCTCCTGTCCAAGGACGTGCGCTTCCGCGACCTCGGCCTGGTCGTGATCGACGAGGAGCACCGTTTCGGGGTCGCCCAGAAGGAGAAGCTCCGCCAGCTCACCCGCACCGTCCACGTGATGGCGCTCACCGCGACGCCGATTCCGCGCACGCTCAACCTGAGCCTCGCCGGCGCGCGCGACATGTCGGTCATCGAGACCCCGCCCCGCGACCGGCTGCCGGTTCACACCGAGATCCTCGAGCTGAACGACGAGGTGATCGCGGATGCGATCCTCCGCGAGATCGATCGCGGCGGGCAGGTGTTCTTCGTCCACAACCGCGTGGAGACCATCCACAACGCGGCGTTGCGGGTCGCGCACCTGGTGCCGCAGGTGCGGGTCGCGGTCGCCCACGGCCAGATGAACGAGCGCGAGCTCGAGCGCGTGATGCTCGACTTCCTCGACCAGCGCTACGACGTGCTGGTGTCGACCATGATCATCGAATCCGGGCTCGACATCCCGACCGTGAACACGCTGATCGTGGACCGCGCGGACACACTCGGCCTCGCCCAGCTCTACCAGCTGCGCGGGCGGGTCGGGCGCTCGTCGCACCGCGCCTTCGCCTACCTGCTCGTGCCGTCGCGCCGCGTGCTGACCGAGGAGGCCGAGAAGCGCCTGCGCGTGATCGAGGAGTTCGACGAGCTGGGGGTCGGGTTCAAGGTCGCGCTCAAGGACCTAGAGATCCGCGGCGCCGGCAATCTGCTCGGCCCCGAGCAGCACGGGTTCATCGTCGGGCTCGGGTTCGACCTGTACGTGAAGATGCTCGAGGAGGCGGTGGCCCGGCTCAAGGGCGAGGCCACCGAGACCAAGCCCGAGCCGCGGCTCCTCACCGACTGGAGCGCCTACCTGCCCGACGACTACGTGCCGGACGAGCACGAGAAGCTCGATGTCTACCGCCGCCTCGCGGACACCCGCGACCTCGCCGGGCTCGACGATCTCGTGATCGAGGTGCTCGACCGTTTCGGCCAGCTCCCCGAGCCCGGCGTGGCGCTGGTCGAGCTGCGCCGGCTGCGCCTGCTTGGCGCCGAGGCCGGGGTCGAGAGCCTGCGCGTCGTGCACGACACCGCCGAGCTCACGCTGCGCACGCCGCTCAAGCCCGACCACATCCGCGGGCTGGTCGGCTCGGTGCGCTTCCAGGTGGAGTTCGCGACCGGGAAGGAGTTCGTGATCCGGATCCGCGGCGAGGGCCTCGCGCTGATGAACCGCGCGCGGGAGACGCTCGAACTGCTCGCCGGGATGCTCCGGCCCTCAGGGGCCGGCTGACGAATCCCGCTTCGACTGGATCTGCTGGTAGAGCGAGATCGCGTAGTCGCGGCGGTTGATCTCGTCGCGCCAGTTGGCGCGCATCGCGCGATCCAGCACCACCAGCGCCGAGTCGTCCTGCCCGAGCCTCTCGAGCGAGCGGGCGATCGCGAGCCACGCCGGAGCGTAAGTGGGGTCGAGCCGCGTGGCCTCCGCGGCCATGCCGATGGCGCGCCGGTAGGCCTGGACCCCGATCTCGGCGCGCGCCGCCTGCGAGCGCACGATCACGTCGCGCGGCATCAGGCGGAAGGTCTCGAGATAGGTCTCACGCATGGCGCGCGCCGCCTCCTCGTCACCCGTGACCGCCATGACACTCAGCACCTCGGCGAGCTTCTGATAGTTGAGCGGCCGGGGCACGAGCTGGATCGCCTGGTGGATCGTGCGCTCGGAGCGATCGAGGTACTCGAGCGACTGCTCGGCCATGCCGATCGCGAGCGTCGCCTCGGAGAGCGCGCGCCACGTCTGGTCCTCATGGGGCCAGAGCCGGGCAGCCTGCTCCGCATAGGTGACCGCCCGACGCGGATCGACGTGGATGAACGTCCGGGAGCGCGCGATATCGTGGGACGCGGTGAGCTCGACGGCGGCCACGGCGATCACCGCGGCGGCGGCGACGCCGAGCACGAGGCCCGCGGCGAGACCCGCCTTGCGCGTCACCGGGCCCAAGTCCAGGGCCGCGGCGAGCCAGGCCGCGGCGGTGACGGCGAGCAGCGCGCCGGTGATGCCGATCGCCCCGAACAAGCCGCATACGGCGATCGCGACCAGCATGCCAGAGACGATCGGCAGCATCTCGTGGGCTTCCGCCTGTGCCGGATCGCGCCGGGAATCCGCCGCCATCAGCCGGCGGATCGCGCGCGCCACGAGCACAACCAGCGCGAGTCCAGTGAGCCCTCCGAAGATGCCGCGGGTCGCGAGCTGATGGAGGTAGATCGAGTGGGCGTGGAAGGGATGCATGCCCCACTCCTTGGTCCAGTAGGCGGGGGTCTGGAACCTGGTGAAGATCAGGTCGAAGGTGTCGGGGCCGTGTCCCACCGCCGGGCTCGCCTGGAACGCCGCGATCGCCGAGCGCCAGATCTCGAGCCGCGATCCCGCCGAGCCGGCGCCGGCGGCTCCGAATTCCGCGGCCCGCTGAGTGAAGAGCTGGCCCCAGCCGGCTGCCGCGACCCCGGCCACGATCGCGACCAGCGTCGCGCCAGCGATCGTCCAGTCGCGGCGGGTCAGGGGCGCCGCGAGCCCGAGGATGCGGGTGACCATCACGGTCACGAGCAGTCCGGCGCCGGCGCCGAGCCAGGCTCCGCGTGAGAGGGTGGTGAGCACCGCCGCCATGAACAGCCCGGCAAGAACGATCCAGAACGGGCGCCGCTCAGGAACCCGCAGCGCTTCGCCGGCAGCGATACATGCCGCCGCCGCCATCGCCACGCCGAGCAGGTTCGCGTGCCCGAGCGTCCCGAATGGGCGCAGGATGCCCGCTCCATACCGGGCCGCCTTCGCGTACGGAACGGGATCGAGCCCCGCCACCTGGATCAGCGCGTACCCCGCGGCGATCGCGGCTGGGATCCAGAACCAGCGGAGCGTCTGCCGCAGTCCGCGGCCGGCCGGGTGAGCGGCGCGCGCGGCGAAGTACATGCCGGCGAGCGCGAGCGAGGTGATGAGACCTTCGCGCTGGAGCGGCTCACCGAGCACGCTCACCCGCCGGGATTCGGAGGCGAGCGTCGTGATGACTTCGACCACGACCGCCGCCAGCACCGCGAGGTCGATCGGTGTGCGCAGCGCCCGCAAACGGAACGCGAACGGGAGCGCCATCAGCACGCCGAGCCCGGCCGCGCGCACCGCCCAGATCTTCGGCGCCTCGTACTGCTCGACGAGCAGCGGGATCGTGAGCAGCACCGCGAGCGCGAACGCGAGGCGCAGTGCCCACACGATCGCCGGCGGCGGCGGGGCCGCGGGGGTTTCGCGCTTCGGAGGAGCTTCGCGGCGCGGGCGCGCTTCCGGCTTCGCCACTAGAAGCTCGTGCCCAGGATGTTGTCGACGCGGTCGCGATTGGCGGTGTTCCAGCCGTACTCGCAATCTCCGTC
>DAIUEO010000168.1:0-6668 GCA_036845125.1 Candidatus Eiseniibacteriota bacterium | reverse complement strand
ACACCTCTTCCCATTCCGAACAGAGAAGTTAAGCCCTCCAGCGCCGATGGTACTGCCCGGGAGACCGGGTGGGAGAGTAGGTCGCCGCCCCTTTATCTTTGAACGAGCCCCGTCCGGGAGATCCGGCGGGGCTCGTTCGTTTTTGGCGCCCTGGCCGCCCCGCGCCGGCCAGTCCCAGCCAGCCCGGCTGTACCGTGCGGTCCAATCCGGACCAGGGGGCCTGGGAGGGGTTTCTGCCCCGGCTTCGCAGCCGCTGCGCTGCAAGCACTTAGCGCCGCACCTCCGGACCGGCTCGCAGGCATGCGGCGTGCACTGGAAATGGGTCAGAAGCAACACTTGCCGGTCTCCCGTCCCGCCGGCAGTGTGCTCTTCTCGAGGTGTCCAAGAATGTCGCGCCTTCTGATGACCGTTCTCTGCCTCTTCGCGGCCGTGGTTCCGGCGGCCGCCCAGGAAGCGCTCACCCGCGAGCGCGTCTCCTTCGCGATCGAAGCCACCGATCAGCGGATCGAGAAGGCGCGCCTGCTCTCGGCCAACGTCGAGACGGCGCGTGCCGAGGACGAGGTCCGCATTGCAATGGATTTTCAGACTCGCGCGCGCGAGGCGCTGGGCCGTGACGCCCTCGACATCGCGATGAGGCTCACGCTCGAGGCCCGCCGGCACGCCGATCGCGCGATCGCGCTGGCGCGCGGCCTTCCGGATCCGGATCGGGTCCAGGCCCAGCTCGAGCGCACCCAGGACCTGCTGCGGCGCTCGCGGGATCGCGTCGAGGAATGCGAGAGCGACCGCGCCCGCATCATGATGCGCACCGCCGTCGAGATGCAGATGCGCGCGGACGCCGCGTTCCAGTCGAGCCGCTTCCTCGCCGCGCTCCAGCTCACGACCGGCGCCCGCGATCGCGGTCTGCGCGCGCTCCGGCTCTGCCGCATCGAAGAGAACGTCCAGGAGAGCGTCGAGCGCGCTCTGCAGCGGACCGACGAGGTGATCGCCCGCGCCGAGCGCGCGTTGAAAGACAAGTCGAGCGACGCGGCCCGCTCGGCCCTGTCGCGCGCGGTGGCCCTGCAGTCGCGCGCGCAGAACGATTTCAACCGTGGCGATCACGAAAGCAGCGTGCAGCTCACACAGTCCGCGCGTGCCGCCGCGTTCCAGGCCCTGCGGCTCGCGGGCGGCAAGCCCTAGCGCGGAGAGCGTCCGCCATGAGCGGGGATTCCCCGCGCCTTCCGCTCCTCGCTCTCCTGGCTCCGCTGCTCTGGGCCTCGGCGGCCCATGCGGTACCTCCGGACTCGATCCGGGCCGCGATCACGGCCGGCGGCCGATCGGAGTGGTCGAACGAGATGTACTTCGAAGACCAGACCCTGATCGACACCACCCTCAGCCGCCGGAGCCTGATCACCGCGCCCGAGTCCTGGACCACCGGCGTGATCGATGCGTCCCTGATCGGCGCCCGTGGCGCGGGCACGATGCGCTACCGCGCGCTGAACGAATTGCAGGCGGGGCCGCAGCTCATTCGCGACCATCTCACGCTCTCCTGGCAGCAGCAGATCGGCCTCGACTGGACCTTCCGCCTCGCGCCCCGTGCCGAATACGAGCACGACCGCCGCTTCGGCCGCGACATCGAAGGGGCGAACGCCGGAGCGAGCGCCCACCTCCGGCGGAGCCTCGGAGTGAGCTCCGGGGTCGAGCTGCATGCGCTCGGCGACATGGCGCGCGCGCGGGGAACGGGCTCCGAATACGTTCCCGACCGCAACGCGGTGGAATCCGGTATCGCCTTCGAGCGGTTTCCACTCGAAGGGTCCGAGTGGCGCGCCGCCTATCGATATGCGCGCCGCGGCTACCCGGATTCGGTGACGCGGGATCACTTCGAGCACGGCGCCGAGATGGAGTGGCGCCGTGATCTCGCAGGGAGCGGCATCCAGCTGCAGGGACGCGCCACGCGCCGCGACGCCCTGCATCCGGTGGACACGCGGGACCGGTTTCTCGAAGCCGACGCCGGAGTGGTCCTGAGACTGTGGCTCGGGCCTTCGCTGGATGCCGAGATCGGCGGGGGGATCGAGACGCTCACGTTCGACGAGCCGGACACGGTGGTGTTCTTCGACTACCGGATCTATCGCACATTCTTTTTCCCGCGCTGGTCCTCCGGATCGTGGTCGATCGCGCTGGGTCCGCGCGCCGAGTACCTGACGAGCCCGCAGGAATCCGAGGAGTACTTCGAGAGTGCCGCCGTACTCACGGTGGAATCCCTGCACCGCCAGTCGTGGTGGAGCCTCGCGCCGGCGGTGGGACGCCGGGAGTACGCCGAAACCGCCGGCCTTCCGACCGTGGACGATCTGGCGCGGAGCTCGTTCACCTACCTCGATCTCACGGCCTACGCCGACCAGCGCATGCCGGGCCAGCTTCAGATCCGCGCCATGGCCAGCGTACGGTCCGAGTGGCACGACGACTCCGACGGCGACACCCAGAGTCTTTACTTCTCCCTCGACGTGCGTAGACTGTTCTGAATTCCGGGCGTGGGCACTCGCACCGGTGATCGAATCACGTCGATTCCAGGAGGGGAACGATGGCCGGACGCCGCGGGGTGTGGATCTTCGTACTCGTGGTCACCCTGCTCGGCGCGATCGTCTTCATCGCCGCCCTGCAGTTGAGGAAGCCGGCCGAGGCGCAGATCGCGAGCGGCTCGATCGTTCTCGACTTCGATCTGCCGGACGAGATGGAAGAGTCCCAGGTCCCGTTCCGTCCCTTCGGCCGGGGCTTGCGCGCCTGGTCGCGACCCACGCTCTACGAAGTCGTCGCCGGGCTCCGCGAGGCGACCACTGACGATCGCGTCAAGGGCATCATCGTCCGCGTCGGCAACCTCGACTGGGGCTGGGTCAAGGCCTACGAGCTGCACGAGGCGCTCGACCACTTCCGCGAGGCGGGCAAGCCGGTCTACGTCTCGCTCAGCCGCGCGGCGGAGCTGGAGTACCTGATCGGCTCCAGCGGCAGCCTCATCACGATGCCGCCGATCGAGACGCTCTATCTCGACGGCCTGTCGGTCACGGCGCTGTTCTACCGCGGCACCTTCGACAAGCTCGGCATCTCCCCCAACTTCGCGCAAGCCGGGCGCTACAAGACGGGTGTCGAGCCCTACCTGCAGACCGGCCTGTCGGCGCCTGCGCGCGAGGCGATGGACGCGCTCCTCGACGATCAGTACGGACAGCTCACCGCCGTCGTGGGCGGGTCGCTCGACATCCCCGCCGATTCGGCGCGCAGCCTTCTCGAGGGCGGGCCGTACACCGGGGAACAGGCGGTCGCGCGGGGACTCGTCGACACGCTGGTGTATGCGGCGGACCTCGATTCGCTCCTCCAGGATTCGCTGGACGATGACGTGCACACCGTCGACTTCGAGAACTACCTCAAGCGCTCGCATCACCAGGGGGGCGGACACCACATCGCCTACGTCGCGGCCACCGGCGAGATCACGTCGGGCCGGAGCGAGGACCGTCCCGGCGAGGACCGGGTCATGGGCTCGGAATCGATGGTCGAGGTGTTGAACGACGTCGCCGACCGCAGTGCGGTGAAGGCCGTCGTCCTGCGCGTGGACAGCCCGGGCGGGGTGGTCGAGCCGAGCGACGAGATCTGGCGGGCGGTCGAGCGGCTCGCCGCCTCGAAGCCGGTGATCGTGAGCATGTCCGACCTCGATGCCTCGGGCGGCTACTACCTGTCGGCGCCGGCCACCCGGATCGTCGCCCATCCAGCCAGCATCACCGGCTCGATCGGCGTCTACGGCGGCAAGTTCAACCTGGTCGGGCTGATGAACAAGGTCGGCCTCAGCGTGGAGACCCTGAGCCGCGGCCGTCGCGCTTCGATGATGTCGCCGTTCACCGACTTCACGCCGGAAGAGGCGCGCATCTTCAAGGAGCACATGACCTCCACCTACCGCATGTTCCTCTCGCGCGTGGCCGACGGACGCGGGTTCAGCCTGGCCTGGGCCGACAGCGTGGGGCAGGGCCGGGTCTGGAGCGGAGCGAGCGCGTACGAGCTCGGGCTCGCCGACACGCTCGGGGGCATCGAAACCGCGATCGCACTCGCGATGCAGGAGATCGGCGTCAAGGATCGCGACGACGTCACGATCGACGTCTATCCCAAGATCGAGTTGCCATGGTACGCGCGGTTCCTCCAGGACATGCTGGACGACGACACGCCGGGCATGCCGCGCGTCGATCTTCCGGCGGGAGCGCGGGCGTGGATCGAGGCCTCGTCACGGAATGCGGCGCTCGTGCTCTCGAGGATGCCCTTCGATCTCAGGATCCGGTGACGCGCCAGAGCCTCGAGTTCATCGCAAGGCTCTTGACCCTCCATTCCGCCGAGTGCTAGCGTCTATCGTCGCTTGCATTTAGCTCGTCCGCGTCCCTCTTCCCGCGCGCCCCGAGCCACGGTCGCTTACACCTCTGTATTCCCCACGCTCCGGGGAGGTGCCCCTTGAAAGAATTCACGACGGATCAAATCCGCAACGTTGCGCTCGTCGCCCACCACGGGGTGGGCAAGACGTCGCTGGCGGAGGCCATGCTGTTCCTCGCCAAAGCCACGACGCGCCTCGGACGCATCTCCGACGGCACCACGCTCCTCGACTACGGGGCCGACGAAGTCCAGCGCCAGATCACGATCAACCTCGGCCTCGCCCAGTTCGAGTGGGCCGGCCACAAGGTCAACCTCATCGACACCCCGGGTTACCAGGACTTCGTCGGCGACGTTCATTCCGCGCTGCGGGTGTCCGACGCCGCGATCCTCGTGCTGCGCGCCAACGCCGGGGTGGAGGTCGGCACCGAGGTGGTGTGGGAGGTCATGAAGGCGCGGAAGATCCCGACGCTGCTGGTGGTCAACATGATGGACAAGGAGCACGCGGACTTTGGCGCCGCCGTGCGCTCGGTGCACGACCGGCTCGGCGTCAACGCCGTTCCCACCCAGCTTCCGATCGGACAGGCCGAGGCCTTCCACGGCATCGTCGATCTCATCGAGAACAAGGCCTTCACCTTCCACGGCAAGGGCGTGGACGAGAAGAGCCAGGAGATCCCGATTCCCGCCGACATGGCGGAGGCGGCGGCCGAGGCGCGCGCGCTCCTGCTCGAGGAAGCGGCCACCGGCGACGAGCAGCTCATGGAGAAGTTCCTGGGCGAGGGCGACCTCACGGTCGCCGAGATCCGGCACGGACTCTGCGAGCGGGTCGTTCAGGGCGATCTCGTGCCCGCGTTCTGCTGCTCGGCGTTCAACAACCACGGCGTGAAGGAGATCCTGGACGAGGTGGTCGACGTGCTGCCCTCGCCGCTCGACGTGCCGCCCGAGAAGGGTGTGACTTCGAACGGCGGCGGCGAAGCCCAGCTCAAGCCGGTCGCCACCGACCCGGTCGCAGCCACCGTGTTCAAGACGCTCTCCGAGCAGCATCTCGGCGACCTGTCGCTCATCCGCCTGTGGTCCGGGCACGTGGTGCCGGGGAAGGAGCTGGTGAACACGACGCGCAATCGCAGCGAGAAGCTCGGCACGCTCTATCACCTGGTGGGGAAGGAGCGTCTCGAGTGCAAGGGTGCGGCCGCTGGCGACATCGTAGCGGCGGTCAAGCTCCGCGAGACCCACACGGGCGATACGCTGGCCGAAAAGTCGCGCCCGGTGCAGCTCTCGCCGCCCCAGTTCCCGACGCCGGTCACCTTCGAGTGCATCAAGTGCAAGAACAAGGGCGACGAGGAAAAGATGGTGGCCGGGCTCACGCGCCTCCACGAGGAAGATCCGACGTTCTCTCGCCACTACGAGACCAGCACGCACGAGAGTCTGGTGCTGGGCATGGGTGACCTCCAGCTCGAAGTCATGGTGGACCGCCTGAAGAAGCGCTTCGGCGTCGAGGTGGTGCTCTCGAAGCCGCATGTCGCCTACCGCGAGACGATCCGCGGCAAGGCCCAGGGCGAGTATCGGCACAAGAAGCAGTCGGGCGGGCGCGGCCAGTTCGGTGAAGTGCACCTGAGGCTCGAGCCGCTCGCGCGCGGCGGCGGCTACAAGTTCGAGGACGAGATCAAGGGTGGCGTGGTGCCGAACCAGTTCATCCCGGCGGTCGAGAAGGGCGTGGTCGCGGGCATGGAGAAGGGCCCGCTCGCCGGCTACCCGGTGGTGGACGTCCTGACGGCGCTGTTCTACGGCAAGCACCACGACGTCGACTCATCGGAAATGGCGTTCAAGATCGCGGCCGAGACCTGCTTCCACCAGGTGATGCTCGAGGCCAAGCCGACGCTGCTCGAGCCCATCCACCAGGTCACGGTGCGGGTGCCGGAGGAGTTCCTGGGCGACGTGATGGGTGACCTCTCGTCCCGCCGCGGCAAGATTCTCGGCACCGAGGCCGATGGTCACTACCAGTTGATCACTGCCGAGGTTCCGGCGGCCGAGACGTACAAGTACTCCACGCACCTGCGTTCTCTGACGCAGGGTCGCGGCATGCACCGTTCGCAGTTCATGCATTACTCCGAAGTGCCGCGCGAATTGTCCGAAAAGGTGATCTCGGCGGCCAAGGCTGAAAAGGAGGCCGGCGCCCACGCCTCGTGACGCGACGCCGGAAGCATCATGTCTGGCCATTCCAAGTGGGCGACGATCAAGCGCAAGAAGGCCGCGACCGATGCGGCGCGCGGCAAGATGTTCTCCAAGGCCATCAAGGA
>DAIUEO010000167.1:0-6716 GCA_036845125.1 Candidatus Eiseniibacteriota bacterium | reverse complement strand
CGACCGCGGCCTCCCATTCGGCGGTCGGGATCGTGCCGAAGGGGAACGAGCGCTGCTCGAACCAGTATTTGCTGGGCATGTTCCGCGGCTCGACCAGCGACTGCGACATCGCCGGAGCGTGGGGGCGGGTCGCGAAATAAACGGTGCCAGCGGCGACGGCGACGGCGACGATGGCAAGGCCCGACGCGAGGCGGGACAGGCGCATGGGGATCTCCCTGGGTGAGAAGGCGCGGGTCGAGGTGGAGGGGATTATCCGTTCGGGTACGGGCTGGTCCGGTTGAGGTCAAATTCTAGCCGCCGGCGGTTGACTCCGCTATAACCGATTTCCGTCGGGTAGGATTGCGCCCACAGGGGGTTCGCATGCGGGTCATGAAGTTCGGAGGCACATCGCTCGGGGTCCCGGACAACTTCCGGCGCGCCCGGGACCGGGTCCTGAGGGAGCAGGCCGAGGGCGTGGTCGTGGTGGTGAGCGCCCTTTCGGGGGTGACGAACCAGCTCGTGGAGTGGTGCCGCTCGCCCGCGGAACGTCCCCGGCTGAGCCGCGAGGTTGCCGGCCGCCATCGCCTCCACGGGACGGAAGTCGGGGTCGATCCCGCGAGTCTCGACGCCTTGCTCGGGGCCTGGGAGGCCGAGGGCCACGTGGGCGCGCTCGGCGATGCCGATCGCGACCACCTTCTCTCCTATGGGGAGCGGTTCGCGGCTGCCCTCTTCGCGGCCGCGCTGCGGGGATCCGGCGCCGAGGCCGCGGCGGTGCTCGCCGGCGATGCCGGGCTGGTGACCGACGAGCGCTTCGGTGCGGCCCACCCGCTCCCGGAGGCAGGGGCGCTGGTTCGCGAGAAGCTCGGCCCGCTCCTGGCCCGCGGCGTGATCCCGGTCGTCACCGGGTTCCTCGGCCGCACGCGCGACGGCCGCACGACGACGCTCGGCCGCGGCGGCTCGGATTTCAGCGCTTCATGGATCGGGGCCGCCCTCGAGGCCGAAGAGATCCAGATCTGGACCGACACCAGCGGCATGCTCTCGGCCGATCCGCGCATCGTTCCCGAGGCGCGGGTGGTGCCGCGGCTTTCGTTCGCCGAGGCGAGCGAGCTCGCCTACTTCGGGGCCAAGGTGTTGCACCCGAAGACGCTCCTGCCCGCGATCGACCGCAACATCCCGGTGCGGATCCTGAACACCGCGCAGCCCGCGGACGCGGGATCGGTGATCGTCCCCGAGCCCGAGCCGCCGGGGCCTGCGGGCTGGCAGGTGAAGTCGATCGCGTGCAAGAAGGGCGTGACCGCCATCACGATCGTCTCGACCCGCATGCTCTTCGCCTACGGGTTCCTCGCCCGCGTGTTCGAGGTATTCGGCCGCCACCACGTGGTGGTCGACCTCGTCACCACCTCCGAGGTGTCCATCTCCGTCACGGTCGACGACGATGCGCGCCTCGAGCGCGCGATCGCCGACCTGGAGGGGATCGGGCGGATCGAGGTCCGCCGCGGACTCGCCGTGGTGGCGGTGGTGGGCGAGGGCGCGCCCCAGAAGATCGGCCTCGCCGGCCATCTCTTCACCCTGCTCGGCGGAGTCGGGGTGGGGGTGGAGATGATTTCCCAGGGCGCCTCGCGGGTGAACCTCTCCTTCGTCGTGCGCGAGGAGGATGCGGACCGGTCGGTGCGCCTGCTCCACCGGGGTCTCGGGCTCGATGCCGAGCCGGCGGCAACCGCCGCGCTCGGCGCTTGGACCTCCTGATTCGTCGGGTTCCCGGGCCTTCCGGGGGGTCCTGAGGTAGCCTTGGTCCCTCTTCGACCGAGGCGGAGACCGCGCACCACACGGAGGAGAACATGGCGACCATCACGCAGCACGCTCCCGGCACCTTCTGCTGGCCGGAGCTGGCAACCACGGATCAGAAGGCGGCCCAGAAGTTCTATTCGGCGCTGTTCGGCTGGACGTCGAACGACGTGCCGATGCAGGAAGGCGAGACCTATTCGCTCCTCATGCTGGGCGACGAGTCGGTCGGCGCGCTCTACCAGATGCGGGCCGAGGAGGCGAAGCACATGCCGCCGCACTGGAACTCGTACGTCTCGGTGACCAGCGCGGACCAGTCGGCCGCGAAGGCCCGGGAGCTGGGTGCGACGCTGCTGATGGAACCCTTCGACGTGATGGATCTCGGTCGCATGGCGGTGATCCAGGATCCGACCGGCGCCGCGTTCTGCCTCTGGGAAGGAAAGAAGAACATCGGCGTGAGCCTGCTCGGCGCTCCGGGCTCGCTGATCTGGACCGAGCTGATGACGAGCGACACCGCGAAGGCGAAGGCGTTCTACACCGGGCTCCTCCCGTGGAACGCGGCGGACTTCCCGATGCCGGACTTCGTGTACACGCGGTTCCAGCGGGGCGAGGAGGGCGCCGCCGGCATGATGCAGGTCCCGCACCCGAGCATTCCGCCGCACTGGATGCCCTACTTCGGGGTCGCGAACTGCGATGAGTCCTTCGCGAAGGCGACCGAGCTCGGCGCGGAGACGATCATGCCGATCAAGGAGATGCCCGGAACCGGCAAGTTCGCGATCCTCAAGGATCCGCAGGGCGCGCCGTTCTCGATCTTCCAGTCGTTGAGATAGCTGAGCCACGTCAGGCAGGCCCCGGCGTTTCGCGCCGGGGCCTGTTTGCGTGTCGGAGACCGCGTCCACCGGCGTTCGGAATTTTGGGCATTCGTTTCATCCAACGAATCACCTCTTGTCGCGAAGGTAATGATCTGGTCAACAAACAAGTCGTTGAAATCAAAGACGAATCGACTTCTGACTCCGGTCATCTATGGCCTTCAGTCAATCGTGACCCGAGTACAGGAGGCAGCAGTGAGCGAGATGGAAGTCACGCGGCGCGAGCGGAAGAAGGATGAGACCCGCGAGCGCATCGCCCGGACGGCGCTCCGCCTGTTTTCAGAGCGCGGATTCGAAGCCACCACCGTCGACGAGATCGCGGTGCAGGCCGACGTCGCCAAGGGCACCTTCTTCAACTATTTCCCCCGCAAGGAAGCGGTGCTCGGCGTGGTCATGGAAGAGCACTGCGAGCAGCTCGAGAACTATGTCGAGCTACTGCTCGGAGCTCCGGGCACGGCGCGCGAGAAGCTCGTGCGCCTCGCCATGGACGGCACCAGGTTCTATCGGGAGCAGCCGGACCTCAATCGCCACATCCTGTGCGAGCAGTTCAAGGGTCCGACCTCCACGCTCGAGGAGAAGGACTGCCGGGTGCAGGCCATGGTCCGCCGTCTGATCGAGGCCGGCCAGGCGAGCGGTGAGCTGCGGCGCGACGTGGATTCCGACCGGATGACCTCGGTGTTCCGCAGCGTGTTCTTCACCACCATGCTTCATTACGTGTTCGAGCCCGGCGCCTTCGATCCGGCCGTTGAAGTCCGGTCGCGTCTCGAAATTCTGCTGGACGGATTGACCCCTCAGCAATCGGGCGCGGCTGCCACCAGCGCGATCCGCGAGAAATAACAAGGAGCTCCCCATGTTCCGACGCGTATTCACTGGACGCATGTTCAAGATGCTGGGCCTGGCGCTGCTGTTCGTGGCCCTCCTCGGTTTCGTGAAATTCAAACAGATCCAGACCGCCATCGCCGCGGGCATGTCCTATCAGCAGCCCCCTGAGGCGGTGACGACGGTCGTCGCCGAGCCCAGCGACTGGCAGGGCACGATCGAAGCGGTCGGCAGCGTCGCACCGGTCGAAGGCGTCACGCTGAGCGCGGACCTCCCGGGCGTGGTCGAGAAGATCCACTTCTCCTCGGGCGCGCGGGTCGCGAAGGGCCAGGTGCTGGTGACCCTCGACACCCGCCAGGAGCAGGCCCAGCTCGAATCCGCCAGGGCGCAGCTCGAGCTGACCCGGCTCCAGCTCGAGCGGGCGCAGCAGCTCGTCGAGAAGCAGCTGATCGCGAAGGCCGAGTACGACCTCGCCGTGGCCCAGGAACGCCAGGCCGTGGCGCAGGTCGCCGAGGTCGAGGCCTTGATCGATCGCAAGACGCTGCGGGCGCCGTTCGACGGCGCGACCGGCATCCGCCAGGTCAACGTCGGCCAGTACCTCAACTCCGGCGATCCCGTGGTTCCCATCCAGTCGGTGAACCAGGTGTTCGTCGATTTCTCCATCCCGCAGCAGCAGGTGGTTTCGCTCAAACCCGGGGACGCCGTCACCGTCTCGGTCGACAGCGTCACCGGCATGGCCCTCAAGGGCCAGGTCACCGCGGTGAACCCGGTGATCGACGACGCCACGCGCAACGTGCGGGTGCAGGCCACGCTCAGCAATTCCAAGGGGACGCTGCGTCCGGGCATGTACGTCAAGGTCCGGGTGGACCTCCCGCAGACGAGCCAGGTGATCGCGCTTCCGACCTCGGCGATCAACTACGCGCCCTACGGCAACTCGGTGTTCATCGTGGACGACCTGAAGAGCCCGGACGGCAAGAAGACCTACCGCGGGGTGCGCCAGCAGTTCGTGACCCTCGGTCCCGCGCGCGGCGACCAGATCGCGGTACTCAACGGTGTCCAGCCCGGCCAGGAGATCGTGACCTCGGGCGTGTTCAAGCTGCGCACCGGGGCCGCCGTCCTCGTCAACAACCAGGTGCAGCCGGGCAACAACCCGGCCCCGAAGCCCACGGACTCGTGAGATGAAATTCACCGACCTGTTCATCCGCAGACCCGTTCTTGCAACGGTCGTCAATCTCGTCATCCTCATTGCCGGCATCCAGTCGATCCGCTCGCTGAGCATCCGGCAGTACCCGCGCACCGACGTCGCGGTCGTCAGCGTGACGACGATCTACGTCGGCGCCAACGCGGACCTGGTGCGCGGCTTCATCACCTCACCGCTCGAGCGCGTGATCGCGAGCGCCGACGGCATCGACTACGTGGAATCGTCGAGCGCCCAGAGCGTGAGCACCATCACGGTGCACCTGAAGCTCAACTACGACACCAATGCCGCGCTCACGCAGATCCAGTCCAAGGTGGCGCAGGTGCGGAACGACCTGCCGCCGGAGGCGCAGGCGCCGGTCATCGAGGTGCAGACCGCCGATGCCCAGTTCGCCTCGATGTACCTGGGCTTCGCGTCCAAGGATCTGGATCCCAACCAGGTCACCGACTACCTGACGCGCGTGGTCCAGCCGCGGCTCAGTGCCATCAGCGGCGTTCAGCGCGCGGACATCCTGGGCGGGCGCACCTTCGCGATGCGGGTGTGGCTCCAGCCCGACCGCATGGCGGCGCACGGACTCTCGCCGTCGCAGGTCTGGGACGCGCTGGCCCGGAACAACTATCTCTCGGCTCTCGGCCGCACCAAGGGCTCGATGACGTCGGTCAACCTGGTCGCCAACACCGACCTCAAGACCCCCGAGGAGTTCCGGCAGCTGGTCGTGAAGGAAGAGGGCGGCCGAATCGTCCGTCTCGGCGAGGTCGCCAACGTCGTGCTCGGGGCCGAGGACTACGACCAGGACGTCCGCTTCAACGGCGAGAGCGCGACCTTCATGGGGGTCTGGGTTCTGCCCTCGGCGAATTCGCTGGAAGTGATCCGCAAGGTGCGCGAGGCGATGAAGGACATCCAGGCCGAGCTCCCGACCGGGATGACCGCCGGCATTCCGTATGACGCCACCGTCTACATCGAGGACGCGATCCGCGAGGTGCTGAAGACGCTCTCCGAGACGCTGCTGATCGTCATCCTCGTGATCTTCCTGTTCCTCGGCTCGGTCCGCGGCCTGATCATTCCGGTGGTCGCGATCCCGGTTTCGCTGATCGGCGCCGTGTTCCTCATGCAGGTCTCGGGCTTCACCATCAACCTGCTGACGCTGCTGGCCATCGTGCTCTCGGTCGGACTCGTGGTGGACGACGCGATCGTCATGGTCGAGAACATCGAGCGCCACGTGCACCTCGGGGAGACTCCACTCAACGCCGCGATCCACGCCGCCCGCGAGCTGATCGGCCCGATCATCGCCATGACCGTCACGCTGGCGGCGGTCTATGCGCCGATCGGCCTCCAGGGCGGACTCACCGGCTCGCTGTTCCGCGAGTTCGCCTTCACGCTGGCCGGAGCGGTGATCATCTCGGGAATCGTGGCACTCACCCTCTCGCCGATGATGGGGTCGAAGCTGCTGCGCTCCGGGGACAGTGAGCGCGGCTTCGCCGGGGTCGTGAACCGGACCTTCGACCGCATCCGCGAGCGCTACAGCCGCATCCTGGCCGGGACGCTCGAGCAGCGCGCGGTGGTGCTCGTGCTGTGGCTCATCGTGGTCGCGCTGATGGTGCCCTTCTACATGTTCTCGCAGAAGGAGCTGGCGCCGACCGAGGACCAGAGCGTGGTGTTCGGCATCGTGCAGGCGGCGCCCAACGCGACACTCGACCAGACCAACCTGTTCGCCTCCCAGATCTACGGCGTCTACCACTCGTTCCCGGAGACCAAGAACACCTTCCAGGTCACCTTCCCGACCGGCGGGTTCGGCGGCATGGTCACCAAGCCGTGGGCGGAACGGAAGAAGAGCACCTCGCAGCTCCAGGTGGAGGCCGCGGGAGCTTTCTCGAAGATCCCCGGCATCCGCGTCATCACGCTGGTGCCGCCGGCGCTGCCGGGTGGCGGCAGCTTCCCGGTGGACTTCGTGATCGCATCGACCGCCGACCCCCAGAAGCTCGCCGCGATCGCGAACGAGCTGGTCGGCAAGGCCTACGCGAGCGGCAAGTTCATGTACGTGGACACCGACCTCAAGTTCGACCAGCCGC
>DAIUEO010000166.1:0-6896 GCA_036845125.1 Candidatus Eiseniibacteriota bacterium | reverse complement strand
CCCGACGGCGCGCTGCTGTTCGTGCTCACCGGCAACGATTCGCTCTACGTGATCGACATTGCGGCGGGCAGCGAGACGGAGAATCGTGTGATCGCCTCCATTCCGATCGGTGGCGGCGGATCCGACGTCAATGTCCAGCCGGACGGGACCCACGTCTACGTCACGGTCGGGGACGGTGACGTCATCCTCGTGTTCGAGATCGTCTCGGCGGACGAGGCCGGGGCGAGCATCGTGCCGGGACCGATCGTCCGGCTCGAGCTCGTCGCGCAGCTCGAGGTCGGGGACTCGCCAGCGGCGCTCGCCTTCGCGCCCCTCACCGGGCTCGGAGTGGTGGCGAACGAGGGAGACGGCACGATCACCCTGATCGGGCCGCCGTCGGCGCTCGGCGCACTCGAGTTCGCGATGGAGTTCTCGCCGAACACGATCAACCTCAAGTCCATGGGCCGGTACGTGCAGGCCTGCATCGGGCCGCTGGACCCGTACCTCCCTTCGGATGTCGTGGTGTCCTCGATTCGCCTGAACGACGTGGTCCCCGCGGAGCGCGTCGAAGGGGATGGCGGCTGCGGACCCGGCTGGATCCAGGTCAAGTTCAGCCGCGCCGCCACCATTCTCACGCTCGGTGATGCCGAGACCGCGCCGATCAAGATCACCGGTCAGATCGACGGCCGCCTGTTCGTGGTACGCGACACGGTCAAGGTGAAGCGCGGAAAGGTGAACCACCCCAATCACGCCGACCACGTGACGGCGGGCTCACCGTTCACGATTCTCTACGACCGGATGTCCAGCAGCAGCACGCACGTCGCCGTGGTCCACTCGCTGGATGATGGTCGCACCTGGACGATCGACGCCACCAACGTTCCGAACACCGGCGCCGCCGCCTGGACGCCACCGATGCAGATGACCGACAGCGCGCGGGTGGCGATCGTCGAGATCGAGCAGGAGCTCGAGAACGAGGAGGTGTCGGGAGTGCTGGGAGTGAGCGAGCGCTTCAGCATCAGCGGCACGACGGCCATCGAACGGAAACTACCGACCGCACTCGAGCTGTCCTCTCCGTGGCCCAACCCGGCTTCCGGAGCGGTCCGTTTCACCTTCGGCCTGCCGGTGAAGACCCGCGCGCTGGTCGAGGTGTTCGACGTCCGCGGACGGCGGGTGAATACGCTGATCAACGGCGAACGCGACGCCGGCTGGCACGACGTGACGTGGAACGGTCGTGACACCGGCAACGGCCGCGCCGGTCCGGGCCTCTACTTCCTGAGGCTCCGGGTGGGTGCGCGCGAGCTGCAGCGCCGCGTGATCTGGCTGGAGTAGTCGCGGCCCTCACGGGCTGAAAAACGAAGGGACGGCGGGATCATCCGCCGGCCCTTCGTGCTACCTTGGCTCCGCGCATGGAGAACGAGCGGATCTCTCACTACGAGCTGCGCCGCCCGCTCGGAGCCGGCGGCATGGGCGAGGTCTACGAAGCCTGGGACTTCTCGCTCGAACGTCTCGTGGCGCTCAAGTTTCTCGCCACGGCGACCGCCGCCGACCCGGTGAGCCTCGCGCGTTTCGAGCGCGAGGCGCTCGAGGCCGCCAAGCTCAACCATCCTCACATCGCGATCGTTCACGCGTTCGAGCGCACCGGCCCGCGCCCGTTCATCGCGATGGAGCTGCTCTCGGGAAAAAGCCTCCGGAGTCGCATCGACGAAGGCCCGATGCCGATTCCCGAGGCGCTGGCGCTCGCGCGCGACGTCGCGGCGGCGCTCGCCTTCGCCCACGGACGCGGCACCGTGCACCGCGACATCAAGCCCGAGAACCTGATGTTCGACGAGCACGGCTCGCTCAAGGTGCTCGACTTCGGGCTCGCGCGCGCCGCGCAGGCGACGCGACTCACCATGACCGGCACCTCTCTGGGCACGCCGGCCTACTCGGCGCCCGAAGCGGTGCGCGGCGAGACCGGGCCGCCCGCCGACGTGTTCGCGCTCGGGCTCGTGCTCTACGAGATGATCACCGGCCGGCGCGCGTTCCCGAGCGAGCACCCGATGGTCGTGATGTACGCGATCGCCAACGAGGAGCCGGTCCCGCTCGCCGAGCTCCGGAGCGACGTGCCGCCCGCGGTGCAGGAAGTGGTGACGCGGCTGATCGCGAAGGATCCGGCCGCGCGCCCGACGGCCGCGGAAACCGCGCGCCAGCTCGCGGATCTCACCGGCGTGCTCCATTCGAGCCTGGATCTGCCAACGCCCCCTCCTCCTGGCGTGACGCCGACCCCGCGCCGTCGATGGCCGCTCGCGATCGGCGTTGGCGGGCTCCTCGCGGTGACCGGGGCGGTGTTCCTGCTGCTCACGGCCAACGGCGCGCGTGATCGCGCGGAAGCCGGGCGCCTGAGCGGACTCGGCAGCGCCGCGCTCGCCGAGCGGCGGATCGACGACGCGCGCGACCTCTTCCAGCGCGCGCTCGATCTCGACGGCCACAACGCGGTGGCGCTCGGCAACCTCGGCCTGATCCTGCTCAACGAGGGCAACGTGGCGTCGGCCGAGTCGCTGCTCACGCTGGCCCTGAAGCACACGCGAAACCCCGAGGCGCGCGCCGGCGTGCTGCTCAACCTCGGCGAGATCAACCTGAGGGACGGCGCGTACCCGGAGGCGATCGGGCGTTATCGCGAGGCGCTCGCGTCCGATTCCTCGTACGCCCACTACTACAACAACCTCGCGTGGGCGCTGATCCAGAACCGCCAGCCCGCCGATGCGGCCGCGGTGCTGGAGCGCGGGCTCCAGCGCTTCCCCTCGGAGCCGTTCCTGCTCAAGAACGCCGGTCTCGCCGCGTTCGAGCTGGGAGACGATGCGAACGCGCGGCGCCATCTCGACCGTGCCATCGCGCTCGACGACAGTCTGACCGAGGCCTACACGCTGCGCGCCCAGGTACGCGAGCGGAACGGCGACACTGCCGGCGCCGAAGCCGACCGACGACGAGCGCAACAGCTCGGTGGAGGTCGCTAGCCCGAGGCCCAGCGGGCTTCGCGCTTCGCGGACATGAACGCTTCTCCGAAAGCGCGGTCGGCTTCGTACTGATTGTGAGCCCGACAGCGAAGCCGCACGTTCTCAACCGTGGACATCCCGCCACGGGCCACGGGGATCGTGTGGTCGAATTCCAGCAGACGGCGCTCCGTACACCGATTGCCCTCCTTGCCTACGAAGGTGCACTGGCTCCCGTCGCGTTCCCGAACAGCACGACGGACATGGGCCGGGATCGTGCGCATCCTCCCCGGGCGCTGGCCGCTGGTGGCACGCGGTCTCGTGGTGACGGCGAACTTCCGCTTCTCGACCGACCGCCGGGCCAGGCTGAGGGCGAATTCCAGGACCTGATTGATGTTGCCGGAAGGGATCTGGTGGCTCAGGAGATCCTGCAGGGTACGGAGATCCTCGTGCCCTGACTTGCCAAAGGTGACGTGCACTGAATAGCGCTCCTGCGCGATGGGCTCGACACCAGGCCGGGGGGCCGATCGGCTGCTCATCACCGGTTGCGCTTGTGCGAAACGCTGTTCAGGGCCACGATCATTTTGTTCGCTCGCAGTGGAAATCGCTTTCCCCGGGGAAAGCTCATGACCCAATGACGGCACGCGGCAGACGAGGGGCAGCGCTTCGGTCCTGGGGAACCGGCGCGCAATGATTTCCTCGATCTCTACGCGAGTTTTCCCGGCTGCCTCGCGGATCAGCTCTTCCGCATTCATGCGCGTCAGGTGGGGTCGAAGCACCACGATGTCGGTCATGTTCAGTCGGCCGTCGGCCAGCATCTCGAAGAGCATGGGATGCTCGCGTGCGGCCCGTGCGGCGTGGATTCGCTTGAGCGTTGATCCCTCCGACAGCTTCAGATGCTGGAGGCAATAGGCGTGCATGGACGGATATCCGGCGGGCAGATAGAGGCGGCGGTCGTCGAACTCAGCGATGTAGGCAAGGGTCACGGCGTCGGAGCGCCGCTCGTCCGAGATCCGGGCCGGGAGACCATCCTCCAGCTCGCGGTTGCTGAGGTGTTCCAGGGCATAGGCGCGCATGGCAATCCGTTCTTCGGGGGCGCGCTGTTGTTGAGGGCCTCTTCTTATATCACGAGCCTCGCGCGAAGCGCGTCAAATCTTTTGCGACTTCGCCACGCCCTAGAGTGCCGGGTCTCCGATCAGCACGAAGGGCGCCCAGTGGAAGGGCGAGCGGGTCTCCGGCTTCTTCATCAGCTCGCGCTTGGCGGCCGTGAGCGCGGTGGCGCGATCGCGGCCCTTGGCGAGCCACTCGCGATAGAAACCTTCCATGAGCTGCGCGGTCGAGGCGTCGTTCACCTTCCAGAGACTCACCACCACGCTGCGGCAGCCGGCGACCAGGAAGCCGCGCGCAAGGCCGATCACGCCTTCGCCGCTCTCGATGCGGCCGAGGCCGGATTCGCACGCCGACAGCGTCACGAGATCGGCGCTGATCCTGAGCGGCGTCACGTCCCGCACCTCGACGCGGCTCGGCGGTTCGCCCTCGTGCTCGGGCGAGAGCCAGAGGCCCGAGCGCTCGGGCTCGGCGGCATTGGCGTCGCCGTGGGTCGCGATATGGACGAGGCGCGCGGATTTCAGCTCCGCCGCACCGAGGAGATTCGAGCGGGTGGCCGCCGCATGCTCGAGTGCGCGCATCGGCCTGGTTCCCGCGAGGTGCCTTAGCGCCGCCACTTCGGCGCCGGTCCCCGGGAGTGAATCGAGCGGCGCCACACCCGCCACCGGACCCGGCGGGAAGGCCGGGTTCGCCACCGCGAAGATCGCATCACCGCCGGCGCGCGGGCGCGCCAGCGACATCGCCGTGGCGGAGGGGACGTACGACACCGTGAAGCGCTCGGCGAGGTAGGCCCCCTTCGGGATCGACCCCTCCTGTGCCTTGCGCATCAGCAGCGCTTCGAACGGCACCGTGGCGAGCGCGCCATCGGGCGAGATCACGATCACTTTCGCATCCTCGAGCAGCGCCTCGGCCGGCGCAATGAGCGCGCGGTAGAGCGCGTTCGACGCGGTGAGCGCGGCGTTCCCTTCGGCCGACGACGGATCCGCCAGCGCGCGGAGCAGCGATTGGATGCGGGCGCGCAGCGCGGTGCGCGGCGGGAGCTGGAACACCTGCCAGCGATCGCGCCGCACCACCCACAGCGTCGTGCTCGAATCGCCGGTGCTGTACTCGAGCAGCGCCGTGGTCTTGGGCAGCAGGCGGCCCGCGGCTTCGAGCGTCAGCGGATCCGGGGCCTGCGCCGATCCGCGCGAAGCCGCAACCAGATCGAGCAGCGCGCGCGCGCGCGCCCGCTCGGCCAGCACGAAGGCGCGCGGCCCGTAGCCGCTGTCGGGCACGGTGGCGTGGCGTTTGGTCAGGAGATGGATCACCGCCTCGTAGACGTAGCGCTGGCTGGCCTGGAGCTTCACGCGATCGCGGTCCCCGGTCTGGAGCTCGCGCACCGAGTCGAGCAGGGCGAGCGCCTGGCCGTAACGCGCGAACGCCTCGTCCCATTGGCCGCGCCGCTCGGAGATGTCGCCGAGATTCGTGAGCACGGTGCTCTGGGCTTCGATCAGGCCGCCCTGCTCTGCGAGCGCGAGCGCCCGGGCATACTCGCGCTCGGCCTCGTCGAGCTGTCCCATCTGGTGCCGGACCAGCGCTTGATTGGTCATGACCCCGGCCCGCATCTCGACGGTCGGCGCCGGCATCGCCGCGGCGGCACGGGCGAACAGCGAATCGGCCAACCCGTAGCGCCGTGCGGCCCGTGCCGCATCGCCGTAGTCGTTCGCCATCCGCAGGACCACGGAGGAATCGCCCGAGGCGGTCGCGGCGGCCAGCGCGCGCGCAGCGAGGTCGAGCGCGCCGTTGAGATCCCCGGCGCCGACGGCAATGTTCGAGAGCGTGCTGTAGCAGCGGCTGCGCGCCCGCTCGAACGTCAGTGAATCCGCGAGCGCGAGTCCGCGCCGGCTCATCGCGGTGGCGCGATCGGCGTCCCCCATCTGGTAGAGCACGAAGCCCAGCTTGGAACGGATGTCCGCCTCGGTCGCCGGGTCGGCGGCCATGGCCAGCGCGCGCTCGTAGCGACGCTCGGCGTCGGTGAAGCGCCCGACGATGCGTTCGACGTCCGCGAGGTTGATCTCCGCGTCGAGGATGCGGCGCGCGTCTTTTGTGAAGCGCGCCGTCGCCACCGCCCGCTCCAGGACCTGGATCGCCTCGTCGAGGCGGCCGGCATTCGAGAGGAAGTTGCCGTAGCCGTTGAGCGCGGCGTAGGTGCTGACGCTGTCACCCTCGCCCGACGACAGGGCGATGCCACGCCGGAAGCACACTTCGGCGGTGTCGGGACGGCCGACCCGCTCGAAGGCAATGCCGAGGAAGTTGAGGGTGCGGCCAAGCGGTCCGAGCAGTCCGGCGCGCTCGCGGATCTCGGCCGCCTCGCGCAGGTGGACGATCGCCTCGTCGTTGCGCTGGAGAGTGAGGTAGGTCTGGCCGAGATCGCCGAGCGTGTTCGCGAGCAGGCGCGGATCGCCGAGCGCGCGTCGCGCGGTGAGCGCTTCGCCGTACGCCTCGAGCGCGCGGTCGGTCTGGCGGCTCGTGAGCAGCAGGGCGCCAATCGAACCCAGCACCCAGGCCTCGCGCCGCTTCTCGCCGAGCGCCCGATAGTCGGCGAGCGAAGCGCGGAACAGGCTCTCGGCCGGCGCCCATTGACGCGTGCTGCGCGCCACCACGGCGAGCGATTCGCGGAACCCCGCCTCGACGCGCAGCCGTTGCTGGGCCGGCTTCCACTTCGCGCGCAGCGCGAGCGCATCGGCGCCGATATGGCTGCCGAGCGCCGCCGGCTCCGCCTTTGCGACGCGCTGCTCGAGCTGGAACAACCGCGCCGCCGAGTCGGCCTTCGCGAGCTTCGCGCGCAGCTCGGACACGAAC
>DAIUEO010000165.1:328-6906 GCA_036845125.1 Candidatus Eiseniibacteriota bacterium | reverse complement strand
GTCGCGCAAGATCACGGTGGACGTGAAGGGCGAGATCCTCGAGCTCAAGAACACGATCAACACCATGGTGGACCAGCTGAGCTCGTTCGCCTCCGAGGTGACGCGCGTGGCGCGCGAGGTGGGCACCGAGGGCAAGCTCGGCGGTCAGGCCGATGTGAAGGACGTGGCCGGTACCTGGAAGGACCTCACCGACTCGGTGAACTTCATGGCCGGCAATCTCACCGCGCAGGTGCGCAACATCGCCGACGTGACCAAGGCGGTGGCGAACGGCGACCTCTCCCGCAAGATCACCGTGGACGTGCGCGGCGAGATCCTCGAGCTCAAGGACACGGTGAACCGCATGGTGGACCAGCTGCGATCGTTCGCGGCGGAAGTGACGCGCGTGGCGCGCGAGGTGGGCACCGAGGGCAAGCTCGGCGGCCAGGCCGACGTGAAGGACGTCGCCGGCACCTGGAAGGACCTCACCGACTCGGTGAACTTCATGGCGTCGAACCTCACCGACCAGGTGCGGAACATCGCCGAGGTGACGACTGCGGTGGCCCACGGCGACCTCTCGAAAAAGATCACCGTCGACGTGCGCGGCGAGATTCTCGAGCTCAAGGACACCGTGAACCGCATGGTGGACCAGTTGCGGTCGTTCGCGGCGGAAGTGACGCGCGTGGCGCGCGAGGTGGGCACCGACGGTCGTCTCGGCGGGCAGGCTGACGTGCACGGCGTGGCGGGGACGTGGCGCGACCTCACCGACTCGGTGAACTTCATGGCCTCGAACCTCACCGCGCAGGTGCGCAACATTGCCGACGTGACCAAGGCGGTGGCGAACGGCGACCTCTCGCGCACGATCACGGTCGACGTGAAGGGTGAGATCCTCGAGCTCAAGGACACCGTGAACCGCATGGTGGACCAGCTGAGCTCCTTCGCGGCGGAAGTGACGCGCGTGGCGCGCGAGGTGGGCACCGAAGGCAAGCTCGGCGGCCAGGCCCAGGTGCGGGGCGTGTCGGGCGTGTGGGAGGACCTCACCGACAACGTGAACTCGATGGCCTCCAACCTCACGGGCCAGGTGCGCGGCATCGCGCGCGTGGTGACGGCGGTCGCCAACGGCGACCTCCGCCGCAAGCTGAAGCTGGAAGCGAAGGGCGAGATCGCGCAGCTCGCCGAGACCATCAACTCGATGATCGATACGCTCGCGACGTTCGCCGACCAGGTGACCACGATGGCGCGCGAGGTGGGTGTCGAAGGCAAGCTGGGAGGCCAGGCCCGCGTCCCGGGGGCCGCAGGCACGTGGAAGGATCTCACCGAGAACGTGAACCAGCTGGCCGCGAACCTCACCACCCAGGTGCGCGCCATCGCGGACGTGGCCACCGCGGTGACCAAGGGCGACCTCACCCGCGAGATCATGGTGGACGCACGCGGCGAGGTGGCGGTCCTCAAGGACACCACCAACGAGATGATCCGCAACCTGCGCGAGACGACCCTCAAGAACAGCGAGCAGGACTGGCTCAAGACCAACCTCGCCAAGTTCAGCCGCATGCTCCAGGGCCAGAAGGACCTGCTCGCCGTGGGACGCCTCATCCTCTCCGAGCTGGCGCCGGTGGTGAACGCGCAGCGCGGAGCCTTCTATCTGCTGGACGCCACCGAAGGCCAGGTCCGCCTGAAGCTCCTGGCGGGATACGCACTCGACGCCGGCGAGGAGGCGCACTCCGAGTTCCGGCTCGGCGTCGGGCTGGTCGGCCAGTGCGCGCTCGAGCGCCGCAAGATCCTGCTCGTGAGCGTGCCGGGCGACTACGTCCGGATCTCGTCGGGATTGGGCGCGGCGCTGCCGGTCAACGTGATCGTGCTGCCGGTGGTGTTCGAGGGCGAGGTGCGCGGTGTGATCGAGCTCGCCTCGTTCGAGCGCTTCAACCCGACGCACCAGGGCTTCCTCGAGCAGCTCACCGAGACCATCGGCATCGTGATCAACACCATCGAGGCCAACACCCGCACCGAGGACCTGCTCAAGCAGTCGCAGTCGCTGGCCGCCGAGCTGCAGCAGACCAATCTCGAGCTGCAGGAGAAGGCGCGGCTCCTCGCCCACCAGAACGCGGAGGTCGAGCGCAAGAACATGGAGGTCGAGCAGGCGCGGCAGGCGCTGGAGGAAAAGGCCTCCCAGCTGGCGCTCACCTCGAAGTACAAGTCGGAGTTCCTGGCCAACATGTCACACGAGCTGCGCACGCCGCTCAACAGCCTGCTCATCCTTTCGGACCAGCTGGCGCGGAACCCCACCCGCAACCTGTCCCCCCGTGAGACGGAGTACGCGAAGACCATCCACTCCTCCGGCAACGACCTGCTGAACCTGATCAACGACATCCTCGACCTGTCCAAGATCGAATCCGGCACGGTGGTGGTGGACGTCAGCGAGGTGCGGTTCGCCGAGCTGCACAACGTCGTGGATCGGATGTTCAGCCACGTCGCGGAGTCCAAGAGCCTGAGTTTTCGTGTCCATCTCGCTGCCGATCTGCCGAAGTCCATCCAGACCGACGCCAAGCGGCTCCAGCAGGTGCTCAAGAACCTGCTGTCCAACGCCTTCAAGTTCACCCGCCAGGGGGCCGTGGCGCTCGAGATCCATCCGGCGCCGCCGACCACCCGGTACGAAAACGAGGTCCTTCGCAGCCACGAATCGGTGATCGCGTTCTCGGTCTCGGACACCGGGATCGGAATCCCGGCGGAGAAGCAGCAGATCATCTTCGAGGCGTTCCAGCAGGCGGACGGCAGCACGAACCGCAAGTACGGCGGTACCGGCCTCGGTCTCGCGATCAGCCGCGAGCTGTCGTGGCTGCTGGGTGGTGAGATCCACCTGGAGAGTGCGCCCAACGAGGGGAGCCGCTTCACCCTCTACCTGCCGGGGACTCCGGGGCCGGTGATGCCGGCGCGGCGGCCCGCGATGCCCGTGGCCTCGGCGGCCTACCCGGTCTCCACCGAGGCAGTGGCGGCGCTCTCGCCGGAGACCATCGAGTTCGTGGACGAGGCCGGCGACGACCGCGACTCGATCGGTGTCGACGACCGCGTGCTGCTGATCGTCGAGAACGATCTGGCGTTCGCCCGCATGATCGCCGACGCCTCACACGACCACGGCTTCAAGGCCGTGATCACCGGGTTCGGCGCCGCCGCGCTGAGCCTCGCCGAGCAGTACCTGCCGAGCGCCATCACGCTCGACATCTCGCTGCCCGACATCAGCGGCTGGCGCGTGCTCGAGCGCCTGAAGCACTCGCCGCGCACCCGACACATCCCGGTCTATGTGGTCTCGACCGAGGAGGCGCGCGAACGGGCTCTCAAGTCGGCCGCGGTGGGCGTGGCCCTCAAGCCCCTCCAGTCGCGCGACCGGCTGGACGAGGTGCTGCGGGTGCTGCTGCGGCACCAGCAGCGCACGGAGCGGCGGGTGCTGCTCATCGACCCCGACCCGATGCGGCGCCTCGAGCACCGGCAGATGCTGGAGTCCGGCCTGATCCGCGTCCGCGAGACGGGAAGCGGCGCGGAGGCGCTGGACCTGATTTCCACGCAGTTCCCGGACGCGCTCGTGCTCGACCCGACGTTCAGCGACATGCCGTTCCCGAAATGGGTGGAGCGTCTGGAATCGATCCCCTCGATCAGCGAGATACCGGTGCTGGTGCACCCGGCCAAGCCGCTGACCGAGGCCGAATCGGCGGCTCTCAAGCGGCTCGGACGCAGCGGACGCCTGCGCGAGGTGCAGCGCTCCGAGCGGCTCGTCGACCTCACGGCGCTGGTTTTGCATCAGCGGCTCGAAGATCTGAGCGACGTCCAGCGGCGCTGCATCACGGCGCTTCACGACGGCGACACCACCCTCAACGGCCGCAAGGTGCTCATCGTGGACGACGACATCCGCAACATCTTTGCCCTGACCAGCGTGCTCGAACAGCACAGCATGGTCACGATCCCGGCCGAAACCGGGCGCGACGCGATCGCGCTGCTCGAATCGACCTCCGACATCGCGATCGTCCTGATGGACGTGATGATGCCGGAGATGGACGGGCTCGACACGACGCGGGCGATCCGGAGGCTCTCTTCCTTCCGGGAGCTGCCGATCATCGCGGTGACCGCCAAGGCCATGAAGGGCGACCGCGAGAAGTGCATCGAAGCGGGGGCCTGGGACTACCTGTCCAAGCCGGTCGATCCCGATGAGCTTCTCGCGATGATGCGGGCGTGGCTGGTCCGATGACTCCGGAGCCGGCAGGTATCCTCGTCGTCGACGATCTCCCGGAGCAGCGTCTGACAATCGAGGTGGCGCTGGCCGAGCTGGACGAGCCCGTGGTGTCGGTCTCGTCGGGAATCGAGGCGCTGAAGTACCTCCTGGATCACGACGTCGCCGTGATCCTGCTCGACGTCAACATGCCGGAGATGGACGGCTTCGAGACGGCCGGCCTGATCCGGCGGAGGCCGCGCACCGCGACCACGCCCATCATCTTCCTCACCGCCGACCACGACGCCATGCAGGCGATGCGCGGCTACGCGTTGGGCGCCGTCGACTACCTCACCTGCCCGTTCCTGCCGGACATCCTTCGCACCAAGGTCGGGGTGTTCGTCGCACTCAACCGTGCCCAGGAGCGGATCCGCGAGGAGGCGGATCGGCGGGTCGCCTTCCAGCGCGAGCAGGTGGCGCGCGCAGCGGCCGAGGAGAAGCACCGCCACGTGCGGCTCCTGAGCGACACCGCCGCCGCGCTCACGGGCTCGCTCGAAGGGAATTCGTTCGAGGAGGAGCTGCTCGAAGTGCTGGTGCCGGCGTTCGCCGACGAGGCCGTCATCCACTTCGCCGAGAATAGCCAGGGTGTCACGCGCGTGCGCATGCAATCGAACGGTGACTCCGGTGCGGAGCCGGAGGGCGGAGGCTCGCCGGATCTTCACGCGCTGAGCCAAACCGCGCTGGCCCGGGCCGAAGTCGCGACCGCGGGCCGCGATCCGGAGGGATACCCCCACCAGATGGCCTTTCCGCTCGCGAGCTACGACCGCGCTCTGGCCGTGCTGGCCGTCGGTCGCGACCCCCGGGGCCGCGGGTTCGCGCCCGAGGAAAGTGAGCTCACGCAGCTGATCGCCTCGCGCACGGCGGTGGCGCTGGAGAACCGGCGGCTCTACCAGGAGCTTCGCGAGCGCGACCGCCGCAAGGACGAGTTCCTCGCGATGTTGTCGCACGAGCTGCGGAACCCGCTGGGCGCCATCACCGCGGCGACCCACCTGCTCTCGCTGCTCGATCTCAAGGACGAAAAGGCGCTGCGCGCCTGCGACGTGGTCGCGCGGCAGTCGACCTACCTCACCCGCATGGTGGACGATCTGCTCGACGTGTCGCGGGTGACCACCGGCCGGATCACGCTGGCACCGTCGGTGCTCGATCTGGGCGAGCTGGCGGAGACCACGGTCGAGTCGCTGCGCTCTTCGGGGCGTCTCGATCAGCACACGGTCACGATCAGCGGCCCGGCGGTGTGTGTCCGCGCCGACAACGCGCGCATGGAGCAGATCCTCACGAACCTGCTCGTCAATGCCGCCAAGTACACTGACCCCGGCGGGAGAATCGCGGTCGAAACGGATCAGCTCGAGGACCGGGCCTTCCTGCGCGTGGTCGATGACGGCGTCGGGATCGATTCCGAGCTGCTGAAGAAGATGTTCGACCTGTTCGTTCAGGGCGGCCAGGCCCTCGACCGCGGTCAGGGTGGACTGGGGATCGGCCTCACGCTGGTACGGAAGCTGGTCGAGCTCCAGGGCGGATCGGTGCGCGCCCACAGCGACGGGCCGGGACGGGGCAGCACGTTCGTGATCGAGATGCCACTCGTCCGGGAGGTTCCGCTGAAGCCGCGCACCCCGGCGGCACCGACAACCGCCGATGCCCGCCTCAGTGTGCTGATCGTGGACGACAACCAGGACGCGCGTGAGATGCTGCGAGGGTGCATCGAGCTCCAGGACCATCGGGTGTACGAGGCGGCGAACGGCCCCGAAGCCGTGGTGGCGGCGCGCGCCGTGCATCCCGACGTTGCCCTGGTGGACCTCGGACTGCCGGGGTTCGACGGCCTCGAAGTGGCGCGGCGCCTGCGCGCCGATCCCCTGACCCGGGGTGTCGTGCTGGTAGCGCTCACCGGCTATGGACAGCCCGAAGACCGGGAGCGCACCGCCGCGGCCGGTTTCGAAGTGCACCTCGTCAAACCGGTGTCCCAGGAGCGACTGCTCGACATTCTTGCAAGCGTGAGCCGCGCCGCGACCGGCGAAGCCTGGTCGACCCCTCTCGACGCCGGGAAACAACCCGGCGACCGGCAGATCGCGGTCGAGTAGCGAGCCACCGCCCGGCATCGAAGCCGGGCCACGTTTGTAGAAACGCGCTGCAAGGTGTTCTGCGCGGAGCCCCGTCAGTCGGGAAGTCGGCCGGTGATGCCGCGCCGACAGCGCGTCCTTCCAACGTTCTCGCGGATCTCGAGAATCGATCTCCCGATGGTCCCGTCATTGCTATAGAACTCCGGCGACCACGGATGGTCGGTGAGTTCGAGTTGCAAGTGTGAATCCGCTCCTGGGCTGAGCGGATTTTGGAAGGCGGGTCCACCGTCCGG
>DAIUEO010000165.1:0-318 GCA_036845125.1 Candidatus Eiseniibacteriota bacterium | reverse complement strand
CTCTTCCGCTCTCTGCAGGGACGCCGGCTTCTTCGCGGGCTTGATCGGCGTCGGCGCGCGAGGCCAGACTGAACCGGTGACGACCGCCCGCACCGTGTTCCTGCTGTCGCCCGCCCACTGCGGCGGGCGCCGGGCGCAGATCCTGATGAGGAGCCGCGCCCGGTCGCCGCTCGCTCATCGCCTGCGCGAGTCCGGAGCGTCGCTCGGCGAGGTGTTCGAATTCCTGAGCGGTCTCTATTTCCGCGGCAAGCTCGCCTATGCGCGGGCCTTCGCGGGCCCGTCGGCGGCCACCTGGTTCACCAGCGCGCCCATCGGCGC
>DAIUEO010000164.1:0-6990 GCA_036845125.1 Candidatus Eiseniibacteriota bacterium | reverse complement strand
CGTCATGCGGCGGCTGCCTCGAACCGGTACGCCTCACCCTCAACAGCATCCAGGTCTTCCAGCCCGACCAGGCCAACAACAACCCGATCCTGACCTCGGCAGGCGTGCGCCGCATCGCGTACTGGCAGGGCGCGACCGGTTCTCTTCCAAGTATTGCGTCCTTTGCTCCGACCGGGGCCGGTGAGAACGCGAGCGTCACCCTGTTTGGAAGCGGTCTCGCGGGGGCTTCGCAAGTCCGGTTCGGTGGCGTCGCGACGGTGCCGACGGACGCGACCCCCAGCGAGGTCCAGGTCCGAGTGCCGGCCGGCGCGCTGACCGGACCGCTGGTTGTCGACACCCCGTTCGGCACCGGGGCGAGCACCGGTTCGTTCGTGGTGGCGCCGACCATCACGCAGTTTGTTCCGGTCCAGGCGCCGGTCGGCGCGCCGGTCCGAATCCATGGCCGCAACTTCACCGGCGTCACTTCGGTTCTCTTCGGGGGGGTGCCGGCGACGTTCAGTGTGACATCCGCCACAGAAATCCAGACCACGGTCCCGCCAGGAGCCTCATCGGGAACAATCACCGTGACCAACCCGGGGGGCGCGGGTTCCCGTGGCGTCTTCCTCCTCGGACCCGCCGAGGGAGGATTCAACCTGTCGTGGAACGACTGCGGAAACGCCGGCCAGGACCTGCAGACGTTCGCCTGCAATTCGAGCATCGGCCCGGGGTTCGTGCTCGTCGGCTCGTTCGTGCCGCCGGCGGGCACGAACGACCTGCTGGGCCTGGCCGCCGACTTGCGCATCTCTTCCACAGTCCTGCCCGACTGGTGGAAATTCGGTCCGGGCCAGTGCCGGCTCAGCATCCCACTCACCGGGTCGTTCGATTTCGCGGGAATGTCGGCCTGTACTGATCCCTGGGGAGCCGCCTACGGAATGGCGTGGATCTACGATCTCGGGTTCTACGGCCCTGAGACCGCCCGCCTTCGAGTGTTCGGGAACCCGCTCTCCACGGGTGTTCCCGTGCAACCGGATCGCGAGTATTACGCCTTCAAGCTTCGCATCGCACAAAACAAGACGGTCGGCCTGGGCGCTTGCGCCGGGTGCAGTGACCCGGCCTCGATCTCGCTCCAGAGCCTGACGCTCAACCAAGGCGGCGCCAGCACAACCCTTTCGTTCCCGATGAACCGCGCCAATGTCCGCTGGCAGGGAAGCGCGGGACCGATACCGGTCGTGACCGGGTTCACTCCTCCCGGCGGCCCGGTCGGGACACCGGTCACCGTGACCGGGAGCAACTTCCAGACGGCGAATCTCGTCCGCTTCGGCACAGCTCCCGCCACCTTCAGGGTCGTGAGCGACGGCGAGATTTCCACTGCCGTACCGGTGGGTGCGGCGTCTGCCCCCATCGAGGTTCATACGCCGAGCGGCATCGCGATCAGCCCCGAGCGGTTCTACCTCCCGCCGGTGCTGACTCAGCTCGTTCCACCGGTCGCCTCACCGGGTACGACGATCGGCCTCGCCGGTGCGAATCTGTCGAGCGTCACAGCGGTCTCGTTTGCCGGAACATCGGCGTCGTTCACCTTCGTCTCGGACCACCTGCTCACGGCGGTCGTGCCGGCCGGAGCGACCAGCGGCCCGCTGACGGTTGCCAACGTCGCCGGCACCGCCCAGCTGGCGTTCGAGGTCGCCCCGACGCCGCCCGGCTCCCTGAATCTCGCGTGGGACGATTGCGGCAGCCACGGTGTCGCCACGAAGACGTTCGCGTGCGACGCCATCGCGGGTCCTCCGTTCCCGTTGGTCGTTTCATTCCGACCACCACCGGGCGTCGTCGCGGCCGTCACCGTCACCTCGCACATTCGCGCGAGCGCGACCACCCTGCCCGAC
The DNA here is from genome assembly GCA_036845125.1 of Candidatus Eiseniibacteriota bacterium. Classification (GTDB taxonomy): domain Bacteria; phylum Eisenbacteria; class RBG-16-71-46; order RBG-16-71-46; family RBG-16-71-46; genus DAIUEO01. The sequence continues at coordinate 5,131 of DAIUEO010000164.1, read as the reverse complement.
TGGTGGAAGCACGGAACCAACCAGTGCCGAGGCAGTGCGGGCATGATCTCGAGCCTCGCCGACGTCGCGTCGTGCGCGAGTCCCTGGCCCCTGCCATCGGAGGCCACGATTCAGCACTCTCCCGATCCCTACGATCCGAACACGGCCCGCATCACGGTGGTGACCTCCCTGGCGAGCGGCGCACTCGATCTGCCCCCCGACGGGGAGTATCCCGCGGTTCAGATCCTGATTCAGAAGAGCAGGTCCAACGGTGCTGGGAGCTGCTGGGGTTGCGAGAACAACGTCCGGCTGACGTTGGACCAGGTCGAGATCACTCAGGCGAGCGGCCTTCCCTACCATCCTGTGATCACGATCCCGGAGACCCGATCCCATGTGGATTGGCAAGGAACTCCGGGACCGCTTCCCGTGATCTCGAGCCTCGTGCCGCCGGCAGGCCCCGTGGGATCGCCGGTGAGCATTCAGGGCACCGGGCTTTCGTCCACGCTGCGGGTTCGATTTGGCGGAGCCGATGCGAGCCATTCGGTACTTACCGACACGGAGGTCAGCGCGACGGTACCCGCCCTGGGAATTGCCGGCCCCGTGGAGGTCACGACCCGCAACGGAGCCGCGTCCAGCTCGCAGTCCTATTACATCGCTCCGGTGCTCACGATCGTGCGGCCTTCCCAGGCACCGGCTGGAACGACCGTCACGCTGATCGGGAATCACTTCACGGGAACAACCGCCGTCAAGTTCAACGGCCTTCCCGCCACCTTCGTGGCCGTGGACGACCGTACGGTTCGCGCCCAGGTGCCAGGCAACGCGACCAGCGGGTCGGTCACGATCACGAACCCGGGAGGTTCCGCAGTCTCAGGGAAGCCGTTCCAGGTCGGCCCCATCATCGAAGGGATCAACCTATCCTGGAACGACTGCGGCATATACGGCGTCGAGCTCCAGGCCTTCGCGTGCAACAGCAACACCGGCGCGCCCTTCACCCTGATCGGGTCCTTCCAGGCGCCCGATCTGATCCGGAACCTCTCCGAAATCAACGCCGAGCTGCGGTTCACCACGGGGGGCGGCGCCCTTCCCGACTGGTGGAAGTTCGGACCCGGATTCTGCCGCACCACGGGCGACCTCGTGATCGGGTCGGATTTCTCCAGCGCCGCGTGTCTCCGCCCCTGGAGCGGGAGCCCTGTGTTCTCACGCGTCTTCGATGTCGGGTATTCCGGGCCGTCGAGTGCACGCTTGCGGATCCACGCCACTGCTCCTCCCGGCCCTGTCGGTGCGCTCGATGCCGGCGCCGAGTATTACGCGTTCCGCATAGACATCAACCGCTCTATGACTCAGGCTGGAGGATGCTCGAACTGTTCGGTACCTTTGCGGATCGAGCTGGCGTCGATGGAGCTCATTCAACCTCCTTCTGAAGGTTTCAACCCGCTCATTACCACACCGCTGGACCGGACTGTTGCGTACTGGCAGCGAACGCCGGACCCGATTCCCACGATTCTCAGCTTCGAGCCGGCGGGAGGAGCCCCCGGTGTCCCGGTGACGCTTCGAGGTTCGAGCTTCACCGCAGCGACGGAAGTTCGCTTCCGCGATACATCGTCGCCGTTCACGGTGCTTTCGGACACGGTCATCAGTACCGCAGTGCCCGACCAGGCACGCACGGGACCGCTGCGGGTCTCCACTGCAGATGGAACGGGATCGAGCCTCGTGCCATTCCATGTGGCGCCCGTCATCGCTCGACTCCTGCCGGGTCAGGCTCCCGAAGGAACGTCCGTCAGTATCCTGGGCTTCAACTTCACCGGCGCGACCCAGGTTTCCTTCAATGGTCTGCCAGCCGCCTTCACCGTGGTGAGCGATACCTTGATACTTGCAGTGGTGCCGACCGGTCTGACGCGCGGACCGGTTTCGGTCACGGGGCCAGGAGGCACAGGACTGTCCGCCGATCATTTCGTCGTCGGCCCGGTGCTCGAGGGCTTGTGGACGATGCTGACCCCGCCCGGGGGCCGGGAATTCATGATCGAGACGATGGTCTACGACCCTAATGGCAGAAGGATGATCGTGGTCGGCGGAGAGACGTGGGAGTTGAAACTCGATGGAGGGTTGCGCTGGCAGATGCTGGCCACCCAGACCTTCCCGGTCCCCTCCGCGATCTTCGATCCCGATTCCAACCGCGTGGTGGCATTTGGCGGCGACCCCTTCGAAACCGAGTTCAACGCATCGCCCCGGATTCTCGATCTGTCGGTCAATCCTCCGGTGTGGGGGCGACGGTCGACGCCTGCGCCCAGACCTCACGGCCGGTTGCTCGCGGGTGTCATCTACGATCCGGTCCGCCACCAGATGGTCATGCACGGTGGGTACATCGGCTCCGGTCACATCCAGGGCGCGACCTGGGTCCTGTCCCTCAGAAACTTCACGTGGACGGCGCTCAACCCGGTCGGCGACTGGCCGTACCTCTGGGCTCACGCAGCCGTCTACGACCCCTCGCATGATCGAATGGTGATCTATGGCGGCCGCACGGATGCTTTGAATGGAATTGCCGGGGATGTCTGGGCACTTCCCCTCTCGAACCCCGTGCAGTGGATTCGGCTGTTCCCTCAAGGAACCGCTCCGCCACCTCGTGCGCACACCACGTGCGCGTATGACGCCTTCGCAGGGGGAATGGTCATTCATGGCGGCTGGCGGCCCGAATACCCTGATCGGCTCAACGATACGTGGATTCTGGAGCTGACCGGGGATACGCCCGTATGGCGGGAGGTTCCGAACCTTGGAGACGTCCCGCCGCCACTTTCGCACCAGGCGGGCGCGGTCGATCCGGACTCGGCCCAGCTGGTCGTGATGGGTGGCTTCCCTCCGCTTCCCCACAACAGCAGCGTGTGGTCGATGAGTCTCGGGACACTCGAGGAAGGCACGTCCATCGCCGGCTTCAGCCCCGCGGGCGGACCGGTCGGGACACCAGTCACCGTCTCGGGATCAGGTCTGTCCCGCGTCGTATCAGTGCGCTTCGGCGCTGTCCCGGCCACGTTCACGATCGTCGGCGATACCGAGTTGACCACCAGCGTTCCTGCCGGAGCGCGCTCCAATTTGATCTTCGCCGTGACGCCATTCCGAACGGCGAGGAGTCCTCTGAGCTTCTATCTCCCTCCGCTCGTGACGCACTTGAGCCCGCCGATTGCGCTCCCGGAGAGCGTGATCGCGATTCGCGGCACGGGCCTCTCAGGTACCACCTCGGTGACGTTCAATGGTGGAGCGGCGACGTTCACCATCATCTCGGATGAGCTGATCACGGCCACCGTGCCGGCGGGAGCAACCAGCGGCCCGGTCGCCATCGTGAACCCCGGTGGCAGTCATGTCGGACCGAGCTTCACGGTGGCGCCGACGCCGCAGGGGACGCTCGACTTGGCATGGGACAACTGCGGTGTTCATGGCGGGGAGATCAAGACCTTCTCCTGCGCGGTCGACCCGAGCACGCCGTTCCCGCTCATCGCTTCCTTCAGGCCCCCTCCAGGTGTGCGCGACCTGATCTCCCTGACCGGTGAAATCCACGTGTCGGCGGTGACGCTGCCCGACTGGTGGAAGCACGGCGTGGGGAAGTGCCGCGGAACCGACGGCCTGGCGACGGGCCTGGGCGGAACCAACTTATGCTCCGCGCCGTGGGGCGCCGGCTCGAGTATCAATTGGGCATACGCGGTCGGACTCGACGGCCCGGGAACGGCGAAGCTCACGGTCACCGCCAGCGTGCCTGCCGGCGGAACCATCGCTCTCGATCCTGACCGCGACCAGGTGGCGTTTCGCGTACTGGTCGGACGAGGCATGGCAGCGGGATCGCCGAGCTGCTCTGGATGCTCCCGACCGGTACGGCTCGACCTGGAGAGCATCCGGCTCGTTCAGTCGGCCGGCATTCCCTTCAATCCGATCATCACCGCCCCGGCATCGCGAGCGACGGCGTACTGGCAGGGGATTCCCGCTCCACCCCCGGCGATCACGTCGCTCGAGCCGGTGGGCGGCGCGCCTGGAACCGTGGTGACGATTCGCGGGAGAAGCCTGTCGGCGGCGTCCGCGGTCCTGTTCCACAGCATGTCCGCGATCTTCAGCACGATCGACGACACGACGCTCACCGCGGTCGTTCCTCCCGGCGCACGCACCGGCCACGTTTCAATCCTCACCGTCGATGGATCGGCGCAGAGCTCCGAGGCATTCCACGTCGCACCGCGCATCACCTCGTTCGCGCCGATCCAGGCGCCCATCGGACACACCATTCGTGTCGTCGGTCAGAACTTCGGCACCACGAGCGACGTCCGGTTCGGTCCGGTGGCGACCACGTACGAGACCATCCTCGACACGCTGATCCTGGCCGTGGTCCCGGAAGGCACGACGCCGGGACGGATCTTCGTCGTGAATCCGGGTGGCGCCGACACGAGCACGATTGATTTCACCGTCGGGCGCGTCACCATCTCGGAGGGAATCAACCTGTCCTGGGACGACTGTGGAGACCAGGGCGTGGCGAGCAAGATCTTTGCGTGCGACGCCAACACCGGCCCGCCGTTCACCCTGGTGGCTTCATTCGCTCCGCCGGCCGGGATCGAGGCCTATCTGGGTCTGTCGGCCCTGCTCACGATCGGGACCTCCAACGCAACCCTGCCGGAGTGGTGGAAGTACGGCTCCGGCTTCTGTCGCAGCAACGCGGCGCTTTCGTCGAACTTTGATTTCCTCGAAGGGCCCTACTCCTGCCAGGACGTGTTCGCAGGCGCGGCGGTGGGTGGATACCTGTATGAGGTGGGTTATCCAGGAGCACCCTCGAAGGTCCGGTTGCGCGTCCAGGCCGCCGTGCCCCTGGGCACGGAATCCGCTCTCGACCCGGGCTTCGAATACTACGGATTCAAGATCAACCTCTCCCGAACCAAGACTACCGGTTCAGGGTCGTGCTCCGGGTGCGAAGCGCCGGTATGCATCCAGCTCAATGAGATTCAGCTGTTCCAGCCGGATGCGGACAACAACAACCCGACGATCAGCCTCCCCATGAGCAGCAACATCGTGTCGTGGCAGGGCGCGACCTCGTGCTTCGTGGTCACTCCCGTCCAGGTGGCGCTCGTCACCGCGGAGGCCATCGCCGGCGAAGTGCGTCTCGCGTGGGAGCTGCCGCGCGGCGACG
>DAIUEO010000163.1:0-7190 GCA_036845125.1 Candidatus Eiseniibacteriota bacterium | reverse complement strand
GGCGGCGGTGACGGCGGCGGGGGCTAAGCGGCGGAGCGGAAGCGTTCTCATGGCGGTCCTCGTGGTGTTTCGGGTGGCGAACTGCCCTCTCTACGCCAGCCCGATCCGCCTTATTCCCGGCCGCGCTCGTCCGTCAGGGGACCGCCCGGGGGGCGGACGTGCTAGATTCGGCCGGCATGAGCACACCCCGGCTGCTCGGAGCCCTGCTCCTCGTCCTCCTCGCCACCCCGGCGCACGGCGCGACCACGCCGGCCGCCCCGGCCGCGAAGGCGCCTTCCAAGGTCGCCCCGGCGGCGAAGATGGTGCTGCCGTTCATCGACGACGACTACGACCGTGCGCGTAACGAGGCGCGCGAGCGCAAGATCCCGATCTTCATCGAGAATTGGGCTCCCTGGTGACACTCCTGCCGCTCCATGAGGGCCTACGTGTTCACCAACCCGGCCCTCGAGCGGCACGCCGGACAGTTCGTCTGGCTCGCACTCGATAACGAGAAGAAGTCGAACGCGCCGCTCCGGAAGAAACTCCCGGTCGACGCGTGGCCGACGTATCTCTTGGTGGATCCGGTCACCGAAAAGGTGCTCGTGCGCTGGGTGGGAAGTGCCACCGTGACCCAGCTGGCAACGATGTTCGACGAGACCTATGGCTCGTACACGAGCCCGTCCGACACACTGCTCGCCGAGGCCGACCGTCTCTTCGGCGCCACTCGGTACGAAGAGGCCGCCGCGGCGTATGCCCGGGTGCTGGAGCGTGCGCCGAAAGGCTGGAGCGGGTACGCGCGCACGGTGGACGCGCGACTCTATGCGCTGACCCGCAGCGCGCAATTCGAAGCATGCGTGCGTCAGGCCGAGGAGGCGCTGCCGCGGGTCGCCGGCGTGCCGTCCTTTGCGAGCGTGGCCGCCAGCGGGCTCGACTGCGCGATGAGTCTTCCCGACTCGAACCTGCATCGCGAAGCGATGATCCGCTCGTTCGAGGCCCAGGCCCGGAGCGCGATCGAGGACTCGACCCTGGTGATCGCCGCCGACGATCGCTCCGGGATCTACGGGATGCTGGTCGACGCGCGTCACACGCTCGGGGACTCCCTCGGCGAGCGCGCGACGCTCGAGCAGTGGGCGGCGTTCCTCGAAGGCGAGGCCGCGAAGGCGAAGACCCCGGACGCCCGCGCGGTGTTCGACTCCCACCGGCTCTCCGCCTATCTCGAGCTCGGCCAGCCCGAGCGCGCGGTGCCGATGCTCCAGGCTTCCGAGCGCGACCTGCCCGACGACTACAACCCGCCGTTCCGGCTCGCGACCGCCTACAAGGCCATGAAGAAGTATCCGGAGTCGATGGCGGCCCTCGAGCGGGCGCTGCCCAAGGCCTATGGTCCGCGCAAGGTCCGCATTCTCCGACTGCGGACCGACGTGTACGTGGCGACGGGCGACGCGGCCGCGGCCGATCGCTCGCGGCGTGAGACGCTGGCCTACGCCGAGGCGCTGCCGGAAGAGCAGCGCCCGGAGTCGACGATCGCGGCCCTCAAGAAGGAGCTGGAGCCGGCCAAGCAGTAGCTCACGGCGAGCGGGCGAGCCGTTCCAGGAACGCGCGCTCCCGGGTCGAGTCCGGCACGCCGTCGAAGTAGAACCGGCGCACCTTCGCGTAGAGCGGTGCCACCTCGGCGTCCGGCATCGCGGGCAGCAGCGCGATGAGCTGATCGAGTGCCGCCTCGAAGTCCTCGATCACCACCCCGCGCCGCCGGAGCTCCGCCATCACCGGCGGATCCCAGCTCATGACCATCACGGTCAGCGTGTCGAGCCGCGCCCGAACCAGCGGGATGTAGGTGGCGAGCGTGTCCGAGAGCAGCGGGCTCGCGTACATCCAGAAGTGGACCCGACGGCCCGTGAGATAGAGCGGCGGCGTACGCTTCTCGTGGCCGACCCGGCCGCGCACTTCGAGCGGACCATGCGCGATGGTCGAGTCGGTGAGCCCGGTCGCGGTCTCGATCGCGAGCGGCACCCGCGAATAGTAGGCGAGCACCGCCTGCCCGCCGCAGAACGCCACCCGCATCGGCAGTCCGTCGAACAGCTCGCGCAGCCTCGTGCCGTAGGCGCGCGAGGCCGCGCGCTCGGAGGCGGGATAGAACTCGTGCTCGTTGATGATCCCCCGCACCCAGCCCTGGCCCTGGAACGGATAGGGGGTGACGGCCATTCCGATCGCGCAGGCCACCGCGGCGGGAACGTGGATGCCGGGGAACCCGGCCATGCGCTCGAGGCCCAGCTCGAGCAGCACGAGTGCGAACGGCGTCATCGGGATCAGCAGCCGCGCGAACATGAAGTCGCCGCCGACGTGCGCGACATAGAGCGTGTAGAGCGCGGCGGTCGCGAACGCGAGCCAGAACGCGTCGCGCGGGCGGTGCGTTTCCGGTTCCGGAGCGGCGGGCAATCGGGCCGTGATCACCGCAAGGACCGGGCCGATCAGCAGCACCCAGTACTTGCGGAAGTAGAGCCCCACGTACACGAGACCCTGTTCGTACCAGGCGCGATCCGCGGACTTGGCGTAGAAGGTGTTGGGCTTGAGGTCCCCGTAGTACGCGAGCTTCCATGCGGCGCAGGGCACGAGCACCAGGACGAGCGGCGCCGCGAACGCGACCATCGAGGAAACACGGCGCGACGAACGGAGCGCGACGAACATCCCGGCGGGAACGGCGAACAGGATTCCATCGGGCCGGGTGATCGCCGCGAGTGCGAACAGCAGACCCGAGGCGGCCAGCCGCCGCGGCGTCCGTTCTCCAGTGACCAGCAGATAGAAGCCGGCGAAGGCGAGCAGCGTGACGAGCGAGGTCTCGAGCCCGCTGGTCGCGAAGATCGCCCAGTCGAGATGGAACGCGCCGACCAGCGCGGCGACCGGCAGCACGGCGCGCGCGCCGGCACCGGAGCGTTTCCAGGCGAAGCGCGCGAGCAGAACGAGCGTCGCCGTGTAGCAGAGGATCCCGCTCGCTTCCGCCCAGATCTCGGCGGGCACGCCGAGCCTGAGCCCGAGTGCGCACCACAGCGTCCACAGCAGGTTCGAGTAACCCTCGACGCGCTCGCCGGCGTTGTAGACGAAACCTCTGCCCTGTACCAGGTTCTCGGCGTAGCGGAACGAGATGTAGGCGTCGTCGGTGACCCACCGGTGCCGGATCGCGCGGAACACCGCGAACGCGATCGCCGCCGCGGTCGCGAAGAAAGTGAAGTTCAGAGTCGTGGTTCGGGGCGAAGGGGAGCTGGGCCGGCTCATGCGTGCGGCAGCATAGCGGGAGCGAGGGCCCCTGCAATGGTCCGCCCCCCGGCGCTCGCGGGCCGCGAGCTTCGCCGGCTTCCGTTCTGTGGCAAAGTGCGGGCGTGATGTCCCCTGTGATCCCGGCCGATTCCGTGCGTGTCGACGCGCTCCTGCGCGCGGCACGCCACCGCCCGCTCGCCCCGGTGCGCGAGATTCCGCCACGCCTGCTGCTGGTGGACGTCGAGCGCCAGGAGCTGCTGCTGCTCGAGCGCGGCACGATCACCGCGCGCTATCGCGTGTCGACCGCCGCGGCCGGAATCGGCGGCACTGAGGGATCCCATCGCACCCCGCCCGGCTGGCATCGTATCGCGCGGAAGATCGGCGCGGGGGCAGCGTCGGGCACGCGCTTCGTGAGCCGCGAGCCCAGCGGCGAGATCTGGCGCGGCGAAGCGACCGAAGACGATCTCATCCTGACCCGCGTCCTCACCCTCGACGGTCTCGAGCCCGGCATCAACCAGGGTCCCGGGCGCGACTCGCTCGAGCGCTACATCTATTTTCACGGCACCAACCAGGAAGCGCGGCTTGGCGAAGCCGGGTCGCACGGCTGCATCCGGATGGCGAACGCCGACGTCATCGAGCTGTTCGAGCGGGTCTCGGAAGGTGATCCCGTCGTCGTGGTGGAGCATCCGGCGATCCCCGATCCGTGCGGCGCGGGACGCTTCCACTACGCCGGGCTCGGCGGCAGTGGGATGAGCGCGCTCGCCCAGTACCAGGTGATGCTCGGCGGTCGTGCGAGCGGCAGCGACCGCACGTTCGATCGCGGCGACCGCCCCGCGGCGCGCGCCCAGCTCGAGCGGCTGGGGATACGGGTGACCGCGCAGGACGGGAGTGGCCTCGATTCCGAGACCGCGGCCCTCGTGGTGTCGACCGCGGTGGAGGATTCGGTGCCCGACGTGGCGGCGGCGAAACAACTCGGCATCCCGATCGTCCATCGCTCGGAGTTGCTCGCTCATTTCGTGGAGACGTCCCGCTCGATCGCGGTGACCGGCACCAGCGGGAAGTCCACGGTGGTGGCGATGATCTTCGAGATGCTTCGCGGCGCAGGGCGCGCGCCGTCGGTCATCACCGGTGGCGACCTGCCGTCGCTCCAGGCCGAAGGGTTGTGGGGGAACGCGTTCCACGGCGGCTCCGATCTGCTCGTGGTCGAGGCCGACGAGAGCGACGGCTCGGTGGTGCGCTACGAGCCGGCGATCGGGGTCGTGCTCAACCTCCAGAAGGACCACAAGGCCATGGACGACGTGGCGCGCATGTTCGAGACGTTCCGCGGCCGCGTGCGCGAGCGGCTGGTCGTCGGGGACGTGGAGAACCTCGCCTTCCTGAGCGAAGGCGCCCTTACGTTCGGCTTCTCAGCGCGCGCGGCCGTGCGCGGAACCGGCGTGGAAGTGGACGCCGATCGCAGCACGTTCCGCGTGGACGGCGTGGCGTTCACGCTGCCGGTCCCGGGTGGTCACAACGTCGAGAATGCGCTGGCCGCGATCGCCGCCTGCCGGGCGGTGGGGGTGGCGCTCGAGGAAATGGTCGCGCCACTCGCGGCGTTTCACGGGGTCGGGCGCCGCTTCCAGACGCTCGGCACCGCGCGCGGCGTCGAAGTGGTGGACGACTTCGCCCACAACCCGGCCAAGATCGCGGCCGCCCTCGAGACGGCGAAGCGCCGCGCCGCCCGCGTGCTCGCCGTGTATCAGCCCCACGGGTACGGTCCGACGCGGTTCCTGCGCGCCGACTTCGTCGCAACGTTCGCGACCGCTTTGCGCGCGGAAGACCGGCTGTGGCTGCTGGAAGTGTTCTACGCCGGCGGCACCGCGCAGCGCGATTTCTCGGCCGCCGACATCGTGACCGAGATCGCTGCGCGGCGCGGAGGAGCGACCACCGAGTTCGCGCCGTCGCGCGAGTGGCTGATCGAGAGGCTGGTCTCCGAGGCACGATCCGGCGATCTCGTGCTCATCATGGGCGCGCGCGATCCGTCGCTCACGGAGATGGCGAAGTCGGTGCTCGCCGGGCTGGCCTGAAATCCCGCGCTCCGAACGGCCTCATACCATCGGATGATTTCGGGTGAGATCTGCGCCCGAGTCCACGAACGTTGCCTTCACGCGCTTCGATTGCTTGAAGTACGGGATCCAGATGGCAGCGGAGAAACCGTCCCGGAAGAGACCCTTGATCGTCTCTACCGCGAACTCGCTGGCCCCGACCCCCCACTCGATCAGGAGAAGCGCCGCCCCGGTGACCAGACCTGAGAGCATGAGGATGATCATGAGGGTCGGGGCGTCACTTCTCCTCCCGAAGAACCGGATCGCCGTGTAGACGCTGAATGCGAGGAGAGCACCGGTGGTCACGAGCTCGAGAGCGTAGATGGCCCCAAAACCTGCAGCCTGAACCTCCGTGAAGGCGCCGAGTCCGATGAAGAGTGCAACCACGCCGACGATGGGACTGAGAACGATGCCGATCGCCGGCAGCAGCAACAGACCTCCGATTGGGAGAGGTTTTGGTACCGAAGACTCCACGGCGTATCCGGTCGTCATGGTTCGATCTCCTTTCGAACGGTCAAGAAATGCAGCAGCTTCGTCCCGTGCTTAGCGCATCTCGACACTGCGCGATCTTCCCAGGCCGAGCCGGTGCCATACCCACGAGCCCAGGCAGAAATGGGTGCTCGCGACCAGCAGCGCCGCCGCCGCGAGCAGGAGGCCGGCGGCGAGTCCCCACCCCAAGTATCCGGCGGCATACAGGATCGCGGTCATCGCGCTCCACGCCGCCGCAACGGCCATCGCGAATCGTCGCGGGGCGGGATTGTGCGGCAGCGCCGGCAACTTCTGGAGATGCCTCACCACCCCGTTGAACAGCGCATCGAGCGGATGCCAGCCTGCCGCACCGAGTCCGGCCACCAGTGAGAACGCCAACAGGATTCCGGGCTCGCGCAGCACGGTGCCGGCAAGGATCCAGATCGTGCTGAGGCCGGGAGTCCAGCGCAGCCAGGGCTCGAGACGGGCCACCAGGGGGTCGTGGTCGCACGCGAACCCCTGCATCCGCAGGCGCGCGGCCAGCGCCACGGGCAGGCTCATCCGGCCACCGCGCTAATTGACCGGCGCGTGACGCTCCGGCCCGAAGGCGGCGCGACCATTGCAGGTACTTCGTGACGGGCCAGAGCGACCGTCCCGGCCGCCCACCACGAGGACTCGCGCATGCGTTCTCCACTCTCCTTCTTCGCAATCTGCATTCTCGCCGTGCTCGCTCTCACGTCCGCCGGAAGCCCCGCGCCGCTCGCCGGGCGGTCGGATCCCGCGCTCGCCAATCCGGCGATCGACATGGCCGGCTATCTCGCGGTGGCCGAAGAGGCGGCGCGGCACCGGGAGAGCCGCAGAGTCAGCGAAGCCGAGTTCCTCCGCATGAGCCGTGAGTCCGGCACCATCGTCCTCGATGCGCGCAGTCGCGAGAAATTCGACGAGCTGCACATCAAGGGCGCGATCCACCTGTCCTTCCCGGACATCGCGATCGAGAGCCTCGCGCGCCTGCTGCCGGACAAGAATGCGCGGATTCTGATCTACTGCAACAACAATTTCGTGAACGCGGAAGACGCCTTCCCGAAGAAGCTGAACACCGCTTCACTCAATCTGTCGACGTACATCGCGCTCTACAACTACGGCTATCGCAACGTCTACGAGCTGGGCCCGCTCATCGACATCCGGAAGTCGAAGCTCGAGTTCGAGGGCACGCTTCCACCGCCCTCGCGATGAAGGCGGGCGACCCGGACGTGGGGGACGGTCAGCGGCCCCGGACGATCCGCTGAGGTTCGGTAACGACCGCCTCACGGCCCAAGTTATCCACATCGACCTGCCCCGGGGCAGGTTCTGATTACGCGCACGGAACACCCTCGCGTCACAGCAATCAGAACTTGCCGCGTCTATGAAGAC
>DAIUEO010000162.1:0-7225 GCA_036845125.1 Candidatus Eiseniibacteriota bacterium | reverse complement strand
TCTCGCGAGATGGCACGACGCTACGACCGCGAGCCGGTCGTTCCATACTGTCTAGGGCCGCAAAAGACCGAGGCCGCCCCGGGAAACCGGAGCGGCCTCGTCGGGTGAGGCGCGGGTTGCTACGCCAGTGCCGTCTGGCGCCGCCTCACGATGAAGAACGCGCCGGCCATGAGGACCAGCGCTGCGAGAGCGATCCAGCCGATCGGGGTTGCGGCAGGAAGCGCGAAGTACACCATCTGGTCCCGCACCTGGCCCGAGGGATTCGCGGTGTTGTGGATGTTGAGGTAGGTGAGTCCGCCGAGAACGCTGGCCTCGTCAGGCTCGGGGTACACCACGGAGCCAATGATGGTGCCATTGCCGGGCGTGGTGTTGACGATGAACGGGGTCAGATTGTAGCGCACCCCGGCGGTGGCTCCCGCCGCGGCGAAGCCATGGAAGTGCGCGAGCGTCGCGGCGCCGTTCATGTTGCTGAACGCGATATTGAAAGTGATCGTGTTCGTGACCGGGTCGAGGTCCACCGTTCCGGTCGCCTTCGCTCCAGTGGTCGGATTCGGCGGCGACGGAAGAACCTCCTGGATCTGGTCGGCGGCGACAATCTTGCGGTAGTTCGAAGCCTCTGCGACCCCGAGCGGAATCAAGGTGAGCAACGTGGCGGCGGCAAACAGGCGTCGGACGGCGAGATGCATGGGGAGTCCTCCGTTGGAGATGCGGCCCCCGTTTCCAGGGACGGAATTCTCTGCCGTCCTGTCAGGCCGTTGCAAGGGACAAGTTGTCAGGGTGCGGCAGCAAGCCTCAGGAGCCCGCGGGCCTCGCCAGGGGTTCCGCGGCCATCTGCGGGGCGCGGCCCCGGAGCCCGGCCGTCCACCGGAACAGGCAGTCCACGACCACCACGACCAGGAGCAGCATGATCACGAGGGTCACGATGCACTGGAGGCGGGCCGGAGTGGGTGCCGCCAGGAAGGCCGCCCACAGGTTCGGCGCCCCCGCGGCGAGCTGGGGCCTGAGGTAGTTGATGCCGAGGTTCATCCAGCCCGCGGTCATCGTGTTCACGCACATGAACGCCAGCGGCACCAGGGTGATGGCGACGTAGCGGGCCCGGCCCATGTTGATGAGCACCGAGGTCCCGATCGCGAGCGCGAACGCCGCCAGGAGCTGATTGCTGACGCCCAGCATCGGCCACACCGAGCTCACGGTCCCGGTCCACACGAAATAGCCCCAGCCGAGCACCGCGAGCGCGCTGAAGACGACGGCCGGTGCCGGACCGGTCCAGGTGCGGAGCGCGGGCACCGCCATCCCGCCGACCTCCTGGAGCATGTAACGGGTCACCCGCGTCCCGGTGTCGATCAGGGTCAGCACGAACATCGCCTCGAACATGATGGCGAAGTGGTACCAGAGCGCCATCATGCCCTTGAGGAAGGGGAGCGACGAGAACACGAACGCCATGCCGACCGCGAGCGAGACCGCGCCGCCCGTCCGTCCGGCGAGCGTCTCGCCGACCTGGGCTTCCAGCACGTGCAGGTCGTGGACCGCCATGCCCAGCTTCGCGAACACCTCCGGTCGCGAGTTGATCGCGAAGTAGTCGGCGGGGTGGAGCGCACAGGCCGCGATCAGCGCGACGACGCCGACGAAGCCCTCGAGCACCATCGCACCGTAGGAGATCGGCAGGATGTGCCGCTCGCGGTCGATCATCTTGGGCGTGGTGCCCGAGGCGATGAGCGAGTGGAAGCCCGAGATCGCCCCGCACGCGATGGTGATGAAGACGTAGGGGAAGAGCGTTCCCGGGAACACCGGGCCGCCGCCGTGGATGAACGGCGTGAGGGCCGGCATCTGGAGCCGCGGGTTCACCACGATCACGCCGACCGCGAGCAGGATCACCGCGCCGATCTTGAGGAACGACGACAGGTAGTCGCGCGGGCAGAGCAGGAGCCACACCGGCAGCACCGAGGCAATGAAGCCGTAGAGCATGATGCCGATCGTGATCGTGTTCCCGGAGAGCGTGAACCAGCGGGCGAACGGTGAGCCGGGAACGAGCGCGCCGAGCGCGAGTGTCGCGAGCAGCAGCACGACGCCGAACGCGGTTGCCGAGCGGATCGCGCCGGGACGGATCCGGTAGGACCAGAGCCCCATCGCCAGCGCGATCGGAATCGTGCACAGGATGCTGAACACCCCCCACGGGCTCTCACGCAGCGAGTTCACGACCACGAGCGCCATAGCGGCGAGCGCCACCACCATGACGAACACGATCGCAATCGCCGTCGCGGCTCCGGTGATCGGGCTCACGTTCTCGCGCGCAATGTTGGCGAGCGAGCGCCCGTCGCTCCGCACCGAGGCGGTGAGGATCACGAAGTCGTGGACCCCGCCCGCGAGGACCGAGCCCACGAGCAGCCACAGGAACCCCGGCAGGTAGCCGAACTGGGCGGCCAGCACGGGGCCGATCAGCGGCCCGGCGCCGGCGATGGCGGCGAAGTGGTGACCGAACAGCACCCAGCGGTTGGCCGGGACGTAGTCGCGGCCGTCGCGCAGCCGGTGGGCCGGGGTCACGCGCAGGTCGTCGAGCGTGGCCACGCGGGCCGCCAGGAAGGCGCCGTAGGTGCGGTAGGCGATGATCGCCACCAGCGCGGAAACGATGATCAGGTAGAGCGCGGGCACGGCGGCGATCTTACGGAAAAACCGGGAGGCTCAGGAAGCGCGGCGGAGCGGTCCGTCCTCTTCGCCGCGATTCGAGTCGAGGAGGCGTTCCTCGTCCTCGGGATCGGCACCGAGTCCGAGGGTGCGCGCCTTCTTCCGGGCCGGCGCGTGGCGGGTCGCCGTGCCGCAGTAGGGGCAGTGCGCGAATTCTCCGGTGAGCCGCCGACGACAGCTCTCGCAATGATCCCCGGCGAACGAGCCGCAGCTCGGGCAATAGTCGAAGTCCGATGCGAGCACCGTCCGGCACGAGGGACACACCTTGCCGGACTGGTCGGGGATGTACACGACGCGCGCGACCTCCTCGAGCGTGGTGATTCCGTCGAGCACCTTCCGCAGCCCGTCCTCGCCCATGGAGACGAGGCCGTTCGCCGCGGCCGCCTGGCGGATCGCGGTGTCGGGAGCGTTCTGGAAGACCAGCGCGCGCACGTTGGCGTCCACCTCGAGCAGCTCGAAGATCCCGGTGCGGCCGACATAGCCGGAGCCATGGCAGTTGGGGCATCCGCGTCCGCGGCGGAGGGTCACCGAGCCGCCCTGCGGGTTCGACGTGAAGCGATTGAGATGCGCAGCGTCCTCGGTGTAGGTCTCGGTGCACTTGGGGCAGATCACGCGCACGAGGCGCATGCTCACGACGCCGATCAGCGCCGAGGCCACCATGAACGGCTCGAGCCCGAGGTCGATGAGGCGGGTCACGGCGCCGGCTGCGTCGTTGGTGTGCACGGTCGAGAGCACGAGGTGTCCGGTCACCGAGGCGCGGAAGGCGATCTGGGCAGTCTCCTTGTCGCGGATCTCGCCGACCATGATGACGTCCGGGTCCTGGCGGAGGATCGCGCGCAGCGCGCCGGGGAAGGTCTTCTTCGCCTTCTCGTCCACCTGCACCTGGTTGATCCCCTGGAGCGAGACTTCGACCGGGTCCTCGATGGTGACCAGGTTCTTCGTGACGTCCTGGACCTGCTTGAGCCCCGAGTAGAGCAGCGTGGACTTGCCGGAGCCGGTCGGTCCGGTGACGAGGATGATGCCCTGGGGCCGGGAGAGCCATTCGCAGAAGCGCTCGCGGTCACGCGGGTTGAAACCCAGATCCTTCATGTCCACCTGGCGCGCCTGGTCCGCGATCCGCATTACCAGCTTCTCGCCGCCCGTGATGGGCAAGGTGGAGACGCGCATGTCGACGCGGCGGTCATCGATTTCGACGCGCAGCCGTCCGTCCTGGGGCACGCGCTTCTCGGCAATGTCGAGGTTGGAGAGGACCTTGAGTCGCGATACCAGCGCGCCCTGGGTCCACTTCGGGAAGCGCTGTACTTCCCTGAGAAGGCCGTCCACGCGGAAACGGATGACGAGCTCGCGATCCTGGGGCTCGATGTGAATGTCGCTCGCGCGCTCCTCGACCGCCTTCTTCAGGAGCCAGTTCGACAGCACGACGATCGGCCGGCTGTCGGAGTCCTGCATCTCGGGCTGCTCGACCGAGAGGTCTTCGTGCTCCTCGACGGCGCGGATGATGACCTGGTCCTCGTCGGCCACGAGCTCGCGGACGACCTGATCCACCGAACGGTCGAGGTGATAGAAGCGCTCGATCGCTTCCATGATCGCCGAGCCGCTCGCGAGCATCGGGCGGATGAAGAGGCCGCTGTGGAAGCGGAGATCTTCGAGTGCGGCCACGTTGAGCGGATCCGACATGGCGACCACCAGGGTCGAGCGGCCCTCGATCTCGAGCGGGAGCGCGCAGTGGCGCTTGGCCATCTCCTCCTTGACCCGTCCCACCGCGGCCTCGTCGACGGCGATGGTGGCCAGGTCCACGACCGGGAGGCCGAGCTGGCTCTGCAGCACTTCGAGGAGCTGCTTCTCGGTGACGAGCTTCTGGGAAACCAGGAAGGCGCCGAGAAACTGGCCCGACTTCTTCTGCTCGACGATCGCGCGATCGAGCACCTCGGGCGTGATGAGACCGGCCTCGATCAGCATCTGGCCGAGACGCTTGTGCTGCTTCTGGGACAAGGCGCGGATCCTCGGAATGGAGCAGCAGGCCTTAAGACGGGATGCGAGGTCGTTATCGGCCGGGCCGGCGCCGGGGTTGACGATCAAGCGGGTCGCTCCGAAATCCCGGAGGGCGGCGGTTTTGGAGCATTCCAGCGCGTGTTAGCTTCCGCCCCATGCACGGAAGCCCCTCGGCGGGGGACACCGGGGGCACCGTGACCTCCGCCCCCGAAGAAAGCCGGTCCTCAGGCCTGGTTCCGGGTCGGGTCGCCCGCTCCGATTCCCCGGCGCGCTTCTCCGATCTCCTCCAGCGGTCCGCACGCCGTTGCCAGAAGGCCGTGGACTGCTCGACGACGCGCGTCTGGATCGCGCGCCGCGGCGGCGCCCGTCTGGTCGGGCAGGAGTATCGCGAGGACCTCGCGGCGGCCGAGTTGAGGCTCGCGCGGGGCGAGGGCATCGCCGGCTGGGTCATGACCAACGAGGAGCCGCTCCGCCTCACCGCCGCCGGGCCGCGTCCCGCGTTCCGCGGCCCGACGGTGCCGGCGCGCGCCGCTCTGGCCGTGCCGATGTTCCGGCGCGGAGCCGCCTTCGGCGCCATCGAGTGCCTCGACCCGCGGGGCGGTCGCGATTTCAGCGAGCAGGATCTCGAGACCCTCGTGACCGCGACCGAGAGCATCGCCTTCGCGATCGACAATGGGCTGCTCCTCGAAGAGTCGGAGCGCCGTGCGCTCGAGCGCGAAGTCCTGCTCGAGATCACGCGCACGCTGTCGGCGCCGCTCGAGCTGGAGGAGGTCATCGAGGAGATCCTCCGGACACTGCGCGAGGTGGTGGACTATGACGCGGCGGCGATCTACCTGCTCAACTATCGGACCCAGGCCCTCGAGCTGAGGCGCGAGGTCGGGTACCCGAGTGGTTCCGAGGGCGCGTTCCACCTCCAGGTCGGCCAGGGCATCGTCGGCTGGGTGGCGAAGCACGGGGAGCCGCTGATCGTTCCAGACGTGCGGCGCGACTCCCGCTACGTCGTGGCGCGCGAGGAGACCCGCTCCGAGCTCGCGGTACCGCTCATCGTCGAAGGCCGCACGATCGGCGTTTTCAACCTCGAGAGCGACCTCGACGACGCCTACCACGAGGGCCACATGGAGCTGCTGCGCGCGTTCGCGGCCCAGGCCGCCGCGGCGGTCGAGCGGGCGCGTCTCACGCGCGAGCTTCTCGAGCGGCGCCGCATCGAGAAGGAGCTCGCGATCGCACGCGACATCCAGCTCTCGTTCCTGCCCAAGCGCGCCCCCGAGATCGAGGGCTTCGAGATCGCGGGTACGACCCGTCCGCACGACGAGGTGGGGGGCGACTACTACGATTTCATCCACGTGACGGAATCGCGGCTCGGCATCGCGATCGCCGACGTGTCCGGCAAGGGCATCCCGGCCGCGCTCCTCATGGCGGGCTTCCGCATGAGCCTGCTCGCCGAGATCCGCAACGAGTTCGCGATCCGCGCGGTCATGCGCAAGGTGAACTCACTGATGCACGAGAGCACCGACCGCGACAAGTTCGTGACGGCGTTCTACGGCGTGCTCGACGCCAAGAACCGGGTGCTCATCTTCTCGAACGCCGGGCACAACCCGCCGATCCTCGTCCGTACGAACGGCTCGATCGAGCAGCTGGTCGAGGGCGGCGTCACGCTCGGCGTGCTGGCGGATGCGCGCTACGACGAGCGCCCGCTCGCGCTCGATCCCGGGGACGTGCTCGTGATGTACACCGACGGGATCACGGAAGCGGAGTCCCCGAGCGGCGAGCAGTTCGGCACCCAGCGCCTCGAGGAGATCATCACCCGCCTCGCCGGATCGAGCGCGCAGGAGATCCTCGACGCCATCGTCGAGGAGACGCTCGAGTGGTGCGGCGCGCGGGGCCAGAGCGACGACCTCACGCTGGTCGTGCTCAAGGTCAAGCCCTAGGTCGCGCCAGCAGCGCGCGGGCATGGCGCAGCACGTCCGGCGCATGGCCCCGCACCTTCACCTTGCCCCACACCGCGGCGATCGTTCCGTCGACATCCACGAGCAGCGTCGTGCGCCGCACCATGTCGATGGTCCAGCCGCCGATGCCGAACTGGCGGGTCACCCGGAGCGCGCGCGCCGCCTCGCCGCTCTGGTCCGAGAGCACCGGATAGGGGAGCCGCATGCGCTGGCTCCAGACGAGATTCGACGCCGGCTTGTCACGGCAGATGCCGGCGATCGCGACGCCGGCCTCTTCGTACTCGGGATAGTGTGCGCGAAACTCGCGCAGCTCGAGCATTCAACCGGGGGTGCCGTTCTTGATGTAGAAGAAGAGCACGAGCGGCGATCGGCCCACGTGCTGGCGCAGGGGATAGGGCGCCCCGCCCGGATCCGGCAGCGTCAGGTCGGGCAGCGCGTTCCCGACGAGGTCCTCCGGTCGCGGTCGGTCCGGCATGTGTCGCACCCTAACGGAGGCTCACCGGCCGGGCAATTCCGTTAGTTGTGGAGCGAAGAATGTAGCTGGCGGGGTTCCTGCGAAGAGCCGGTGCGTGATCAAGCGCACCGGCTCTTCCTTCATCCCCCCG
>DAIUEO010000161.1:4839-7235 GCA_036845125.1 Candidatus Eiseniibacteriota bacterium | reverse complement strand
GGGCGGCGCCGCGGACTGGGCCAGCATCTCGCCACGCACGATCACGGACTCGAGCGCGAACGCCGCGCCCTCGGGAGCTGCGACGCCCCCGGCGTGGGCGGCGGTCGCGATCAAGAACCCCAGCAGCAGGAACAGCGCACGCCTGTTCAGAACTTCCTCTCGATCGCGAGCTTCATGGTCGGGTCCCCGTTCTTCCATCCGGTCTCGATGCGGAGGATCGCCCCCTGCGGAAGCGACGCGTTGTGGAAACGCGCGGCACGCAGGGCGTCCCAGGCGGAGATCATGTGGTTGATCCAGAGCAGCGACGACGCCCAGTGCGACACCTTGAGCCGATCCTCGGACAGGTCGCGCTGGTCGGCAAAGTAGGTGCGCGTGTTCACCGGGTCGCTCTTCCACCCGGCGAGCGCGCGGTCGTCGCTGCCAATGAGATCGTAGAACGCCTCGCGGTCGCCTTCATAGAGGCGCTTCACCTCGGCGGGGTCCATGCCCGTCGCCTGGGCGAAGCGCTCGAAGGACCAGTTGCTCGCGGGATCGGCCGGGTTGCCGGCGTACCCGGACGCGTTGTCGCGGAACTCGCCGGCCCGCGCCTGGTTCACTCCGAACACGGTCCAGCCGAGGATCTCGGCGCCGGCGAACCACCACCACCGCGGCGAGCCCACGTACCACTGTCCCGAGCCCGGCACCGCCGCCGAGAGTCCCATGGCGAGCGCGTCGCTCTTCCATCCCGGGATGTCCACCTCCGCGTACACGCTGTCCTCCGACAATCCCCATTCGCGGTCGATCGCGCGCTGGGCGAGCAGCGGTCCCGCATCGGCGAATTCGGGCGGAGCGGTCTCCGAGTGCGCAGCCACCGCGAGCAGGGCCGCGAACGCCAGCAGACCCGCGATCATGGCGAGCAGCCGCTTCACCGCACGAGCCCGATCTGCATGGTCTCCACGCGCTCGCTGGCCGCACCCCGGAACTTGAGCCGCGCCACGTAGAGCCCCGCCGGCGCGGCGCCCGGATCCCACGTCACCACGTTGTCGCTCTGCACGGCCGAGCGGGTGAACGCGGCGACCTCGTGACCCGAGACGTCGAGCACGCGCACTTCGACGTCGGCCGGCTCTGTGAGCTGGAAGGCAAAGTGGAGCGGCCCCCGCACCGCGGGATTGGGATAGGCCTTGAGCGAACCCGGGATCAGCGGGCCCTGGCTCGCGGCGGCAGCGTTCGAGGTGCGGCCGGGCGGCAGGTTTGACGAGCGGCCGATGTCGCCGCCCAGCGTCATCCACGGGTTCACGATGCCGGTGCCGGTCGAAACCCCGAGCGTGTAGCCGTACAGGGTGCCGAAGCGGTCGGGCGCCACCAGCTCGAGGAAACCGTCACCGTCGAGATCGGCGGCGACCGGCGAGCCCCGGGTGCCGACGCCACACGCGAGCGGCCAGTCGGTGAGCTTCACGCCGTCGCTGCGGAACGCGGCGATCATGCCGCTCGCGTTCATGGCGACGATCTCGCTGCCACCATCGCCGTCGGCGTCGAACGCGAGCGGCACGCTGCGGGTCTCGAAGTCCTCGCGGGTGGCGCGCCGCGGCCAGCCCGGCGACGCGAAGCCTGAGACGTTGACGAACGCGACGCCCGAGTGTGCGGTCTGGATCAGCACTTCCGGATACCCGTCACCATCCGGATCGCCGGCGCCGAGCGCGGGCGCGAGACGATCACCGAAATCGCGTCCCCATCCCGGCAGCAGCTGTCCGGCTTCGCAGAACGCCCACAGCCGGCTGCCCTCGTGGACCACGAGCGACATGCTCGCGCCCGGCAGTCCTCCCCCACACGCCACGGCCGGCGCGGGCGGAGTACCGGAGCCGCCGTTGAAGTCGATCCACAGGAAATCGGGGGCGAACGGGACGCCGCCGATTCGGATCGGCCAGCCGGGCATCACGGTGGCGGCGCTCGCCGCAGCGTTGCCACCCGGCGGAGAGGCCGGGACGAGGTCACTGAACGAGACGATCGCGACGTCGCCGCGCAACGAGCCCGCGCCCACCAGGGTTCCGTTCGGGGTCCCGGTGCGCACCGCGAGCCGCCCGGTCACCGAGTCACCGAAGGCGTCCACCGACTCGATTCCGCCGCCGCTCAGGAGGATCTTGTAGATGGTCCCGTTCGCCGCGCCGACGAACACGCTGATGTCGGGATAGGTGCCCACCACCACCGGCGGCGTGGTCACGATTTCCGGAAGCTGCGGCGGCCACCCCGGGAGCGCAACGCCGTTCTGGTCGATGAGCCACACGCGTCCACCCGCTGTCGAAGTATCGGGGCCGCTCGCGTAGGTCGTCACCGCGAACACCGCCGGTCCCTGGCCGGGTCCGGCGCCGGCCGTGAACGCCGCCATCGCGGGGCGCGGGCGGTGGTCGAGGCGCGCAAAC
>DAIUEO010000161.1:0-4829 GCA_036845125.1 Candidatus Eiseniibacteriota bacterium | reverse complement strand
TCCCGTCGCGATACTTCTCTTCGGCCGTGCCACCGACGCGCCCGGCGGTGGTCGAGGCGCGCAAACACCGGCGACGGTCCGCTCAATCCCTGCCCATTCAGCTTCACGGCGAACAGCGCGCTCGAATCCGGGCTCAGCGTGTCGCCTCCCGCCCAGCAGATCTCGAGCGCGGGATCGGTGCCGTCGGCGTCCACCGCCAGCAGCGCCGCGCCCTCGGGCGGAAACGTCGCCCTTACCGGGAAGTCGGGCAGCTCGAAGGTGCGGAACGCGGCGAACTGCATCACCGTGTCCCGGCCGCTGAGCACGTCGATCCGCCGGTGCGGGCGCGTGCCGATGAAAGGACGCAGGTTCGGGATCGTGGAATCGCCGAGCACCGCATAGTTGCCGACGAAGTAGGGATCGAACGGCGCGCCCAGGATGAACGGCGAGCCGGGATCGCCGAGATCATCGAGCGCGTCGGCCTCGATGACCGAGATGCCGGGGCGCGCGTCGTTGGTGTTCCAGCCGAGGTCGGGGTTGGCGCGCAGCGCGGTGTCGAGCGGGAAGTAGCTCTCGAGCGGAAGAACGCTGGTGTCGATGTGCCACACGATGAGGCCGCCGCCGGGAACCAGCGCGTCGTACTCGAAGCGATCGGGATTCTTCGGACCCAGCACCACCCGGGTGGAATCGTCCTGATCGAGCTGGATGACCGAGTCCGGTGCGAGCGCGCGGTTCTCGAGCAGCAGGAACTCGTCGCTCGAGAGCGTGATCTTCCGCATGTCCGGATACCGCTCCCCCGCCATGAGCGTCATGGTGTCCCCGTAGGACACTTCCGGAAACGTGAGGGCGTCTCCGATGAAGCCGCGCTGAAACGGATCGACGCTCGGCGGCAGGAGCCCGGTCGCGAACAGCTCCGAGGAGTCGGGGAGCACCACGATCGAGCCCACCAGGTTGCCGCTGTCCATCAGGCTCCACAGGCCGACGATCGGACGCCCGTTCCGGATGTCGTAGAGGTCCGCGAAGTTGAAGAACAGGTGCCCGCACTCGTGGGCGAGCACGCCGTTGATGGTTCCGAAATAGCCGTCCTGCGTGATGGTCTCGGGAATGATCGCGGCGCGATCGATCGGGATGTTGGTCGAGTCCGGGAAGATCACGGCGTCGGTGTCGCCGACCCCGATCGTGAAGGATGGAATGTCCTCCGGCGAATCCTGCCGCACGTCGCTCTGCAGGTCGCCGCCCGCGTGGATCAGCACGATGCGGTCGTAGGAGTCCCAGGGAATCGGCGCTCCCGCGCGCGTGGCCTGGGAATCGGCGGCGAACATCATGTCGCGGAAGAGCACGACCGCCAGCCCGTAGATGTCCTGGCTGAACTCCCAGGGACCGTAGTCGGCCATGTCGCTGAGCGTGTAGGTGGCGGTGGCCGAGGGTGGCCACACATCGACGTCCACCACCACCCGCCCGTAGGACTGGACGTCGTAGTAGCGGCGCAGCGCTTCGGCGTGGGCTTCGAAGAAGCGCTTGTCGTGGGGCGCGCGATCGATCGGCGGCGCCGTCGTGTCGGGCCCCGAGAGATCGAATCCGCCGTCCCCGGTCGACGCCGGGCCTCCGCGGTCGTTTCGGAAGCCGATCCGGATGAACGCCACCTTGAGGGTGTCGGGCGGGGTGCCGAGGGTGCCGTCGGCGCGCATCGCCGGCGCGTTCCGCGCGGGCGGCGTCCAGCCCTTCCGCCGCATCGGCGCGCTCCAGTCGACACCCGGATGGCTCAGGACGTCGTCGAACGAACGCCGCCCGGCGGCGATCCGCGCGAAGGCCTCGCGGGTCTTGTGATCGAGCACCTGCATTCCGGGACGCGGCCTGGCCGTGGTGCCGGCGCGGGCAGGCGCCTCGGCGGTGGCGGTCGGGCGCACTTCGAGCGTCGCGGCAAGTGCAACGCCGGCCACGGCAATGCCGGCCGCGACCAGACTCCAGACCGCCTTCGATCCGCGCACTGTGACGGGACGCGAGATCCGGCTAGAAGCGGTAGCCGAGGGTGATCTTGTTGACGTTTTCGAGGCCGGAGTTCTTTGCCTGCGGGATGCTCGCGTAGTCGAGCGTGAGGCTCTTCCAGTTGATGCCGAGTCCGAACGTCAGGTCCTCGATGTCGCCGAGGTCGTCGAAGTAGTAGCCGACGCGGCCGGCGATCTGCTGCGCGTAGCTCAGCTCGATTCCGGAGTTGTAGGTCCGGAAGTCCTCGCTGCCCGTGACGAGCGACTGGTTGAAGTCCCCGACCATGACGACGCCGAACTGCTTCGAGTCGTAGGCTTCCCACGCGATGCCGGCCTTGAGATTGCGGCTGAGCGGGCTCGCCTGGTCCTCGTTGATGAACGTGACGCTCGGTCCGAAGTTCTGGAGGTTGAGACCGAAGTCGAGGCGCGCCGCCGGGATCCGGTAGAGCGCCGCCAGGTCGAAGCCGAACGTGGTGCCGACGCCGCTCTCGCTGTCGGGCGCGAGCTGGATCCGGATCCACTTGATCGAGCCGCCGACCGAGAGGTCGGGAAGGATGCGCGTGCCGTAGTAGAGCGCCGGCGAGAACTCGTTCGAGCCGAAGGTGCCGGTCGAGTTGCCCGAGTTGTCGGTGCCCTCGCTCTGGCCGTAGGAGAGGAAGACGATCCCGAGGCCGAAGGCGCCCCATCCCTTCATCGGCTGGACCCAGGTGCCGAAGTTGTAGCTCACGTCATCGGCCAGCCCGGGCACCAGCTGGGCGTAGGTGAGCTGGACCGCGGCCCGCTCGGCGTACCCCAGCATGGCCGGGTTCCACCAGGTCGCCGAGGTCGCGTCGCCCAGGAGTGCCACCCCCGCCGCCCCCATCCCGTTCTGGCGTCCACCGGGCTGGATGTCGAGCGAGCGGCCCGTTCCCTGAGCGGACGCAACGGCCGCTCCCAGGACCAGGCTGATGGCGGTCAAACCGATGATTCGCAAGCGCATAAAGCTTCCTTCCTCGTTCGGCACGCGAAGTGTCACACGGGGGGGCATAGATCGGGCTTTCTACCCCGGGTTCCAGGCCCACGTTCCAGAATTTTGAAGCCCTAGGGTCGGGCGACGATCACGACCCTCCCCTCGGTGGAGGCGCTCTGGCCGGGAGCACTCGTCCCATCCTCGTCCCGGGCGTTGATGTGCACCTTGAAAGGATAGACCCCGTTGGCCAGCTCGGCGCCCTCGGCGTCGAGGCCGTCCCAGAACACCTGGATCTGTCCGAGCCCGCCGAACCCCTTGAGGGTCCGGATGTGGCGGCCGGTCACGGTGTAGAGCCGGATCAGGACGTTGACCGAGTCGCCGGGGGCGTCGACCACGAACAGCCCGCCGCTCCTTGGGCCCCCCGAGATCGTCGGATTCGGGAAGAGATAGGCGCGCGTGATCTGGAGCGATGGCTCCTCGACGATCTCGAAGTCGATCGAGGCGCTCGAGCGGTGGAGCGCGGCACTCAGCCCGGCGGCCAGGTTGTCTGCGGCGCTGACGTCGATCCTGTGGTGCCCGAGGCTCAGCTTGTCGACCGGGAACGCGGCCGAGCCCGCCTGATACGAATCGGCGGCGTAGCGGAAGCTGGTCGTCACGTCCTTGCGGTTCGTGGTGTTGCCGTCCACGGTCACGATGATGCCGTTCTGCGGCGTGTGCCCGGTGATGAGAATGCCGCTCGGGTCGGAGAGATCGATGCTGAGCACGGCGTCCTTCCGCACCCGGGTCGACCCCGAGGGGAACGACAGGGTGATGCGCGGACCCTCCTGGTCGAGCGGGTTGCCGGTGCCGGGGGTGACGGCGAGGATGGAGTCGCCGACGCCGTCGGTGGTGGCTTCCAGCGGCACTGCCCCCTGAACGTAGGCGCGCACGCGGCCCCGCGGCCCGGTCCTGGCCTCGAGCGGGACCACCATCCGGGCCTCGAAGCTTCCGTTCACGACCGAGACCTCGCCGCGGAACATCGGCCCGGCTTTGTACCAGTACTGGGTGATGATGCAGGGGGAGCAGGGCGGGGAGATCTCGGTCGGGCGCGTGTCCTCGACGAGCAGCGATGCGACCCCGTCGAGCGCCACGGGACTGCCACCCGGGACCCGGGGCGGGCGATCGAGGACGCGTCCCTTGATGGTGATCGTCTGCCCGCGCTGGAGGGTGGTCAGCGCGGTGGTTCCCGCCGAATCCCACACGCCCAGGGCGACCCATTGACGCGGCAGGTTGAGCCGCATCGCGGCGTCCCCCATGAGCTGGTACTTCTGGCTGTTGGCACTGCCGGTCTTCGAGAACAGGAGCGCCTCGGAGATTGGCCGGAAGTACTTGCCGTCCGCGCCGCGCTCGAAGAGCCGCCGGAACAGCCGCCGGTTGAGCGCCGCGTTCTGCGTGCTGATCGCGAGCTCCGTGGCCGAGACCACGGCCACCGCCCCGCGGCCCGGCGTGCGCACCAGCAGCTCGCCGATGCTGTTGGTGCCGGGATCGTGGAACTTGCCGATATCGCACGAGGCGGCCACGAACAGCGGCAGGCGCGTGGGGTTGGCGAGCTCGATCACGTCGCTGTCGATGAACACGTTCTCGTCGCTCAGCTTGAACGGGCTGCCGTGGCCCACGTAGTTGAAGAGCAGCACGCCGTCGTTGATGCGCTGCTTGATCTCCTCGCGCGCGATCGGCTTCGTGGGGCCGGCCTCGGTCGGATACTTGTGCTCGTAGACGTAGCGGCGATCGATGTGGAGCGGCGTGTCCAGTGAATCGACCTGGGCGGTCTGCTGCAGGTGGCGCCAGTCGAGATCGTCGAGCTCGGTGCCCTGCATGTTGTCGTCGGCGATGAACATGGCCTCGTTCCGGTATTCGCCGAGCGGCGCCGCGCTCTC
>DAIUEO010000160.1:0-7565 GCA_036845125.1 Candidatus Eiseniibacteriota bacterium | reverse complement strand
GGAGGGCCAGGCCGCGAGCGCGGCGGAAAAGGCTTCCTGCAGAGCCTCCTCGGCGAGGTCGAAATCGCCGAGGAGGCGGATCAGGGTGGCGAGGACGCGCCGCGAATCGGAGCGGTAGAGCGCCGCGACGGTCGCGCCGACGTCCTCTCCTCCCTCCTGCACGCGGGGTCAGGCTTTGGCGGTCTGGGACGCCGGAGGCGCCGCCTTCATCTCCGCCGTGAAGTCCACCACCGGACGCACTTCCACGGAGCCGATCTTCGCCGAAGGAATCCGCGCCGCGATCTGGATGGCATCGTTCAGGTCCCGCGCCTCGATGAAGTAGAAGCCGCCGAGCTGTTCCTTGGTCTCGGCGAAGGGTCCGTCGGTGGTCGAGACCTTGCCGTTCCGCATGCGGATGGTGGTCGCGGTGTGCACCGGATGGAGCGCCTCGCCGCCGAGGTAGTGCCCGCTCTGCTTGATGGCCTCGGTGAACTGGAAGTATTCGCCCATGAACGCGTCCGACTCGCTCTTGGACATGGTGTTGACCTTCGACTCGTCGTCATAGATCAGGCACAGGTACTTCATGGTCCATCTCCTCGTGGTTGGGGTCGCAGACTTCGTGGACACCCGTTGGTCGTGCGACCCCACCCGATTTCGACACCGCTCCCGGAAAAAAAGAGCGGGGGTCTCGTCAGAACCTGAGGCCGAGCGAGAACACCATGGGATCGTCCCCGTCCAGCACGACCCACTTGAACTGGGCGAAGGGCTTGAGGCTCGTGAGGTTGAATGCCGCCCCGGCGAGCAGGTTCACCGCCATGTCGCTGTTGCTGTCGAAACCTTCGAGGTCGACGATCATCCAGCCCACACCGGCGCCCACGTAGCCGCTGGCCACGCCCATCGGGAGAACGTTGAGCGTGCCGTCCACGTTGACCGTGTAGGTCGATCCGTTGTCCACGAACAGCCACTCGACGTTGGGAATGACCGCCACCGTGGCGACCCCGAGCCGCGCGCCGGCGCCCAGGAAGAACTTCTCGGACTCGGAATACCAGCCGCCATTGGCCTGAAAGCCGATCGGGCCGGCCATTGCGGGTCCGGCCAGGACGACGGCCACCCCCGCGAGGGCGAGAACGCGAACCACGGGCTTCGTCAGGCTGGTCATCAAGGCTCTCAGTGCCGTATTCATGGCCCCTCCCTTGTACGCGGAAGATTGTGTCCGGTCGCTTTCGGCCGGCCAAACCTCCCGTAAGCCCTTTTGTTTCACAGGGCGCAACCTTCTCACCAACCGCTGAAGAAGCCCAAACACATTCTTCAGCGCACGAGGGGCAGAGTAGCCCGGACGGCTGTCGATTTCGAGGCGGGTCGTTCGTCGTAGAGATGAACGGGGCCATGGTGCCGACCGGCGCCCGGCTCCCGGGCCAGAAGGTCAACCCCAGGGCAACCAGGAGGCAGGTCATGCGAGTCACCGTGCTGGTGAAGGCCACGAAGGGAAGCGAAGCGGCGGGCGCCCCCGATGCCCGTCTTCTGACCGAGATGGGGAAGTTCAACGACGAGCTGATCGGGGCGGGAATCATGCTGGCGGGTGAAGGGCTCCACCCTTCCTCCAAGGGAGTGCGCGTCCACTTCTCGGGCCCCAAGCGGACCGTGATCGACGGGCCGTTCGCCGAAACCAAGGAGCTGGTCGCCGGCTTCTGGATCTGGCAGGTGAAGTCGATGGAAGAGGCGGTCGAATGGGTCAAGCGCTGCCCGAACCCGCACAACGAGGACAGCGACATCGAGATCCGCCAGGTGTTCGAGTTGGATGATTTCGGCGAGACCCTCACGCCCGAGCTGAGGGAGAAGGAGGAACGGCAGCGCGCGGAGCTCTCCCGCCGCCAGTAGCCGCACGGATCGGGTCTGCCGCCGGCGCCTGACGCAGGTTGCACGAGTCGGTATGACGATGGTGTGATCGGTCGCCGTGACAGCGACCGACACCCATCGTGCCATCGAGGCGATCTGGCGCATCGAGTCGGCCCGGCTGATTGCCGGGCTCGCTCGGTTCGTGCGCGACGTCGGGGTCGCCGAGGACCTCGCGCAGGACGCCTTCGTGACCGCGCTCGAGAAGTGGCCCGTCACCGGGATCCCGGAGCGGCCGGGCGCCTGGCTCATGGCGACCGCGAAGCATCGCGGCATCGATGTTCTCCGGCGCAGCAAGCTCCACGGCCGCAAGGAGGAGGATGTCGTGCGCGAGATCGAGGCCCTGCGCGAGCGCAATGCTCCGGACCCCGATGCCGCGCTCGACGACGACGTGGGCGACGACCTGCTGCGCCTGATCTTCACGGCGTGCCACCCGGCGCTCTCCATGGAATCCCGCGTGGCGCTCACGCTGAGGCTGCTCGGCGGTTTGACCACCGAGGAGATCGCGCGCGCCTTCCTGGTGCCGGTGCCGACGGTGCAGCAACGGATCGTCCGCGCCAAGCGCACGCTGAGCGAGGAGCGCGTCGCGTTCGATCCCCTGCCCGCCGGCGAGCGCGCCGCACGCGTGTCTTCCGTGCTCGAGGTGATCTACCTCATCTTCAACGAGGGCTACACGGCGACCGCGGGCGACGACTGGATGCGGCCCGAACTGTGCGAGGACGCGCTCCGGCTCGGCCGCATCCTCACCCACATCGCCCCCGCCGAGTCGGAGGTGCACGGGCTGCTCGCGCTGATGGAGCTCCAGGCGTCGCGGACCCGGGCCCGCACGGGTCCTTCGGGTGAACCCATCCGCCTGCTCGACCAGAACCGCTCGCTGTGGGATCCACTGCTCGTGAACCGCGGGCTCGCGGCGCTGGAGCGGGCCCGGGGGCTCGGCGGAGCGGACGAGCCCTACGCGCTCCAGGCCGCGATTGCCGCGGTGCACGCGCGGGCGCGGAAGGCGGAGGAGACCGACTGGGCGGGAATCGCCTCGCACTACGACGCGCTCGCGCGCCGGGTTCCGTCACCGATCGTCGAGCTGAACCGTGCGGTGGCCCATGGCATGGCGTTCGGTCCGGCGGCCGGGCTCGGGAAAGTGGAGCCCCTGCTCGCGGAACCGACGCTTGCGGGCTACCACCTCCTCCCCGCCGTGCGCGGCGACCTGCTGTTCCGGCTCGGGCGCTTCGCCGAAGCGCGGGGCGACTTCGAGCGCGCGGCCGGGCTCACGAGGAACGAGCGCGAGCGTGTGCTGATGCTCGAGCGCGCGGCGGCGTGTGCCGCTCCGGCCGACGGCGACGGCACGCGTTGACCGGCTCCGCGCGCGCGACCTAGGCTTGCCACTCACCTCCAAAGCCCAACGAGGAGATCCGCATGAGCCTGTCGGAGTGGTTCGTACCGGAATTCGACCTGGAGATGGCCACCACGCGGCGGCTGCTCGAGCGCGTCCCCGACGATCAGGGCGCCTGGAAGCCGCATCCGAAATCCTTCTCGCTCGGACACCTCGCCCAGCTGGTTTCGTGGATGCCGGGCTGGATCGCACAGGCCGTCCGCGAGACCCGGCTCGATCTCAGCGGCGCACCGGGCTACTCGCTCGAGAAGACCACGGACCTGCTCGCCACCTTCGACGGCAACGTGAAGGAAGGACGCGCGGCGCTGGTGGGGGCGAGCGATGCGGACCTCGCGGTGCCGTGGTCGCTCACCATGGGCGAGCGTGTCCTCTTCACGATGCCGCGCTCCGGCGTGGTGCGCCAGACCATCAACCACCTGGTGCACCACCGTGGCCAGCTCACGGTGTACCTCAGGCTCCGCGACGTTCCCATCCCCTCGATCTACGGACCGACCGCCGACGAGAGGTGGTGACGCCGGTTACCTCTGGAGCGCGTACGAGACCTTGGCGAACGCCGTCCGCGCGCTCGGCTGGAGCTTGTCCGTGGCGCCGTCGAATGCCTGCTCATCGCCATACCCGACATAGAGAACGGTCTGCCAGTTGAGCTTGTACGCGAAGAGACCCGAGAAGCCGAACCCGGCATCCTTCTCCGTCACCGGGAAGGTGTAGAGCGAGGTGTCGCGGGTGGTCTGCACGTACTGGCCGATCAGGCGCACGAAGGATTTGGAGCTGAACGAGTAGGAGGCGCGGAGCCGCTCCACCTGCGCCACGAACAGCTGGCCCGAGCCGAGCGCCGGATCGTCCACGTCGAGCCACCTCAGGCTGCCGTTGGCGCGCAGCTCGAGCCGGTCCGCCGGCCTCAGGGTGAGGCTGCCGTTGAAGGTCGCGCCGGTCCCCTGCCGGGCGTTGGCGAAGTCGATCTCGTCTCCGACGAAGGCCTCGAAGAAGACCCGGTTGAACAGGCGGCCCGGGCTCATGTCCAGCTGGAAGTACGGGCGGAGGCGCGGGAACACCTCGTCGCCGATCAGGATGTCGTCGCGGTTGACCTCGACGCGGATGAAGCTGTTCCAGAGACCGTCCATGCCGGCGCCGACCGATACGCGGCTCGACAGGTGGTTCCCGTCGTAGTCCTCGTCGTACCAGTCGGTGGTGAAGAGCCGGAATCGCGAGAGGAAACGATCCTTGGGCCGGATCGTGTAGCCGCTCTGGAAGTAGATCTCGCGGTAGCCGACCTGGGGGATGAATCCCTGGTCCGCGCGGAAGTCGGGACCGATGTCCTGGCCCTGCACGAACACGTCCAGTTTCTCCGTGTTGTGGGAGCCGCTCAGCAGCAGCGCGTAGTCCTCGAGCTTCCGCCCGTCCCATTCCGTCGCGAGGTCGGGGCGGTTCGGAGTTTCGCTCGAGCTCCACAGCGCCTGCCCGGTGATCGAGTTCGACGGATTCGGACGCCACTGGAAGTCGGGACCGAAGACGGCATTGTAACCACCACCGTCGTCGTCGTTGATCATCCGTCCGTTGCCGAGCAGGCTCACAAACGACTGCCCGAAGTCCCGCCGCATGCGGATGATTCCGACGTTCGACTTGAAGTCCTGGTCGGCGAAGCCCGAGCCCTGGGGGCCCGGCAGGATCACCACGCCCCCGCCCTGGTCCTGGACGCCGAGTGCCGTGTAGGCGGTGTTGCCCGCATCGCCCGTCATCCTCAAGCCGCCGGTCGGCTCGGTCACGCTGCGCGTGTAGACCGCCTGCCACGGGGTCGAGAAGAGGTCGATGCCCTCGAGGAAGAACGGTCGCTTCTCCGGATAGAAGAGCGCGAAGCGCTCGTTGGCGGTGATCTGCGCGACGTCGGATTCGATCTGGGAGAAGTCGGGATTGACGGTGGCGTCGATCGCGGCACTCGCGAGCGGGCTCCACTTCACGTCCACTCCGAACTCGGTGTCCACGTCGCCGCTCTCGAGCGGGCTGCCGAGCCCGGCGGTCGGGGCGTCGGCGCGCTCGCCGTTGGCGTACGGCGCGACCACCAGGTGCGAGCCGTGCGGCAACGCCGCGAGGCCGGTCATCTTGCTCGAATTGCAGATGAAGCAGCTCACGTCACGCGGCAGCCGGGCGGTGAAGAACTGGTAGCGGCGGTCGCGGGGATAGTTGCGGTAGAGCATCACTCCCCACGTCGGGTTGCTCTCCTTCGAATAGCGAAGTGAGGAGAAGGGAACCCGGATCTCCATGCTCCAGCCGGTGTCGGTGATCTTTCCCTGCGTCTCCCAGTAGAAGTCCGGCGAGCTGTCCTCGCCCGAGGCGTCGTTGGTGACGGCGTCGTACATCAGCCCGTTCGGATTGGCGAGGAACATCACCGCCGATTTTCCGTCGTTCGAGCTGTCGACGATGATGCCGCCGTAGTCGGTGTTGCCCGAGAGCTGATCGTGGTCGGAGATCGGCGCGCGGACGAGACGGGGCTGGGGGTCTTCGAACTGGAATGCCGCGTAGAGATACTGCTCGTCGTAAGAGAGGTAGCCGACGTTCTTGACCTGGGGCTCGACGTTGTCGCCGACCCGGGTCTCGAACCAGACCGTGATCGGCGTCATCCCCTCCCAGTCGGCGAGGTCGCCATCCATGACGATGGGCCGGCTCGCCCGCTGGATGGTGATGGGAGGTCCGGGAGTGGGATCGGCGGCCCGTGCGGCGGTGGCTGCGCCCGCCGCGAGGACGGCCATCAGGAACAGGGAGCGAAGCGCCGCGGGTGTGGGGAACATTGAGCCTCGGGCAAAGAGGTGGCTGGTGAACAGACGGGGGGTCGCTTGGCTGCCCGACCCGACCCTATGACACCCCCACCGGGCGGTACGTTGAAAGCGATGGTGGACGAACGTCGCCCTCGAAGCACGGGCGCGACCTCACCTCCGACGAGCGCGGGTCCGTCCGCCGAGGCGATGCTCTCGAGGATCGCGGGACGGAGGGAACGTTGAGCCGCGGACGCTGTCCGGCGTAACCTGCCTGCTCTTCACGGCCGAACCCGCACCGGGTATTCCGCGGACCGGCTCGCTCCACCCCCAAGCGAGGAGCTCTCCGATGTTTCGCGTCGATCCCGTGCTGCTGCTCGCCACGACTCTTGCCCTGCCCGCCGCCGCGGCCACCGCGACCCCTCCGGGCGGCTCGATCCCGCCCGCCGACTCGATGGCGCTGGCGGTGCTCGACACCTCCCCCCGGCACGGCGAGTACGTGACGGTGACGCTCGACTCCGGCGCGCCCATGAAGACCTGGGTGGTCTACCCGGAGCGCAAGGACAAGGCCGGCGTCGTGGTGCTCATCATGGAGATCTACGGGCTCTCCCCCTGGCTTCGCTCCGTCGCCGATCAGCTCGCGAAGGATGGCTTCATCGCGGTGGCTCCCGATCTCGTCGCCGGCCTGGGTCCGGGCGGCGGCGGCACCGACTCGGCTGCGACCCGCGACGACGTGGTGAAAATGGTGCGCGCCCTCACCCCGGAGGAGGCCCTGGCCCGCATCGAGGCGACCCGCAAGTTCGCCGCGTCGATTCCGGCCGCCAACGGGAAGGTGGCCACCATGGGATTCTGCTGGGGTGGCGGGCGGAGCTTCGAGTTCGCCGCCCACGATCCGCCGCCGCAGGCCGCGATCGTCTACTACGGCGTCTCTCCCGACAGCGCCACGCTGCTCAAGGTGCGCGCGCCGGTGCTCGGCTTCTACGGCGGCGATGACGCCCGCGTGAACGCGACCATCGATCCGGCGAAGGCCGCGCTGAAGCAGAGCAAGCGGTGGTACGAGCCTCATATCTACGAGGGCGCCGGTCACGGCTTCCTGCGCGCGCAGACGATGCGCGAGGGCGCGAACCTCAAGGCCGCACAGCAGTCGTGGCCGGTAGCCATCGCGTTCCTGAAGAAGCAACTCAAGTAAGGCGACGTGCTCAAGACCACGCCGTTCCATTCCCGCACCGCGCCGCTGGTGCGTGCCCAGACCTGGCGACGCTGGGCCGGCTACCAGATGGCGAGCGCCTACGACCCGCACCCGGCCCGCGAGTACGCGGCGATCCGCAACGCCGCGGCGCTGATCGACGTGTCGCCGCTCCACAAGTACCACCTGCAGGGTCGTGACGCGGGCCGGCTGCTGGACCGCATGATCACGCGCGACGTGTCGAAGCTCGCGCGCGGGCAGGTCTACTACACGCCGTGGTGCGACGGCGCCGGCAAGGTGATCGACGACGGCACCGTGAGCCGTCTCGGGGAGTCCCTGTACCGGCTGACCAGCGCGGATTCCTCGCTCCGAT
>DAIUEO010000159.1:0-7586 GCA_036845125.1 Candidatus Eiseniibacteriota bacterium | reverse complement strand
ATTCTTGGTTCGCCGCGAGAGAACTTGAAT
The DNA here is from genome assembly GCA_036845125.1 of Candidatus Eiseniibacteriota bacterium. Classification (GTDB taxonomy): domain Bacteria; phylum Eisenbacteria; class RBG-16-71-46; order RBG-16-71-46; family RBG-16-71-46; genus DAIUEO01. The sequence continues at coordinate 7,556 of DAIUEO010000159.1, read as the reverse complement.
GACGCGCCGGATTTCCTGGTCGCGAGTCGCGCCCATCACGCCGACGTCGGCGGCGCGGCGCCCGGCTCGATGCCGCTCGCGCACGAGGTTTACGAGGAGGGCTTCCGGATTCCGCCGGTTCACCTGAGACGCCGCGGCCGCCTGTGCGCGGACACCCTCGCGCTCCTGCTCGCGAACGTGCGGACGGCGGAGGAGCGGCGCGCCGACCTCATGGCGCAGATCGGCGCCCAGCTGACCGGCGAGCGCCGGCTGAAGGAGCTGGGACGCGCGCAGGGAAGGAGCGCGCTCGAGAGCGCGGTCGAGGGACTGATCGCCTACGGCGAGCGCTGCGTGGCGGCCGCGATCGCCACCCTGCCGCGGGGCCGGTTCGCGTTCGCGGACGTGCTCGACGACGACGGTCTCGGCAACGGGCCGCTCACGATCCGCGTCGCGCTCACGATCCGCAGGTCGAGCGTCGACCTCGACTTCACGGGCACCGACCCGATGGCGCCGGGCCCGGTGAACGCGGTCGAGGCGGTGACGCGCGCCGCCGCCGCCTATGCGGTGCGCTGCGTGCTCGGCGGCGACTTCCCGGTCAACCACGGCTCGCTGTCGCGGATCCGGGTCCGGGTGCCGGCGGGCACGCTGGTGAGCGCGCGGCTCCCGGCCGCGGTGGCGGCGGGCAACGTCGAGACCTCGCAGCGGATCGTCGACACGGTGCTCGGCGCCTTCGCGCGCGCGCTGCCCGGCGTGATCCCGGCCGCGAGCAGCGGCACCATGAACAACTTGCTCATCGGCGGCCACGATCCCGGGCGCGGGCGGCCGTTCGCCTACTACGAGACGCTGGGCGGCGGCCACGGTGCGGCCGCCGGCGGCGACGGCGAGCACGCGATGCAGGCGCACATGACCAACACGCGGAACACGCCGATCGAATCGCTCGAGCACGCCTATCCGCTCCGCGTGACGGAGACCCGGATCCGGCGCGGCAGCGGCGGCGCCGGGCGCCGGAGGGGGGGAGACGGCATCGAGCGCACGGTCGAGCTGCTCGCGCCGGCGCGGGTCACGGTGATCTCCGATCGGCGCGCGCGTGGGCCGTGGGGAGCGGCCGGGGGCCGCGACGGTCAGCCGGGAGAGAATGGCGTCGCGCTGCCGGGAAAGGGTGAACGCTCCATGCCGGGCAAGTTCGTGGCCGACCTGCCGGCCGGTGCGCAGGTCCGGGTCGCGAGTCCCGGCGGCGGCGGCTACGGCCCGCCGCCCCGCGGCCGGGTCAGTCGCCGATCAGCGCGGCGATCCGGCGCGCGACGACGCGGCGCGTGAGCGTGGTCGCGTCGGAGGCGGAGATCCGCACCGCGGCCTCCGGCACCTGATCGAGGAACGCGTCGTTCTGCAGGCCCACCAGGATGGTCGGCCGCTCGCGCACCGCCGCACGCAGTGCGGCGACCGCGTCGTCGTCGAGGGGAACCCGCCGGCCCACGGCGATCACGGCCGTCGTGGCGTCCGCGTCCACGCGCACACCGGCCTCGCGGAGCGGAGTCCCGAGATCGGTGTCGATCGTGATCCCGGTCGTGAGCGGCGGCACCGGATGGTCGATCCTGAGGCCGGCGGGCGGCGCCGGGAGGGTCCCCGACACCACGAGCCCGCGCTCGATGATCTCCGCGAGCCCGGTCTCCCAGTCGGGCGGCGTGAGGGATTCGAGCGCCGCGGCCGTCTCGTCGGCCGTCGGCGGGGGAATGCGCCGGTCCAGCTCCGCGAGCCGGTCGCGGCCTTCGTCGAAGCGGGTGCGGTCGAGGCCGCCCTCGGTGAGGAGCCGGGCCAGCTCGAGCCTCAGCCGCCGCACCTCCTCGTCGTGAAACGCGAACAGCAGCAGGTCGCATCCGGCCTCGAGCGCCAGACGCGTGACCTCGAGCGGGGTGCCGATCGCCGCGCCCTTCATCTCGAGCGCGTCGGTGATCGCCACGCCGCGGAACTCGAGACGCTTCCTCAGGAGATCGTGCGCCGCGGGTGAGAGCGTCGCGGGACGGCCCGGCTCGAGGTCGGGAATCACGACGTGCGCCATCATCACCGCGTCGGCTTCGCGGTTCTCGCGGAAGGGAACCAGCTCGCGGCGCTCCAGGGTGTCGAGCGGCGGGGCCGTCGGCAGCACGAGATGGGAATCCACCGTGGTGGCGCCATGTCCGGGGAAATGCTTGAGGCAGGCGCCGAGCCCGGTGGCGCGGAAGCCGCGCAGCACCTCGCCGACCGCCGCCGAGACCGTGGCCGCGTCGGTGCCGAAGGCGCGCGGCCCGATCACGGGGTTCGCGGGCTCGGAATGGATGTCGGCGACCGGCGCGAACACCCAGTCGACGCCGAGCGCGCGCAGGCGCCGCGCGGTGACGCGGGCGACGTGCTCGATCCCGCCGGACCGGGCGCCGCGCGAGAGCAGGAGCGCGTTGGGCGGCACCGTCACGAGGTCCGTGAGCTGGGACACCACGCCGCCTTCCTCGTCCATGGTCACGAAGATCCGGCGCGGCTGCGCCAGCTCGCGCAGCCGGGCCGTGAGCCGGCGCAGATCCTCGAGATCGCGGAAGTCGCGACGGAAGAGAATGACGCCGGCCGGCGTGTAAGAGGCGAAGTCCCGTTCCCAGGCGGGGGAGAGGCCATCGCGGGGGAGACCGACGACCATTCGGCGCGCGATACCGCGCTGAGCGTCCACGGCGGGGCACCGTGCCCTCGGGCCCGTGCCCTGTCAACCGGCGCCCCCGCCGGAGGTTCGTCCCGAGGACGGTGCTCAAGGCTTCCGATCTCGGGCGGACCGACCCGGGCCATGCGCCGGCATTGCGAAATGCCACGCTCGTTGAATATCGCCTGTTGGGTCGCGGCTCCGTGGGCGATAAACTCATGCCGTGAAATCGCGCGTGTCCGAACGCAGCACCCGCTTCACCGAATCCGTCATTCGCGAGATGACCCGGCTTTGTCAGGAGCATCACGGGGTCAATCTCGCGCAGGGCTTTCCCGATTTCGCCGCGCCGGCCGAGCTGAAGGAAGAAGCGGCGCGCGCCGTCCAGGCGGACGTCAATCAGTACGCGATCACGTGGGGATCGAAGCGTCTCCGTGACGCGCTCGTCGAGAAGACGCTGCGCTTCTCGGGTCTCACCTACGATCCGGAAACCGAGATCACCGTGTGCTGCGGAGCGACCGAGTGCATGGCCGCCACGCTGCTCGCGCTCGTCGATCCCGGTGAGGAAGTGATCGTGTTCGAGCCCTACTACGAGAACTACGGACCGGACGCGATCCTGTGCGGCGGCGTGCCGCGCTTCGTGCGTCTCCGTGAGCCGGACTGGTCGTTCGATCCGGCGGAGCTCGAGCGTGCATTCTCCAACCGCACCAAGGCGATCGTGGTCAACACCCCGCACAACCCGACCGGCAAGGTGTTCACACGCTCCGAGCTCGAGAAGATCGCCGAGCTGTGCCGGAAGTGGGACGTGATCGCGGTCACCGACGAGATCTACGAGCACATCCTCTACGACGGCGCGACGCACGTCTCGATGGCGACCCTCGACGGCATGCGCGAGCGGACCGTGACGATCAGCGGGGTGTCCAAGACCTACAGCGTGACCGGCTGGCGGATCGGCTATTGCCTCGCGGCGCCCGACCTCAGCCTCGCCATCCGCAAGGTTCACGACTTCCTGACGGTCGGCGCCCCGGCGCCCCTCCAGGAGGCCGCGGCGCTGGCGCTGGGCCTGCCGGACGCCTATTACGAGCGGCTCGCCGCGAACTACCGCGAGCGCCGGGATTTCCTCGTGCCGGCCCTGGAAGGCGCCGGCTTCCGGACGTTTCCGCCGCGCGGCGCGTACTACGTGATGACGGACATCTCCGGCTTCGGGAACGACGACGACGTCACGTTCGCGCGGCGGCTGGTGTCCACGATCGGGGTCGCGGCAGTCCCGGGATCGAGTTTTTACGCGGCCGCAGGCGCCGGACGGAACCGTCTACGCTTCCATTTCGCCAGGAGAAAAGAGACACTGGAGCAGGCTGTCGAGCGGCTGAACCGCCTCGCCGCGGCAAGTCCGGCCCCATAACGCTGAAACCGAGGACATCCATGGGATTCTTTCGTCGCCATTCGGTCGGGCCGCTGGTCGTTGCCATGCTGCTCTCGCTCCTGCTCGGATTCGGGCTGGCGCGCGGGCTCCAGGCCACCGACGACCTGCGCAGCCAGCTCGATCTGTTCTCCCAGATCCTCTATCTGGTCCAGAGCAACTACGTCGAATCGCCCGACAACCAGAAGCTCATGAAGGGCGCGATCGACGGCATGCTGAAGACGCTCGACCCGCACACGGTCTACGTGCCCGAGCAGCGCGTGCAGCGCATGGACGAGGAGTTCCAGGGGGAATACTCGGGGATCGGCATCCAGTTCGAGCTGCGTGAGGGGGGCATCGTCGTGATCTCCCCGCTCGAGGGCACGCCCGCCTACCGTCTCGGCATCACGGCCGGCGACCTCATCGTGGCGATCAACGGCAAGGCGCTCGAGCGCACCATCACCAACGAGGACGTGTTCCGCATGCTGCGGGGCCCCTCGGGCTCGACGGTGAACGTCACCATCCGCCGCCCCGACGTGGAGGAGCCGCTCGAGTTCGCGATCGAGCGCGCCAAGATTCCGATCGAGAGCATTCCCTACTCGTACATGATCCGGCCGGGCGTCGGTTACGTGCGCATGATCCGCTTCTCGGCCACCACCGGCGAGGAGCTGCAGAAGTCGATCACCGCCCTCCGCCAGCAGGGGATGAAGTCGCTGCTGCTCGACCTGCGGTCCAACTCGGGCGGTCTGCTCACGCAGGCGGTCGACGTGCTCGACCAGCTCGTGCCGCGCGACAAGTTGCTCGTCTACACCCGCGGCCGCACGCCGTCCTCGAACTCCGATTACCGGAGCAGCGAGCGCGACAAGTACCTCGACGGCCCGGTGGTGGTGCTCATCGACCATGGCAGCGCCTCGGCGTCCGAGATCGTGGCGGGGGCGATCCAGGATCTCGACCGCGGCCTCATCTCCGGCACCAACTCCTTCGGCAAGGGCCTCGTGCAGAACCAGCTCCGGCTCCACGACGGATCCAAGCTGCTGCTCACGATCGCCAAGTACTACACGCCGAGCGGGCGGGCGATTCAGCGCGATTACACCAAGTTCTCGGACCGTGGCGACTACGCGGCGGACGCCTACAAGGTGGACGTCCCGACCGACTCGGTGCTGGCGACGCTGCCGCAGTTCAAGACGGCCGGCGGCCGGTCGGTGTTCGGCGGCGGCGGCATCTATCCGGACGTGATCGTGAAGGACGATCTGCCGCTCACCCAGGAAGAGGCGAACATGATCCAGAACCGCGTGTTCTGGGAGTTCGCGACCCAGTATCTGCGTCGCCACAAGGGAACGACCTGGAAGCCCGGCTCCTTCGGACCGAGCTTCACCCTGACCGACGCCGACTGGAAGGACGTCAAGGCGGCGGCCGCGACCCGCAAGGTGACGCTGAGTGATTCGACCATGACCGCCGAGCGCGATTTCATGCAGCGCCAGGTGCGCGCCGAGCTCGCGGCCGCGACGTTCGGAACGCTCGAGCGCTACAAGGTGCTCATCGAGGACGATGTCCAGCTCAACGCGGCGCTCGAGCTGTTCCCGCGCGCCACCAAGCTGATGGCGGGCGTCTTCGAGCCCGAGAAGAAGCTGAGCGGTGCGCCGACCGGCACGAAGGATCCGAAGAGCGAAGCCGAGGTCACGAAGAAGGCCGACGCCGAGAAGAAGGCCGACGCCCCTGCGGACCCGCCGCGCAAGAAGTAGCCGACTCGAAAGGTAGTCACGCGAAGGCCCGGGAAGCTCTCCGGGCCTTCGGTGTTTCCGGTCGGCGCTCGCCGCCGGCATCCGTTCTACGTGCGCGGCGGTCCGGTGAGGCTCACCCGCACGCGGTCGCCGGCGCCGAATCCCAGGCGCGACGAGGCGTGTCCGCCCACCTGCGCGATCTCGAGCCGTCCGCTCGAACCGAGGATCGCGACCACCGCGCCGACCGGGGAATCTCCGTAGGAGCGGGAGAGCCCGTGGATCGTCCGGCTCACCACCTCGAACACGAGCGCCGATTCCGGCGAGCCGGGGAAGGTCTTCGCGAGCGCCTCCGCCGTGATGTTGGTGAGGCCGTTGCCGAAACGGTCCACGTGCATCACCGCGCCCGTGACCTCGTGCTGTCCGGCGCGGCAGGCCGGCATCCCGAGCCGCACCGGATCGCGCACGACCGGCCCCAAGTCAGCGAGGCGGACCCCGTTCGCGAGGTGGGCCGCGACTGGCGCGAACACGTCGCGCCCGTGGAAGGTGCGGCTCACCGGCTGCCGGAAGAACCGCGGCTCCGCGAGCTCGTGCACCTCGGCCGCCGGGTCCGCCAGGCCCCACTCGAGCACGCCGTTGTCCGGGCCCACGAAGAGCTGCCCGCGGGCGCTCAACGCGATGGCGCGGCGCGAGGTCCCCACGCCCGGATCCACGACCGCGAGGTGGATGGTCCCCGCCGGGAAGTCGGGGGCCGCCGCTTCCAGGATGAAGGCGGCAGCGGGGATATGACCCGGCGGCACCGAGTGGGCGACGTCCACCACCCGCGCCTCGGGGCAGATCGAGTGGATTACGCCGTGGACCACCCCGACGAACCAGTCGTCGGTCCCGAAGTCCGAGGTGAAGGTCACGATCGGGCGGCTCACCCGGCCAGCCTGCCGGGACCGGCCTCAGCGCACAAGGACCCCCTTGACAAGATTGATATCACGGTAATATCTTGGTGATGTCAACGGGGAGGTGCAAAACCATGGTCCGTGAGAGAGGTGCCCGGAGCCTTCCGGGTGGGTTCATGCTGATGTTCCTGCTGGTGGCTGCGTTCGTCACGCTGTGGTCCGGCATCCAGTCGGCGCGGGCGGATCAGGCGTTCCCCGCGATCGCCTGGTTCCTCGGGTTCGCGGCGGTGGTGATCGCGTTCTTCGGGCTGGTCGTGGTCCATCCCAACCAGGCCCAGGTGGTCCAGCTCTTCGGAAACTACGTGGGGACGTTGAAGCAGCCAGGTCTCCAGTGGGTCAATCCGCTGACCACGCGGAAGAGCGTCAGCCAGCGCATCCGTAACTTCGAGAGCGCGAAGCTCAAGGTGAACGACCACACCGGAAACCCGATCGAGATCGCCGCGGTCGTGGTGTGGCGCGTGGTCGAGACCGCGGAGGCGGTGTTCGAGGTCGACGACTACCAGAACTTCGTGCACGTCCAGAGCGAGGCGGCGCTCCGCAACCTCGCGACGTCCTATCCCTACGACGCGCACGTCGAGGGTGAGATCTCGCTGCGCAGCCACACCGGCGAAGTCGCCGACCGGCTCCGGCACGAGATCCAGGACCGCCTGTCGAAAGCGGGGGTGGAGGTGTTGGAAGCGCGGATCAGCCACCTCGCCTATGCGCCGGAGATCGCGAGCGCGATGCTCCAGCGCCAGCAGGCGAGCGCCATCATCGCGGCCCGCACCCGGATCGTCGAAGGCGCGGTCGGTATGGTGGAAATGGCGCTCGAGCAGCTCTCCGCCAAGAACATCGTCCGGCTCGACGACGACCGG
>DAIUEO010000158.1:0-7597 GCA_036845125.1 Candidatus Eiseniibacteriota bacterium | reverse complement strand
CGCGCAGCGGGCCGATCGGCAGGCTGGCCTCGGCGCCCACGCCGTAGCCGACGATCGCGTCGTTGCCGAACTCTCTGCCGCTCACGGCGTCCTCCACTTTTCCGACCTGGCTCTCGAAGTAGAACCGCGCCTGCCGGGACGGTTCGAACGCCGCCTCGATCGCGCCCGCGTACGCGCGGCGCCCGAGCCACTCGTCGTGGTGCAGCCCCGACAGCGAGTGCGGCCCGCCGAGGCCGACCAGCGCATCCGCCGAGGGCGTCCCGTCGGTGAGCCCGATGCGCACCCCGGGGGTGAACTTGAAACCACCGCGACGCACGCCCCCCTCGAACACCGCGACGCCGCGCGCGTAGCCCTCCGCGCCGGTCCCCCACTCGGCATCGAGCAGGCGTTCATCGGCGCCCCAGGACTGGGTGCGAAGCGCAATCAGCACACCATCCCATGCCGCGGAGCCGCGCGTCGATCCGTATCCCGCCCCGAGCCTCAGCGAGGGGGCGCGCCCGACCGAGGCCTGCCGGCCCGCGAGCGCCTCGAACCGGTGAGTGTTGGCGCTCACCGCTTCGGCGCCGTGATCGAAGATCCGCGTGTCCATGTCGTGGAAGCGGCCGCTCGCGAACCAGCCCGAGCCGCCGTATTCGAGGGCACGCGGCTCGAATCGGCCGTGCACCGTGCCTCCGAGCTCGCGCCACGCGGCGCCCACCTTGACCAGCGCCGGCAACGGAAGGCCGGTCGGGCGGTAGGACATCCCGACGTGGACCCGCCAGCCTTCGTCGTTGCCGAGCGTGAACGCGGGCCCGATCTCGAGCATCGGCCGCTCGCGCACCTCGAAGCCGAGCACCGTGCTGTCCCCGCGGGTGCGGAACGACGGCCAAGCGCTTTCGAAGAGCCCGCTCTGCGAGAGCCGCTTCAACCCCGGGCGCAGCTGGTCCGCAGAGAACGGCCCGACCGGCAGGTGGCCCAGCTCGCGCAGCGCTGCGCGGCCGCGCACGACCGGCCCGCGCCCGTGGAACTCGATCCCGGAGGCGAGCGGCGGGAGCAGCGGCGAGGGCGTCGCGAGCTGCCGCGGCGCGCGATCGAGCCCCGAGCGGTGCACCCACGACCGCACCGCGGCGCCGGCTTCGTCGTAGGCCTCGTCCATGATCTTCGGGCCGCCGGCGAAATCGGCGGCGCCGGCGTTGGGGATCCTGAGCCAGATCAGGGTGTCGCCGGCGGCGGCCGAGATGGTGTCGCTCTGGCCGCGCTTGTTGAGCACGTCCCAGAGCTGGAGGAACACCATGATGCCCGACGAGTTCTCCTCGAGATGCGGGTAGGGCAGCGCCACGTCCACCGCCAGCACCCGTTCGGCGCCGGCGGCGCGCGCCGGGGAGATCGGGAGGTTGCTCGACATGCCACCGTCGACCAGCAGCGCCTCGCCTTCGGCGACCGGCGGGAACATCAGCGGCAGGCCGACCGTGATCCGGCAGGCGCGCGCGAGACTCCCGTGGTCGAGCATCACCCAGCGCCCGGTGCGGATGTCGGTGCCGACCGCGCGAAACGGGATCGGGAGGCGGTCGAAGTCGCCCTGGGCACGTGCTTCCGCGTCGAGGAACACGTCGACCAGGGTCTGGTTGATGAGCGTGTTGTCGAAGAAGGCGGCCGGGACGCTGAGCTTCTGGGTCCCGCCGCTCACGAGCTCCACCCAGGAGCGCGGCCACAGCGTCCGCCACCCGAAATCCTGGTTGCTGCCGAGGAGGGATTCCCACGGCATGCGGCGGAACACCGCGCGCATGCTGTCGGGGGTGAACCCCGCGGAGTACATCGCCCCCACCAGACCGCCCATGCTCGATCCCACGACCAGGTCGGGGCGGGCACCGGCCTCCTCGAGCGCGCGGATGACGCCGGCGTGAGCGAACCCGCGTGCGATCCCGCCCGAGAGGACGAGCGCCCATGTGGATAACTCGGGCTTCGACGCTTCAGCGCGGATTGATGCTGCCGATCCCAGTAAAGTGGCAGCGAATATGAGCGCGAGCGGGACCCGGGCACGGGAAGTCATGCGCGGCCGACACTAACATTGTGAAAATTACTCTGGAATCAACCCACCACCGGCAGTAGCTTGCGGCGGTCGCATGGATGCCGACCTCCTACTGAACTTCCCGCTGCGTAGCATCGCCGGAGCACTGGTTCTCTGGGCTCTGTGGCGCGGCTCCGCGCGCGCGGCGTCGCGGATGACGCCGCAGGGTGACCGCGAGCTCGAGTTCCTCGCCACCGTCCTCGTCGCGGTCACGACCATCGTCGCCACCGGGATGCTGCTCGGCCTCATCGGGGCCCTGGGCGATGTGTCGTGGGCGCTGAGCCTCCTGGTCGCGGCCTGGGCGCTCGCGCGGCTGCCGTGGAGCCTGGGCGGCGACGAGGCGGCACCCGCACCTTGCCCCGCGCCGTCGCGGCCGTTCCTCGCCGCGTGTCTCGCGATCGGCTTCGGGCGCCTGTTGTTCGCGCTCCGCAATCCACCCGCCGACTGGGACAGCATCCACTACCACCTGCCGATGGTGGCGCACTGGATCGTCACCGGGACCACCGGCGCCCCGCTCCGCGACCCACCGCCCTTCGGCGCCTACTTCCCGGGAGCCTCCGAGCTGCTGCAGGCGTTCGCCGCGCTGATCCTGCGCCGCGAGACCTTGATGACCTGGCCCACGGTGGCGGCACTTCCGCTGATCGCGCTCGGGGTGCGCCGCCTGGCGCTGCGCGCCGGCGCCGCGGCGGCGGCGGCCGAGGTTTGCGCGCTCGCGCTGGTCGCCTCCGAATGCGTGATGCGGCTCACGCTCGGGACCCGCATCGACGTGCCGCTCGCCCTGTGGGCGGCCCTCACCGCACTGTTCCTGCTCGAGGCGCTGCGGGCGCGCGCGGCCGGGCTGATGGCCCTCGCGCTGCTCGCCGCGGGGCTTTTCGTCGGCAGCAAGACGAACGCGCCGTTTCTGCTCGCGCTCTTGGGTCTCGCACTGTCCGCCGGAAGGGTCGACACGCTGCGCGCGCTCGCAGTCCGCCAGCGCGCCGGGCTCGCACTCGGGCTGTTCGTCGGCGGCTACTGGTACGCCCGCAACTTCTGGATCACCGGCAACCCGCTGTTCCCGGCCCCGATCTCGCTCGGACCGCTCCGGCTCGCGGGGATCGAGAACGGCATCGATCTCCTGCGCACCACCCAGGTCGCCCAGTGGCTCGAAGGCTATTCCGGGCATCTCACCTGGGGACGGCTGCTCGCCAACTTCGGCTTCGCCGTGCCGTTCCTCGCGATCGCGGGCGGCCTCGCCGTCTTTCGGCTCCTCCGACAAGGCTCCTCCGCAGGGGCGATCGGCGATCCGCGCGAGGGCGCACGGCTCTCGGCCTTCGCCCTCTCAGGTTTCGCGCTGTTCCTGGTCTCGCCGTTCTCGGGAGCCTGCGCCCAGGCCGGGCCCGGCACGCCCCCGCTGCTCAATCTCGACAACCTGAGGCTGCTGCTGCCGGCCCTAATCGCCGCTGTGCCCGCGGGTGCGGCACTCTTCCCGCGCAGCGCGACGGGCCGCGCGCTGATCGGACTCACCGTGGCGCTGATGCTGCTCACCCTCAGGCCATTCCTCGGGCACCTCGTTCCCGGCCTCGTGGCCGCGATGGTCGCGGTGCTCGCTCCGTCACCCGCGCGCCGGCTCGTCGCGCGCCACGCGTTCGCCGCGCTGCTCGTCGTGGCGGCCGGCGTCGGCGTCACCGCGGCGGCGGTCGATCCCGTGCGCGAGCGCATCAGCGACCAGATCTGGGACGGCTACCTGCAGAACGAGGACAACCTCACCGCCGCGGAGGTGCGGCGCGTCCGCGAGGCGAGTGCGGGCGCGCCCTTCGCCGTCACCGGGATGAACGCCTGGGCCGCCTACTACGGGCGGGACTTCAGCGGGCGACCGCACTACATGCCCCTCGATCGCCCGTGGCAGGAGTCGTCGTTCGCCTGGAGTTTCCGGCCCGATCCGAGGCGGGACGCCGATCGCGGGCGCTGGCTCCGCAACCTCGAGGCGGCCGGCGTCGCCTGCGTGGTCGTGCGCGTGGATCCCGAGGCGATCGCCCGTACGCCGGAATGGTCGTGGTGTCTCACCGACCGTCGGAACTTCGAACCGATCACCGGCGGCCGCAATGACCGCGCCTGGCGGATCCGCCGCTGAGGCGACCGCGCCCTAGTGGGTCATCACCACGCGGCGGGTGAAGGCTGCGCCGTTCACCACGAGCCGCGCGAGGTACACGCCCGGCGACACGAGATCACCGCTCTCGGTGCGGCCGTCCCAGATCAGCGTGTGGCGCCCCGAGCCCTGCTCGGACTCGCGCATCAGCCTCCGGCTCACGCGTCCCGTCACGTCGTAGATCGTCAGCTCCGCGCGGCCCGGGTTCGCGAGCGCGAACGCGAAGTTGACGCTTCCGCGCGACGGCGAAGGCCACGGCGAAGAGAACGCGACCGGAGCGGAGATCTCAGGCTCCACCCCCGTGGGGACGGGCTGATAGAAGATCTTCGCGATCTCGCCGGTCCCGTTCTGATAGCCCACCGACATGCGGCAGTACCACAGCGCACCGTCCGGTCCGACGAGATAATCCGAGACCTGGCCGAAGCCGCGTCCCCAATCCTGTGCGTTCGGCTGGCCGAGGACGGGCGGCGCAATCGACCAGCTGCCCGCCGAGTACTTGAGCCGGCGCAGGAAGCCCTCGTAGAAGTCGCTGTAGAAGTAGTCACCTTCGTAGTTCGCCGGGAAGTCGCACGTGGTGCATCCCGACTGCCGGTAGACGCCGCCGCTGATCACGGAGGCCGCCGGATACATCGTGCGGTCGTACCAGTGGATCGGAGGTGCCAGCACGACGCCACCCGGCAGCGGATCGCACGTGTTCCCGTACGGGCTCGTGCCCTCGTAGTAGGGCCAGCCGTGGTTGAGACCCGGTCCGTTCTCGTAGCTGATCTCCTCGATGTGTTCCTCGCCGACGTCGGCGATGAAGAGTGCGCCGGTCAGGGGGTCGATGTGGAACCGGAAGGGATTCCGGAGCCCCGTCGACCAGATGAGCCGCACCGACCCGCTGAGGTTCGTCACGTAGGGATTGTCCGGCGGCGCCAGGGACGCACGATCCGGAGGCTCACCCGGACCTTCGGGCACCGAGCTCACGTCCATTCTCAGGACCGCGCCTCCGATGTGTGCCGGATCCTGCGCCCCGCACGGCTGGTTGTCGTCTCCGAGCGCCAGGTACAGGTAGCCGTCCGGTCCGAACCGCACCGTGCCGCCGTTGTGGATCGGGCTCTGGTTCGGCAGGTCGCGCAGGATGTCGCGGCGCATGTAGGCCGGGAACGTGAGGTCGCTGCTCGTGCCGTCGTTCAGCGTTCCCTCGCCGCTGAGCCTCGAGAGCCTCAGGGTTCCGCCCACGGCGGTGTAATAGACGTAGATGTCCGGCCGGATCGGCCAGTTGGGATCGACCGCGATGCCGAGCAGGCCCGCTTCGCCGCCGGCGCCGAAGACGCTGTCCACGACGCCCACCGGATCGACGGCCGAAAGGCCGCCATTCACGATCATCCGGATCTTCGCAGTCTCCTTCTCGACGAACAGCAGGCGGCCGTCCGGCAGGAACGCCATCCCGACCGGGAAGTTGAGCTGATTGGCCATGGCCTGCGGCAGGAACCGCTGCGGCAGCTGGACGGTGACCGCGATCGGCTGGAAGTGGGCGGTGACGGTCTTGAAACCGTCCATGAGGATGATCGTCGGATTCTCGGCGGCCTTGGCGACGTCCCCGCTCCAGGCCGCGAAGTAGTAGCCGGTGCCCGGCTCCGCGGTCAGCTCGACCTCGGTGCCGTGCGGATAGGCCGGGAACGCCGGACTGCGGGTCACGATGCCCGAGCCCACCGTGTTGATGGTCAGCGTGTAGCTGCTGATGTTGAAGGTCGCCGTGATCACCTTGTTGCCGTCCATCGTGACCGACAGCGGATTGGCGTAGCCGGTCGCGCTGCCGCTCCAGCCCCCGAAGCTATAGCCCACGTTCGGAGTGGCACTCAGCTGCACCACGGTTCCGTACGTGTAGTTGGGCTGGTTCGGGTTCTTGATGACGGTCCCGCCGCCAACGATGTTCACGGTCAGCGTGTAGGTGTTGATCGTGAACGTCGCGGTGATGCTCTTCGGCCCGTTCATGGTCACGTTGAGCGGGTTCGTGGAACCGGTGGCGCTGCCGCTCCACGCGGAGAAGCTCCAGCCGATGGTCGGCTGGGCCGTGAGCTGGACGACCGTTCCGTGCGGATAGGTCGACTGGTCGGGATTCTTCGCTATGGTGCCGTTTCCGACCGTCGAGAGGGTCAGCGTGTAGGTGTTGATCAGGAAGGTCGCCGTCACGCTGCGCGGCCCCTCCATGAGGATGTCCACCGGGTTCGTGAGGCCGGAGGCATCGCCGCTCCAGCCGGTGAAGCTCCAGCCGACTACGGGGACCGCGGTCACCTGCACGGTGCTGCCGTGGGGATAGGCGGGCAGGTTGGGGTTCTTCGTCACCGATCCGTTGCCGTTGGTCGCCGTGGTGAGGGCGTACGTGTTGATCGTGAACGTCGCGGTGACGCTCTTCGCCCCGTTCATGGTCACGTTCACCGGGTTCGTCGTCCCGGTGGCGTCGCCGCTCCAGTTCGTGAACGTCCAGCCGACCGCGGGAGTGGCTGTGAGCTGGACCACGGTTCCGCAGTTGTAGGCCGGCAGGTCGGGATTCCTGGCCACCGAGCCGCTGCCGACGGTGTTCACCGTCAGGGCATAGGTGGAGATCGCGAAGTTGACGGTCACGGTGCGATTGCGTGTCATCACGATGATCATCGGATTGGCCGTGCCGGACGTGTCTCCGCTCCAGCCTATGAACTGGTAGCACAGGGCCGGCGCCACCGTGAGCTGAACCACGGTGCCGTGCGTGTAGGTGGGCTGGTCCGGATTCTTCACAACGTTGCCATTGCCTACGGCATTCACCATGAGCGTGTAGCTGTTGATGGTGAACGTGGCGGTCACCGTCTTCGGCGCGTTCATGGTCACGTTCACCGGGTTCAAGGCTCCGGTGGCGTCGCCGCTCCACCCGGTGAACGTGTAGCCCACCCCGGCATTGGCGGTGAGCTGGACCACGGTCCCGTGCGTGTAGCTGGCCTGGTTGGGGTTCTTCGTGACCGTGCCGCTGCCGACGATGTTCACCGTGAGGGCGTAGCTGTTAATCGTGAACGTGGCGGTGACACTACGGTTGCGGGTCATCACGATCGTCAGCGGGTTCTGGGTCGTCGTAGTGTCCCCGCTCCAGCCGGTGAAGCTGTGGCCCGTACCCGGGGTCGCCGTGAGCTGGACCACGGTGCCGTGCGTGTAGGGACCGGTCGGCGGGTTTATGGAGAGGGTGCCGTTCCCGATCACGCTGACGCTCAGCGTGTAGCTGTTGATCGTGAAGGTCGCGGTGTAGCTCTTGTTCTGGTGCAGGATCACGTTGAACGGGTTCACGAGCCCGGTGGTGTCACCGCTCCAGCCGCTGAACGAGTAGCCGGTGGACGGCGTCGCGGTGAGCTGCACCGAGGTGCCGTGGGTGTAGGTGGCCTGATTCGGGTTCTTGGTCACCGTGCCGCTGCCGACCA
>DAIUEO010000157.1:0-7631 GCA_036845125.1 Candidatus Eiseniibacteriota bacterium | reverse complement strand
GCGTTGCGGACAGCCCCTTCCAGGCCGCGCAAATGCGTGGAATCGACGCGGCTGGTCTCGAGCGCCGCCAGCAGCTCACGGGTCGTGTGGCCGGGGCGCGGATGCGAATCGATCGCCTCGAGGTAGCGGCGCGCCACGCGGGTGAGCGCGAGGGCGTGCTCGTCGAATCGACCGAGCTCCGGCAGGTGCTGCTGCCGGAGCTGGGCCAGCTCGGCCAGCGCGCGCGTCGCGGGATCCTGGACCGGCCGCGGCGGTGCGATCTTGACGGGCACCTTCTTGCGGCGGCGGAGCAGCAGCACTACGAGCAGCACGAGGGCGGCGAGGATCACCGCAACCGCGAGGACCTTGAGCCACGGGATGCGCTCCCACCACGGGGCCGCGAGCGGACCGCGCGCGGGCCGTAGCTCCGCGTTCGAATCCGCGGCACTCAGCACCGGCATCACGACCAACCGCATGTCGGGCAGGCCGGCGGTCGGTCGCGCGTCCGGGGACGTGCGGAGGCGGAGTCCGGGAAGGCGTACCTCGCCGACCCGGAACGCGGCAACCTCGGTCTCGACGAACAGCGTGTCGCCAAACGGAACCATGGAAGGCTTGCTCGCCTGGTTGCCGAAGCGCTGGGACTGATGCGGCGCCGAGCGACGGGCCCGCAGCTTCCCCCAGGTCAGGTCGTCGCCGTTCGCAGGCGGCATCCACTGGACGGTTCCCGGCCCCACCAGCACGAAGCCGCTGTAGCGAACCTTCTCGCCGAGCTTCGCGACGCGCGGCTCGAGGGTGACCGAGCCGCCCTCGGCGTGGCTCATGCCGGGAGCCGCGATCACGAGCCCGAATGCGAGCGCCGCGGCGCACCCGGAAGCGGGCCCGCGGAGCCATCCCGACTCGGGTCTCAATGCGGGCGCCCTCCGCGGCCCCGGCGCGCGAAGTAGCGCATCAGCACCGGCAGGTAGGACTGCGCGGGATCGGACGAGATCTGGAGCACCGGGCAGCGGGCGCGCTTGAGCGCGGCCTCCGCCTGGTGCAGGCGCTCCTGCGCGAACGCGCGGTACATCTGGCGCTCGCGCCGGCTCCCGGTGTGCACGAGCCGCCGATCCCCGGTCTCGAGATCCTCGAGCTCCACCCAGCCCACGTCCGGCAGCTCGGCATCGCGCGGATCGCGGAGCGCGAGCGCGGTGAGCTCGTGGCGCCGCGCGAGCACGCGGAACGCCTGCGGATCGACCGCGTCCTCGAAGTCGGAGATCCAGAACAGCAGGCTGCGCCGCTTGAGCGTGCGGACCAGGAAGCGTGCGCCCTCGCCGAGACGCGCGGGTCCCGGCTGCGGCTCGTGGCCGAGCACGTCGCGCAGGAGCCGGAGCAGATGGGTGCGGCCGCGGGCCGGCGGTACGAAGTGCTCGACCTGCCGGCCGACGAGCGCGAGCCCCACGCGGTCGTTGTTCTGGACCGCGGCGAACCCCAGCACGGCGGTGAGCTCGGCGGCCCGCTCGCGCTTCTCGGCGCCGCGCGTTCCGAAGCGCATCGAGCGCGAGGCGTCGACCACCATCATCACCGTCAGCTCGCGCTCCTCGACGAAGCGCTTGACGTACGGCGTTCCCATGCGCGCGGTGACATTCCAGTCGAAATCGCGCACTTCGTCCCCGGGGACGTAGGGGCGGACCTCCTCGAACTCGACGCCGCGACCTTTGAACACGCTGCTCGAGCGACCGGCGAACAGGTCCTCCACCAGGTGCCGGCTGCGGATCTCGAGCCGGCGCACCTTGCGAAGCAACTCGCGTGTCTGCATCAGGGCACGCGGACCTTCTCCAGGATCCGGCGCGCGATCTCCTCGCCGTCGACGCCCTCGGCCTCCGCCTCGTACGAAACGTGGATGCGGTGACGGAGCACGTCCGGGGCGATGCGCTTGACGTCGTCCGGAAGCACGAAGTTGCGGCCGTCGATCAGGGCAATCGCCTGGGCGCCGCGCACCAGGAACAGCGTCGCGCGCGGGCTGGCGCCGAAGGCGATCAGCGCCTCGAGGTCGAGACCGAACTCGCGCGGCTTGCGCGTCGCGCTCACGAGGTCGAGCACGTAGTCCTGGATCTTCTCGTCAACGTAGACGCTCGAGAGCGCGAGCCGCGTCTCGAGCACGTCCGCGCGCGTGGCCTTGTGCTCGAGCTTCGGCAGCTCGGCCAGACCGGCACGGCGCAGAATCTCCTTCTCCTCGGCGCGCTTCGGGTAGCCCACCTTGACCTTGAGCATGAAGCGGTCGCTCTGGGCCTCGGGCAGCGGATACGTGCCCTCCTGCTCGACCGGGTTCTGGGTGGCCAGCACGAGGAACGGCTCTTCCAGCGGGTGGGTCTCGTCGCCGATCGTCACCTGCTTTTCCTGCATCGCCTCGAGCAGCGCCGACTGCACCTTGGCCGGAGCGCGGTTCACCTCGTCGGCCAGGACCAGGTTGGCGAAGACCGGGCCGCGCTTGGGCGTGAAGGTGCCGTCGCGCGGGTTGTAGATGAGGGTTCCGGTCAGGTCGGCCGGCAGCAGGTCGGGGGTGAACTGGATGCGCCGGAAGCGCAGCGAGAGGGCGTCGGCCAGGCTCTGCACCGCGAGCGTCTTGGCCAGCCCCGGGACGCCCTCGAGCAGGACGTGCCCGCCGGACACCAGCCCGATCAGAAGGCGGTCCACCATCTCGCGCTGCCCGACGACGGCGCGACCCACTTCTTCGCGCACCCGGCTCAGGATTTCTCCGGCGCGCTCGATGCGGCCGGTGGTGTCACGGGTCACGGTCATGACGCGGATCTCCTCGGTCCCTCGATGGACGTCACGCAGCGACGCAGTATAGCCAAGCGCTGATTCCGGACCAATGACCGCACGGCGTTCTGGACCACCTTGGGAAGCCTGCGGTCTGGAAGGGGAATAAACGTCAGGAAGCGGTCAGGCTCGCTCGAGCCTCATGCGGCGGCCGCGAACGACTCGGCTTCCGGAGCCGCGTCCGGGCTCCCGGGGCGGTCGAGCCAGCGCGCGAGCAGCAGCCGCGCTTCGACGGTCTCGAAAGGGGGCTCGAGCGATTCCAGCCGATCGATCCGGCACAGCGCGCGCTCGACTTCGAGACACAGCTCGGCTTCGCGCTCGGGGTCGGCGCCCGAGCGCACCACGAGCATGAGCTGCTGGATCCGGATCGCGGCCAGCCGGCGCACGTCGAGCTCGCGGCGGCAGCGGCGGGCCGCCGCGTCGAGCAGGATCCTGGCGGCCGCGAACGTATCGCGGCTCAGCCAGAGCAGGCCCAGGTGATGGAGCCGGCGAGCCGGCAGGACCCAGGACAGCAGGCGCGGAAGGAATGAGCGGTCGGACATGGGAGCGGACGAAAGGATTGCAGGATTCCTGCCATGGGCAGACTCGAGTCCGCCGGGCCAAGTCGTTGTCCCATGGTCGGGTCGGTCGCTCGCTTCGAGCAGCTCGTAAGGGGTCGTTGCACGGCGCGGCACCGCCGCTCACCTTGCACGGCCCGGTGCTTCAGGCGCTGACGACCGCCGCCCCGAAGAGGGGGAATGCCGCGGTCAGCTCCTCGACGTCCCGCTCGACCGCGCGTGCGGTCTCGAGATCGTCCGGGGCGTCGAGCACGCGTGCGATCCAGGCCGCGATCCGTTCCATTTCGCCGGTACCCATGCCGCGGGTCGTGACCGCCGGGGTGCCGATACGGATGCCGCTCGTCACCCACGGCTTCTCGGGGTCGTTGGGCACCGCGTTCTTGTTCACGGTGATGCGCGCGCGGTGGAGCGCCTCCTCGGCCTTCTTGCCGGTGAGCCGGCGGCGCTTGAGATCCACCAGCATCAGGTGGTTGTCGGTACCGCCCGACACCAGGTCGAAGCCGCGCGTGACCAGACCCGCGGCGAGCGTGCGCGCGTTGTCGACCACGCGGCGCTGATACGCCTGGAATTCGTCCCCGAGCGCCTCGCCGAAGCACACCGCCTTGGCGGCGATCACGTGCATCAGCGGTCCCCCCTGGAGTCCGGGGAACACGGTCTTGTCGAGACGTTCCGCGAACGTGGAGCGCGCGAGCACGAAACCGCCGCGCGGACCGCGCAGCGTCTTGTGCGTCGTGCTGGTCACGAGGTCGGCGTGCGGCACCGGGCTCGGATGGAGCCCCGCCGCCACCAGCCCTGCGATGTGCGCCATGTCGACGACCAGCACCGCCTCCACCGAGCGCGCGATCCGCGCCATGCGCTCGAAATCGATGATGCGCGGGTAGGCGCTCGCGCCGGCGACCAGCAGGCGCGGCCGGTGCTCGCGCGCCAGCTGCTCCACAGCGTCGTAATCGATGCGCCCGTCCTCGGGACGGACGCCGTACTGCACGGGCTTCCACAGGCGGCCCGAGATCGAGACCGGATGGCCGTGCGTCAGGTGGCCGCCGTGGGCGAGGCTCATGCCCATGAGCACCTGGCCGGGCTCCGAGGCCGCGAGGTAGGCGGCGAGATTCGCCGAGGCGCCCGAGTGCGGCTGCACGTTCGCGTGATCGGCGCCGAACAGGCGGCCTACGCGGTCGAGCGCCAGCTGCTCCGCCACGTCGACGAACTCGCAGCCACCGTAGTAGCGCTTGCCCGGCAGCCCCTCGGCGTACTTGTTGGTGAGCACGGAGCCCGCCGCTTCCAGCACGGCCGGGCTCACGAAGTTCTCGGACGCGATCAGCTCGATCGTGCCGCGCTGGCGGCGCTCCTCGGCGGCGATCGCGGCGTACAGCTCGGGGTCGCGGCGGGCCAGCTCCGAAGGCCCGCTCATTGCCGGCCCGCGCGCGCCGCTTCGTATTCGGCGATCTTCCGGATTCGCGGCACGTGGCGCCCGCCCTCGAACGGCGTCTCCATCCACACCCGCACCCAGCCCGCCACCGCCTCGTGGTCGGGGTTGGTGCGGGCGCCGAGCGCCAACACGTTCGAGTCGTTGTGCAGCCGCGTCAGGCGCGCCGTCTCCTCGCTGGTGACGAGCGCCGCCCGGATCCCCGGTACCTTGTTGGCGGCAATCGCCTCGCCGATCCCGCTGCCGCCGAACACCAGGCCGCGCTGGGCGCGGCCTCCCGCCACCCGCTCGCCGACCGGAAAGCAGTAATCGGGATAGTCCACCGCGGGCTCGGCCGCGTGGGTTCCGAGGTCCTCGACGTCGTGCCCGAGCCCGATCAGCTCGCGCTTCACCCGCTCCTTGAGCACGTATCCGGCGTGGTCGCTGCCGAGGACCACCCTCACGCCGTGATCACGATGCGCGCGGCGCGCCGGCGGTGGCCGGGGCGGGCGCGGGCTTCGACGTCGGGACATGAGTGAGCCAGCCGTGACGGTCGGGCACCTGCCCCCGCACCACGCCGAAGAACGCCTCCTGCAGCCCCCGCGTGATCGGGCCCCGCTCGCCGTTGCCGACCGTGAGGCGATCGACCGAGGTGATCGGCGAGACCTCGACCGCGGTTCCGCTGTAGAAGAGCTCGTCCGCCGCGTAGAGCAGCTCGCGCGGCATCACCTCCTCGCGCACCGAATAGCCGAGCTCGCGCGCGAGGTGGATCACGGTGGCCCGGGTGATGCCGGCCAGGATGCTGCTGTGAAGCGGCGGCGTGATCAGCTCGCCCTTGAGCACGGCGAACACGTTCTGGCCGCTGCCCTCGCTCACGAACCCCGAGGTGTCGAGCGCGATGGCTTCGGAGTATCCGTCGACCAGCGCCTCCATCTTCATGAGCTGCGAGTTCATGTAGTTGGCCGACGCCTTGGCCATCGCCGGCAGGGTGTTGGGCGCCATGCGCTGCCACGAGCTGACCTTCACGGCCACGCCCTTGGTGAGCGCGTCCTCCCCCAGGTACTTCGCCCACGGGAAGGCAGCGACCGCCACCTCGACCGGGCTCCCGAACGGGTTGACGCCGAGGTTCTCGTAGCCGCGGTAAATGAGCGGGCGCAGGTAGCACTCGCGGAGGTCGTTGCGCGCCACGACCTCGATGCAGGCGTCGCGGATCTGCTCGCGCGTGAACGGGGTCTCCATGCGGTAGACCTTCGCCGACAGCATCAGGCGATCCATGTGCTCTTCGAGCCGGAAGATGGCGGGACCGCGGGGCGTGTCGTACGCGCGGATGCCCTCGAACACGCTCGATGCATAGTGCGCGACGTGGGACAGAACGTGGATCTTCGCGTCATCCCAGGGCACCCATCGCCCATTCATCCAGATCGTCTTCGCCTTCTGCATCATCACGTCACCTCGCGGGTGAAGGGGGCCTCGGTCAAACGGATCTGCGCAGCTCCTCGAGAATGCGGGGGGCCGCGCGCTGTGCGTGATGGCGGATGCGCCGCCAGCATTCCTCATAGGCTTCGATCGACCCGCCGAACGGATCCGAGAGCCCGAGCGAGGGCTCCCCCGGCTCCGGCCACGCGCTCAGCACGTGGGTCCGCGCCGGATCGGCGCCGAGCGACAGCACCGACGACAGGTGGGCGGGCTCCATCACGAGAACGATGTCGGCCTCCCTCAGCATGGACGGCGTCACGCGGCGCGAACGATGACTCTCGAGGTCGAACCCGTCACGCGCGGCCACCTCGACGGCGGCACGCGAAGCGGGCTGTCCCTCCCAGGCCGCGGTTCCCGCAGAGGACACCTCGATCCGCTGGGCCTCGGCGGCGAGCTCGTGCCGGAGCGCGGCTTCGGCCATGGGGCTCCGGCAGGTGTTCCCGGTGCATACCGTCAGGACCCGCAGGGTGGTTTCCATGGGACGCTCATGCATCAGTCTAAGAAGCGCCGCGCGCGAGCGTCAACCACGGGTCGCGAGGTCCTCGAAGTCGCCGAGGTCGGCGGTCACGTCGATCGCCCCGCGCCGGAGCAGCCGCGCCTTCGGCCGGCTCACGTCGACCAGCGTGGACGCCTGGCCACCGCGACGGGCGCCGCCGTCCACCACGAGATCGAGCTGGTTGCCGAAGATGCGCAGCACCTCGTCCGCGGTCTCGGCCGGCCGCTGCCCCGACAGGTTGGCGCTGCTCGAGACGACCGGGCCACCGATCTGCGCGAGCAGTTTCTGACAGAGATCGTCCTTCGGGCAGCGCAGGGCCACGGTGCCGCCCGCGCCGCGCACGCCCTCGGGCACGATCGCCGCCGCCCGGAAGATGAGCGAGAGCGGGCCGGGCCAGTGGTGCTCCATCAGCCGCTCGGCGAGCGGCGACACGTCGCTCGCGAGGCCGAACGCCTGGCGCGCCTCCGGGATCAGCGAGATCACGGCGAGTGACGGATCGCGGCGCTTGAGCCGGGCGATCATCCGGACCGCGGCGACGTCGAACAGCGAGCAGCCGAGGCCGTAGAGGGTGTCGGTGGGAAACGCAATCACGCCGCCGCGCAGCACCGCCTCGGCGGCGGCGAGCAGGGTCTGGTCGTCGGGATGCTGGGGGTCGTAGCGCAGGACTTCCATGGGTGCCGATCAGCCTCCGCGCTTTCGTGCCGTCGTGCCGCTCTTCATCTGGTCGCGATGCTCCGCCACCCGCCGCGCGAGCGCGGGATCGCCGAGCGCCAGGATGCGGAGCGCGAGGTGCGCCGCGTTGCGCGCCCCCCAGCTGCCGACACTCACCGTCGCGACCGGAACCCCGGGCGGCATCTGCACGGTCGCGAGCAGCGCGTCGAAGCCCTGGAGCGGCGACGTCGCGAGCGGCACGCCGATCACC
>DAIUEO010000156.1:0-7675 GCA_036845125.1 Candidatus Eiseniibacteriota bacterium | reverse complement strand
GGATGTCGTTCACGAGCGTGCTTTTCCCCGAGCCGGATACCCCGGTGACGCAGGTCAGCGTGCCGAGCGGGAAGCGCGCGTCGAGGTCGCGCAGGTTGTGCTCCTTCGCGCCCTTCACCTCGAGCCGCTCGCCGTTCCCGGCACGACGCTCGGCGGGGAGCTCGATGCGGCGATGGCGCGAGAGGTAGAGCCCGGTGAGCGATTCGGGATTCGCGCGGATCTCGGCCGGCGTGCCGCTCGCCACCAGCCGGCCGCCGTGGCGGCCCGCGCCGGGACCGAGGTCGAGGATCCAGTCGGCATGGTCCATGGTCTCCTCGTCGTGCTCGACCACGAGCACGGTGTTGCCGAGGTCGCGCAGCTTGAGCAGCGTGTCGAGGAGCTTGCGATTGTCGCGATGGTGGAGCCCGATCGACGGCTCGTCGAGGATGTACAGCACGCCGGTGAGCTGGGAGCCGATCTGGGTCGCGAGCCGGATGCGCTGCGCCTCCCCGCCCGCGAGGCTGCCCGCGGAGCGGTCCAGCGTCAGGTAGGCGAGCCCGACGTCCTCGAGGAACGAGAGCCGGCTCCGGAGCTCCTTCACGATCGGCTCCGCCACCGTGGCGCGCGCCCCCGGGAAATCGAGGGCAGCCACTGCGGCACGCGCGGCGCGCACGGAGAGCGCCGTCCACTCGGCGATGTTGCGGCCCTCGATCCGCACCGCCCGGCTCTCCGGACGCAGCCGCTGTCCCTGGCAGTCGGGACACGGCGTGGGCTGCATCAGGCTGCCGATGAAGGAGCGCACCGATTCGCTGGTGGTCTCGCGGTAGCGGCGCTCGAGGTTGGGGATCACGCCTTCGAAGGTGCTGCGTTGGACGAACGACGAGCCTTTCTTCGTCTTGAACTCGAAGCGCAGCTCCTCGCCCGCCGAGCCTTCGAGCAGTAGCTTGCGGACGCGCGGCGCGAGCTTCTTCCACGGCGTCGCCAGCGAGAAGGCGTAGGCCTTCGCCACCGAGCGCAGCGCGCCGCCGGTCCAGGTGCTGGACGCGTCGCCCCACGCCGCGATCGCTCCCTGCTCGATGCTGAGATCGGGATCGGGCACGACCCGCGCGGGATCCACTTTGAGCAGGTTGCCGAGTCCGTCACAGCCGCGGCAGGCGCCGAACGGGGAGTTGAACGAGAAGCTCCGCGGCTCGAGCTCGGGAACGCTGGTGCCACACTTGGGGCACGCCGCGCCCTGGCTGAAGAGCGCGTCGGCTTCGCCTTCGATCGCGACCGCGACGAGTCCCTCCGCCCGCCGCAGCGCCGTCTCGACGCCCTCGGCGAGCCGCGAACGCGCGCCGCCGTCCACGGTCAGCCGGTCCACCACGATGTCGATGTCGTGGCGCTTCTGGCGGTGGAGCTTCGGCGGGTCGTCGAGCTCGACCCAGGCGCCGTCGACCCGCGCCCGCAGGAAGCCCTCGCGGCGGGCGTCCTCCAGCTCCTTCCGGTACTCGCCCTTCCGCCCGCGCACGATCGGCGCGAGCAGCGCGATACGGCGCGCGCCGAAGCGCTCCTGGATCACGTCCACGATCTCCTGCGCGGTCTGCCGCTCCATTCGGGTGTCGCAGTTGGGGCAGTGCTGGACGCCGAGCCGCGCGAACATCAGCCGCAGGTAGTCGTAGAGCTCGGTGATGGTGGCCACGGTCGAGCGCGGATTGGAGCCGGCGCCGCGCTGCTCGATCGCGATGGCCGGTGAGAGCCCGTCGATCGAATCGACGTCCGGCTTCTCCATCTGTCCGAGGAACTGCCGCGCGTAAGCCGAGAGCGACTCCACGTAGCGGCGCTGGCCTTCCGCGTAGAGGGTGTCGAAGGCGAGCGAGGACTTGCCCGAGCCCGAGACCCCGGTCACCACGGTCAGGCTCATCCGGGGGATGCTCAGGGAAAGGTTCTGGAGGTTGTGCTCGCGGGCGCCGCGGATGACGATGTCCCGCAATCCTCGTGATTCGGCGCGGTTCACGGCGGGCGGGGCGGCGGGGGTCGGTTTCGGAAGGGTCGCAGAGCTCATCTCGGACGGCCGACTATAACACCGCCCCTGAGGGCTCACTCCCAGCGCAGCGCCTCGACCGGGTCGAGGCGGGACGCGCGCACCGCCGGGTAGAGACCGAAGAACACTCCGACCGCCACGGAGAACAGGAACGCGACGATCACCGACCACCACGGGGTGTACGCGGGCAGTCCGGAGAGCGCGCGCACGGTCTGCGCCACGCCCGCCCCCGCGGCGATCCCGATCAGCCCGCCCGCGCCGGTGATCACCACCGCCTCGAGCAGGAACTGGGTCAGCACGCTGGCGCGGGGGGCGCCCACCGCCTTGCGGAGGCCGATCTCGCGGGTCCGCTCGGTCACTGCGACCAGCATGATGTTCATGACCCCGATGCCGCCGACGAGCAGCGCGATCGACGAGATGATGATCATCACCGCGTAGGTGGCGCCGGTGAGCTGGTCGTAGAGGTCGGCCAGCGCGTCCTCGGTGAACACGGCGAAGTTGTCCGCGCCGCGTGCGGGAACGTGTCTCCGGCGGCGCAGCACCTCCCCGATCTGGTCCACCGCCGCGGGCGTACGCTCGGGGCTCACGGCCACCGCGTTGAGGTAGTACTCGCCGCGCTTCGGCACGTAGAACGGCGCGTCGTCGGGCGGCGGGAAATACTTGGCGAGCGTCGTGTACGGGATGGTGATGATCTCGTCGGGGTTGAAGAACAGGCTCCGGCCCTTGGGCTCGAGCTCGCCGATCACTCGGAACGGGATGCGGTCGATGTGCACGGTGGCGCCGACCGCATTCCCCTGGGGGAACAGCGTCTCGCGAATTGCCTTTCCGATCACCATCACCTGCGCGCGGTGCCGGGTCTCCTCCTCGGTGAAGAAGCGGCCGAGCCAGGGGTCGTACCGGTTGACCACCTGGATCGCGGGATCGGCCCCGATCACCTGGACGCCGCGCGAGACCCGGCCCTTCCGCCTCAGCGTGGCGGACTCGATGAACCCGAGGATGCTGACCTCGCGCACGTCCGGGCACAGGCGCCGGATCGCCTCGGCATCCCCCTCGTTGAAGGCGTGCCGCACGCGCAGGCTCTCCGGGAACTCGCCGAAGAAGAGATCGGGCTTGAATTTCCGGACGTAGATGACGTGCGAGCCGAAGGACGAGATCGAGGTCTCGACCGTGCGGTTGAAGCCCTGGATGATGCTGGCCATCGCCACCACCGTCCCCACGCCGACCACCACGCCGAGCGTGGTGAGCAGCGAGCGGAGCCGGTTCGCGCGCAGCGACTGGAGGGCCATCCGCACGATGGTCGGGAACAGCACGCGGAGCGGGGCGCTCATTCGCGCCTCAGCGCGACCACCGGATCGAGGCGTGCCGCGCGCGCGGCCGGATACGCGCCGAAGAAGAGTCCCACCGCCGTCGAGACGATGAGGCCGAGCGCCACCGCGAGCGGGCTCACGTAGACCGGGAGCGGGGTCACGAGCCCGATCAGCACCGCCGCTCCCACCCCGAGCCCGAGGCCGACGGCGCCGCCGGCGAGGGAGAGCGTGATGGCCTCCACCAGGAACTGGGCGAGGACGTCGCGCCGCGTCGCGCCGACCGCCTTCCGGAGCCCGATCTCGCGCGTCCGCTCGGTCACCGAGACCAGCATGATGTTCATGATGACGATGCCGCCGACCACGAGCGAGATCATCGACACCCCGACGATGACGATCGAGATCGCGCCCGAGAGGTTGCGCCACAGGCTCATGTACATCTCCGGCGTCACGATCTCGAAGTCGTCGGGGGCCGCCGGCGCGAGGTGGCGGCGGGCCCGGAGGATCGCGCGGGCCTCGTCCTGCGCCTGTGCGAAGGTCTCGGCGCCCCGGCTCCGCACGCCGATCGTCACGCTGCCGAGCCGGCCAAAGCGGCGCTCGAAGGAGGTGAGCGGCAGCAGCACGTAGGAATCGCGGCTCGCGCCGAACGCCGAGCCCAGCTCCTTCCCCACGCCCACCACCACCAGCCGGTGGGGTCCGAGGCGGACCTCGGCCCCGAGCGGGTCGCGGTGCTCGAACAGGTGCTCGGCGACGTCGCTGCCGAGGACGCACACCGGGGCCCGCGTGCTGAGATCGATCCCGCCGATCGGACGGCCCTGGGCGACCGGCAGGTCGTTCACCAGCATGTAGTCCGGCTCGACGCCGCGCACCGCCACCTGGCGCAGCGAGCGATTGCCGCGCTCGATGCGGGAGACCGCGGTGCGCTCGGCGGCGACCGCCTCCACGTGCCGGGCGGCGCGTGCGATGGCGGCGGCGTCCTCGGGCCGCAGGTCCTTCCGCCGCAGCTTCACCCGCATCTTCTCGAGATCGAACTCGATGCCGACCTTGTCGACGTTGAACACGTTGACGCCGGCCGAGGCGAGCTGGGTGCTCACATAGCGGTCCAGCCCCTGGACCAGGGACATCACCGCGATCACGGACGAGACTCCGATGATGATGCCGAGCAGGGTGAGAAACGACCGGAGCTTGTTCGCCCAGAGCGCGGCGAGGGCCATCGCGGCGCTTTCGCGAGCGTTCACGCGATCAGGCTACACCACTCCTACTCGTAGCGGAGGGAGTCCACCGGGTCGAGTCGCGAGGCCCGCATCGCCGGATAGAGGCCGAAGAAGATCCCGACGGCCGCGGAGAAGAGCAGTCCGGTGATCACCGACCACGCCGAGACGTAGGTCGGGAGCGGGCTCACCGCCCTCACGAGCCACGAGATGCTCGCCCCGAGCAGGATGCCGATGACGCCGCCCGCCGCGGTGAGCAGGACCGCCTCCACCAGGAACTGGGTGAGGATGGCGCGGCGCGGGGCGCCGAGCGCCTTGCGGACGCCGATCTCGCGGGTGCGCTCGGTGACCGCGACCAGCATGATGTTCATGACTCCGATCCCTCCGACCACCAGCGAGATCGAGCTGATCAGCGTCATCAGGGCGACGATGCCGCCCGTGATCGTGTTGTAGAGCTGGAGGAAGGCGTCGTCGGTGAACACCACGAAGTTGTTGGGCTTGCTGCTCGGCAGGTTCCGCCGCACGCGCAGCACCTCGATGATCTGCTGCTGGGCCACCTCGTTCATCTCCGGCGACACGGCGATCGCGTCGAGGAACAGCTCGCCGCGCTTGGGGAACCAGGGTGGCGCGTCGTCGGGAGCCGGAAAGTACTTGTCGACGGTCGTGTAGGGAATGCACGCGACCTCGTCGAAGTTGTTGCCCATCAGCTTGCCCTTGGGCCCGAACTCGCCGATCACGGTGAACGTCTGGTGGCCGATGTGGACGTCGCGCCCGAGCGGGTTGCTGTTCCCGAACAGGGCCTCGCGGGTGTCCTTGCCGAGCACGCACACGCCGGCGTGGCGGCGCACCTCCTCCCCGGTGAAGAACCGCCCCCTGCTGAGGTCGTAGCCGTGGGTGACGAGGTACTGCTCGTTGGTGCCGTAGACGAACGTCAGCTTGGTCTGCTTGTCACGGTAACGGAGGCGCAGGTCCTGCCAGGGCCACTTGAAGGGGGCGATCGCGGTCACCGCGTCGCACTTTTCCAGGATCGCGTCGGCGTCCTCGATGGTGAACGCCCTCCGCTGTTTCAGGCTGTCCGGAATCTGACCGTCGATCATGATGCCAGGGCGGATGCGGCGGATGTAGATGGTGTTGTTGCCGATCGCCTGGAGGCTCTGCTGGAAGGAGCGCTGGAAGCCGTTGATGAGGGCGACCATGCCGATCACGGTGCCCACGCCGATCACGATGCCGAGCAGCGCGAGCGCCGAGCGCAGCCGGTTGGCGACCAGCGCCGTGCCGGCCATCCGCAGGGTCTCGCGCAGGAGGTAAAAGTCCATCGGCTACTCGTACCGCAGCGCGTCGATCGGGTCGAGACGTGCCGCGCGCCAGGCGGGATAGGAGCCGAAGAACACGCCGATCAGGGACGACATGAGGATGCCCATGACGACGGCCGGCAGGCTGACGGCAGCCGGCAGCGGGCTGACCATCCCCACGAGCAGCGCGAGCGAGGTCCCGGCCGCCAGCCCGATCAGGCCGCCCGTGAGCGACAGCGTGGTCGACTCGACCAGGAACTGGGTGAGGATGTCGCGCCGGCGGGCGCCGAGCGCCTTGCGCACGCCGATCTCGCGGGTCCGTTCCGTCACCGATACCAGCATGATGTTCATGATGACGATCCCCCCCACCAGCAGCGAAATCGCGGCCACCCCGATGGTCACGACGAAGATGCCGCCGGTCAGATTCCGGTAGAGGTCCATCCAGGTGTCGGAGGTGGTGAGGCCGAAATCGTCCGGGGCGCCGGGCCTCAGGCCCCGCCGGCCGCGCATGATGTTGCGCGCCTCCTGGATCGCGATCGGAATCGACGCCGCGTCCACGCTCTTGATCGCGATGTCGATCGAGCGATCCCCATGCCCCTTGAACTTGAGGAACGTGCGGATCGGGATCGCGACGAAGCGGTCCTGGCTCTGCCCGAGCACCTTGCCCTTCCGGGCGGCGACCCCGATGACCTCGAACGACTGGGCGCCGACCCGCACCTGCCGGCCGAGCGGTTCGAGCTTCGGGAACAGCTCCTCGGCGATCTCCGCGCCGATCACGCACACCATCCGCCGGCGGTGGTCGTCCATCTCCCCGAAATGGCGGCCCGACCCGATCGCGAGGTCATCGATCACCTCGTAGCCTGCGCTGCGACCGCGGATCGAGGCCCCCGCCACCTTCTTCTGGCGGTAGCGCACCATCTCGCGGGTGTCCTCCTGGGCGACGACCAGGGAGGCATGGCCCACCGAGCGGCGCAGCGCGTCGGCGTCCGAGATCAGGACGTCCGGGCGCCGCATCGCGTTCTCGTACTCCTCCTGGCTCGTGATGAGCCCGTACTTGTCGATCATGAACACGTTCATCCCGGACTGGATGAGCTTCTCGGAGACGTAGCGGTTCAGGCCCTCGACAAAGGACACCACGGCGATCACCGACGCCACGCCGATGATGGTCCCGAGCAGCGTCAGGAACGAACGCATCTTGTTGGCGCGGATCGCGCCCAGAGCGATGCCGACGCTCTCCCGGAGGTTCATCGCGGGACGGCGGACGCCGCGGCGCCGGGCTTCAGGCCGCGACCGCTGGGGGCGTCGCTCTCGATCTTGCCGTCGCGCATGCGGACGACGCGGTGGGCGTGGGCGGCGATGTCGGCCTCGTGCGTCACGAGGATCACGGTGTTGCCGGCCTTCCAGATGCGCTCGAAGGCGTTCATGATCTCCTCGCCCGTCGCGGTGTCGAGGTTCCCGGTCGGCTCGTCGGCAAGGATGATGCTCGGATTGTTCACCAGCGCGCGCGCGATGGCGACGCGCTGGCGCTGCCCGCCCGAGAGCTCGTTCGGCCGGTGCTTCATGCGGTCCTCGAGACCCACGAGCGCGAGGGCCTCGCGGGCGCGGCGGCGGCGCTCCTCGTGGCGCACGCCGGCGTAGACCAGGGGCAGCTCCACGTTGTGGAGAGCGTCGGCGCGCGCGAGCAGGTTGAACGTCTGGAACACGAAGCCGATCTCCTGGTTGCGGATCCGCGCGAGCTCGTCGTCGCTGAGCGTCTGGATCTCGCGGTCCTTGAGCTTGTAGGAGCCCGAGGTCGGCGTATCGAGGCAGCCCAGGATGTTCATCATGGTCGACTTGCCCGAGCCCGAGGGGCCCATGAGCGCCAGG